>JAEZDD010000002.1 GCA_023429785.1 Bacillota bacterium | reverse complement strand
TAAAGGATTATAAAAATGAAGGATTATCGGCAGAATTAATTAATGAAAAAGTCAACAAATTTGTGGACAAAATTCAGTTTACAGCTGAAGCAAAAAAAGCACTAAAGGATAAAGTGAAGGCATATTCTGATGAAATGAAATAAAGAATTAAAGCACAACCTTTTTGTTATCTCTTGTAAACTTTTTTAAAATAGTTGGTTTTTAGTTGGTTTTTTCTAACTTTAGAGCAATAAAACAGACGTCTTCAATTACTTGAAAACGCCTGTTTTACGTTGGTTGCGGAGGCTGGATTCGAACCAACGACCTTCGGGTTATGAGCCCGACGAGCTACCGTGCTGCTCCACTCCGCGATATTCATTTACACCCTTTTTTGAGTGCTTAATTATTATATCACTTTCAATCGCCTATGTCAAGTGTTTTTTTGTGTTAATAGTAACCAAAAGCTGAAGCCTCTCACTCCAGCTTATAATTACATATCTTGAATGACTATTTCTTAAAAAATTCAATTAGTTAATTTTGATATGAAGCTCGTCAAGCTGTTTTTTGTCAACAGTCGCCGGACAGGAGCTCATAAGCTCACTCGCATTCTGAACCTTCGGAAAAGCAGTAACATCTCTGAGGCTGTCCGCCCCGCACATTATCATCGCCAGTCTGTCAAGCCCGATGCCCATTCCGCCGTGAGGTGGCGATGCGTATCTATATGCTTCAACCAAAAATCCAAATTTTGCGTCGATTTCCTCATCAGTCAGCCCAAGTGAGCGGAACATTTTCTGTTGAAGCTCATAGTCTGTGATTCTGATTGAGCCTGAAGACAGCTCTGTTCCGTTTAAAACGAGGTCATATGCCTTTGCCCTAACACTTCCCGGGTCGGTATCAAGCAGCGGCAGGCACTCGTCCATCGGCATTGTGAAGGGATGGTGCATTGCGAGCCAGCTCTGGCTATCTTCATCCCACTCAAAGAACGGGAATTCGGTAATCCACAAAAAGTTGTAGCCCTTTGAAATTATGCCAAGCTGTTTCCCGACCGTCAGTCTTAATGCGCCGAGTGTTGGAAGAACAACCTTGTTTTTATCGGCAACAATAAGTATAACATCGCCCTTTTCAGCGCCGAGCGAATCTAAAATCTGCTGAAGCTGACCTTCCTTTAGGAATTTTGAAAACGAACAATTTGGCTCGTTCTCAACCCAGCGAATGAACGCAAGCCCCTTAGCTCCGATGCCTCTTGCCTGTTCAGTGAGCTTGTCAATTTCCTTTCGTGTCAGTGTCAATGCTGAATTTTTCGCAACAATTGCGCGAACACTCCCGCCGTCGTTTATTGCATTTGAAAAAACTGCAAAATCAGTTTCTTTTGCTATTTCTGAAATATCCTGAATTTCCATACCAAAGCGAGTATCAGGCTTATCCGAGCCATATTTATTCATGGCGTCAGCATATGTCATTCTCGTGAGCGGTGTCGGAATTTCAACCTCAAGAATTTCCTTAAAAAGCCTTTTAACAAATCCCTCAGCCATTTCAAGAATATCGTCAACGTCAACAAAAGACATCTCTAGGTCGATTTGTGTGAATTCAGGCTGACGGTCAGCTCTTAAATCCTCATCTCTAAAGCAACGTGCCAGCTGAATATAGCGGTCATAGCCCGAAATCATGAGGAGCTGTTTGTATATCTGTGGCGACTGCGGAAGGGCATAGAACATTCCGTCGTGAATCCTCGAAGGAACAAGATAGTCCCTCGCGCCCTCTGGGGTTGAACGGATAAGCATAGGTGTTTCAATTTCTAAAAAGCCATTATCATAATAATACTCTCTGGCAACTTTCGCGATATTATGACGCATAATCATATTTTTTTGAAGCTCGGGATTTCTCAGGTCAAGATACCGGTATTTCAGCTTTAGCTCGTCCTTCACATTCGCACTATTAGAAACCTCGAAGGGAGGAGTCTGTGCCTTGCTCAAAACCCTTAAATCAGTGACGATAACTTCAACATCGCCATTTTTTATATCCTTGTTCACGCTTTCACGAGCGCTGACTGTCCCCTTCGCCATCAGGACAAATTCGCTTCGGCAATGACTTGCCTTTTCAAAAATTTCTCTCGCTGTCCCATCATTGAAGGCAAGCTGAACAAGCCCCGTCCTGTCTCTTAAATCTATAAAAATCAGGTTCCCCAAATCTCTTATTTTCGCGACAAAACCGCAAACTGTCACTTCACCCGTCCTTGGGATTTCGCCGCAATAATGTGTGCGCTTTAGCCCTTTCATCGTATCAGCCATTTCGATTCTCCTTAATTTTTATCTTCTTCCTCATATGTTTCTTCCGATGTATATTCAATAGCCTCAAGGTGGCTTTCGACGTCACGCGGAATTCTAAAATAATTCACAATATAGCCGATTAACCCGCCCGCCGCCATTGCAATAAGCCCGTTTTTCCAGAACCCAACCAGAATGCCTATAACTGCACCGAGCGCTATCAACCCGATGACAACCAATGCAGAATGCTCCTCGGATTTCATCAGAGCCTTATCCTTTTTATATGTCTTGGTGTTAATTACTACAGTTTCCATTGTGTATTCTGATTTCATAAAAAATTTTGCGCGACTAATCAAATTGTTCCCCTCCATTATAATCAAAAAATATTATTATAATATACTGCCGAGCATATTAGCCATCTGAATATTTGAAAAGCTCTCGACGAACCTGTCATCCAGTGAGATTTCTGTCTGCTCGCCTGTTGCCATATTTTTAAGGTTAGCTTTCCCTGTATCCAGCTCATTTTCGCCAAGCACCATTGAAAATTCGGCTTTTATTTTGTCGGCATACTTCATCTGTGCCTTCAAACCTCTACCCATGACATCGTATTCAACCCAAAAGCCTTCATCACGTAGGTTTTTTGTCATTTTTACTGCTTTTGTCAAGGACTTGTCCCCCATAGTCGCAATGAAAAGGTTACAGCTTCGTGGCTGAATATAATCACAGCCCTGACTGTCCATTGTCAGTATAAGCCTTTCAAGCCCCATTGCGAAGCCCAGTGCCGGGGTTTTTGGCCCGCCGATTTCTTCAATAAGCCCGTCGTAGCGCCCGCCGCCGCAGACCGTCCCCTGAGCGCCGATGGATGTGGTAATAAACTCAAAAACCGTTTTTGTATAATAATCAAGTCCGCGCACTATTTTTGGGTTAATCGAAAACTCAATATCCATCGCATTTAGGTTAGCTTTTAATGCTTCAAAGTGGTCAGAGCATTCCTCACAAAGAAAATCTAAAATCACCGGAGCGTCCTTTGCTATCCCCGAGCATATCGGGCTCTTGCAATCAAGAATCCTCATCGGGTTTTTTTCAAGACGCGTTTTGCAGGTTTCACACAGCTCTTCTTTTTTAGACTCAAAATATTCTCTTAAAGCCTCGTGATATTTCGCACGACAGGTTTTACAGCCGATTGAGTTGATAAAAAGCTCTATTCCTTTTAGCCCAAGCCTGTCAATATAGCTTTTTGCGAGTGCAATTACATCAGCGTCAGCACAAGGCGACGAGCTACCATACATTTCGACGCCAAACTGGTGGAACTCTCTAAGTCGCCCCGCCTGTGGCTTTTCATGACGAAAGCATGAAATGAGATAATACACCTTTTGTGGCAGAGCCTCGTTGATTATTCCATTCTCGATGATAGCACGAGCCGCACCGGCTGTCCCCTCCGGTCTGAGAGTGAAGCTGCTGTCCTTATCACCCTTTAGCGACTGCTTGGCTGTTACTGTATACATTTCCTTCTGAACCACGTCTGTTGTGTCGCCGACCGAGCGCTCAAAAAGGCTTGTCTGTTCAAAGGTCGGAGTCCGAATTTCCTTGAAACCATACAGCTCCGCTGTTTCGCGAGCGAGCGATTCGACTGTGTTCCACTTATATGCCTCCGCCGGGATTGTATCTTGTGTTCCTTTTGGTCTTTGTGTAATTAGTGCCATTTTAACCTCCACTATTTATAATACTTTTTCCGAAATCCTTTAACCGGGTCGTCATACCCTTGATTTTCATAAAATATGTGTGCTTCCTGCCTTCTCCCCGATGAAACTAGCATAGAATAGGCGCAATTATTATGTAAGGCGATTTTATCAATTTCTTCAAAAAGCTTTTTGCCTACCCCTTGCTGTCTGAACTCCTCTTTTACAACAACATCCTCGACAACCATAAAGGGCATCCCGAGAAGTGGGATTGAGTGACATATGATGCCCAGCACCGTGCCGATAATTCTGTCATTCTCCTTAGCGACAAGAAGATGATAATTGTTGTCCCTTGATATTTTCTGGTATACTCTTAGGCTTGTCAGAAGCGAATTGTCATAATCAACAAGCTCCTTATACAATTCAAGAAGCTCGGCTAAATCCTCGGCTTTTAATTTCTCAATCTTCATTGTGCCACCACCTTCATATTTAAATATGCAAAAAAATCGCCCCTAAAAGACAAGGGACGACTTTAAAAAATCGTGATACCACCCTAATTGATACCCGTCAGCTGACAGAATATCCACTCGAATATCGTTAACGCCTGATACGTATTACGCTACTGAATTTCACGCAATAAGCTCAGAGGTGTCCTTCACCTTCCCTTCGCAAAGTCGCTCTCACCAAATACGACCTCTCTTTGTTGCTAAGAAACGCTACTTTCCCCGTCATTGCTTTATATTAATTATTGCATATTTTAGCTTCTCTTTGGGTTGACAATTTCACGCCAGTCAAGGTCACCACGAGATAATGCATGTATCAATGCCTCGGCTGTTGCTATATTTGTTGCAAGCGGGATGTTATGCACGTCACATAGTCTGAGCAGGTTAAGCTCGTTCGGCTCGTGCGGCTTTGGTGTTATCGGGTCTCTGAAATACATCAGAATGTCAATTTCATTGCATGAGATTCTAGCGGCAATCTGTTGGTCGCCACCTTGTCTTCCGCTTAAATATTTTTGAATGTTAAGCCCGGTCGCCTCCGCAACCTGCTTACCTGTTGTTCCAGTTGCACAAATGTTATGTCTGCTTAAAATTCCACAATAAGCGATGCAGAACTGAATCATAAGCTCTTTTTTAGAATCATGTGCAATTAGTGCGATGTTCATAATAAGCTCTCCTTCGTCTTTCACTGTTATATAATATATTTATTTTTAGCTTGCTTCAAAATTATTATCAAATTTATCTTGAACACCACTTTAGTGCTTTAAATTATTGAAACTTATTTCTATTATTCCTTTATAATTTTATCACAAAACTATGAAATTGTAAAAGACATTTTGGCTCAATCAGAAATAATTGTTGAATTTACTTTAATCTGCCAGTGAACTTTGGTCATTCTGCACAACTTGATCATAGCCATAATAAGCGTCAATAATTCTTCTAACCGCATATTTTGAATAATCACCATTCTCAACATAGACGCAGAATGCGATTTCAGGGTTCTGTGCCGGATAAAATCCGATTACACAGTTGTTTGTTACATTTTCAGCATAGGTCTGAGGTGTTCCCGTTTTTATTGCTGTTTCAAAAGGAAGCCCGTTCAAGGAATCCTTCTTTTTGTCTGCGTAGTTATCATAAAAAGGAGAAGCATCTGTGTTTTTAGCGGCAAGTATCATGCCTTGCTTCACTATGTCAAAGGTTTTCCCTGTTTTGTCCTCGATGGTGCTTTCAATAACAGGCTGAGTCTTGCTGATTATCTTGCTTCTGTCATAGCTCACAACAGAATCAATGATGTATGGGCGGTATCTGACACCCTTGTTGGCAATAGTCATTGCCTGAACAGCCATCTGAAGCGGTGTTACTCCGACCTCTGACTGACCGATTGAAGCCTGAAGCTGTTGACCGGGCGTCCATGTCATACCGAAGGTTTGAAAGGTATCGGGACACGCTGCGTAACCTTGCTTCCCGCCTAGCTCAAAATTCAACGGAACAGTCAGCCCAAACTTTTTCTCATAATCAACAAGTCGAGCGTTCCCGAGCCTTTCGCCGTCCTGATAGAAAAAGATATTGCAGGATACCTGTAATGCCGTCACGACATTTATGCTTCCATGATAGCCTGTGCATTTCATTTCAACATCGGAATATTTATATATTTGTTGACAGGTGAATTTCGTGTTTTCATCAATAAGCCCTTCGTTAAGTGAGGCTGTAGCTGTCACAGTCTTAAAGGTTGAGCCCGGACGATATATTCCGTCTATAGCCCTGTTGATTAACGGCTTGTTTATATCGTTCGCAATCTGAGTATAATTTGTTGAATAATCATTTATATTAAAACTTGGATAGGTCGCCATAGCCTTCACTGCACCGGTTTTTACATCAAGAACAACAGCAGCGCCGGCATTCGCATTCTTCCCTATTGTCGTTTTCTTTTGTCCTTCTATTATATTGGCCAGAATATTCTGAACCTTCGACTGAAACTTCCCGTCAAAAGTGAGCTGAACGGTGTTCCCCGCAACAGCCGGCTTAGTATCCTCAATAGATACAACCTGTTTGTTTGGGCCGATTAGAACATTCCTTGTCCCGTTTGTCCCGCGGAGCTGGTTTTCCATAATCTTTTCGATGCCGCTCTTCCCGACGAAATCATTCATTTTATAGCCTTGCTCCTTGAGCGAACCCATTTCCTCAGCATAGATTGGCCCTATCGTCCCCAGCCCATGCGGAAAAATCGCCCCGTCGGCATATACACGATTCGGGACCTCATTAATATCAATCCCCGGCAATGAATATGAAAGCTCCTTCACCTTTGAAACAATGGATGATGGAATGCCTTTAGCAAAGGTATAATTGTTGCTTAGCGAAAAGTTAATGGCGAGCATTTCATAACGAATCCCCGCTATTGTCCTTATCTCTTCCTGAGTATAATCCGGAGAAATTGCATACAATTCAATCAGCTTGTCCATACAGTTGTCGGGGGTCGCATAGGAATTAAGCCTCAGATTCGTTTTCAGCTTTGACACAAGTGTCGGGTCGCTGTCAATAAATTTGTATGGCTTCTCCTTTGAAATTGGCATGGTGTCAACCCAAGCGACGTTAGATGCTTTTAAAAGATTAACCGTCTTTAGAATAATCGTATTCTGCTGCTGAATATCAGCCGGGAAGTATGCTGCGTCAATGATTACATTAAAGCCCACTTCGTTTTTAACAAGCGGGTTCCCCTGGCTGTCAATAATTTCACCTCGTGGCGCAATAACCTCCTGAGTGCCTGAGGTTTTTTTTATGGATTGCATGTTGAGGTCTTCGCCCTCAACAATCTGAAATTTCATTAGTTGAAGGATAGAAAATACAAAAGCTCCAACCAGCAAAATGACTAAAGAAATACTTCTGATTTTTTTTGAAAGCTTGTTCATAAACCCTCCCGTTATTACTTTTTGTCAGCGGTGTATCTGTTATCTTCCAGAACAACAATTTCCCTCTCGGCGAATAAGGATACTATCTTTTTAAATAAAAAATATATTATGAGCGATGATATCACAGTGAATATTACCGACGGAATCGTGATTTTATTAAGCACAATCATGTAGCCTTGGGTATTCCACATGACATAATAGAACAAAAGGTCAAATACCCCCTGTATGATGGCAATTATTGCGGTGAGCGCCATTGCATTCAAAAAATTCTTTCTCATTAAATGTCTGAAGCAAAGACAGCTGGATACGGCACAAACCATTATCAAGATAGCATTGAAGCCTAGCAATCTGCCGCAGGACATGTCAATCAAAAGCCCGCATACAGCCCCGATTATCCCAGAAATAAGCTCATTTTCATCAATGCTAATACATACAACAATCGGAATTAATAACAAAGGCTTCGCAAAATGATTATTACCTGTTGTTGAAAAAATGAACGCCAGAATAATTATGACGGAGAATATAACCCATTTTATCGCAAGCTTCGTTCTGACTTTTCTGCTATTTGTGTTCATCAAAGCCGTCACCCTGCCCTTCAAATCCAACCAGAACGAAAACGTCTGTTAAGCTCTCAATATTGACAATAGGCTTAATTGTTGCAACAAGAGAAAGCCCGCCTTTATCAGGTGAAACCTCCTCAACAGTCCCGATAATCCTGTTTTTTGGGACAAGCCCGCTGGTCCCTGAAGTAACAATAACATCGCCTGTCTTAATGTTGCTGTCACGGCTGATATAAAGCATTTTTGTCAGCCCTTTTTCAGCGCTTTCGAGGTCACCCTGAATTGTACCCGGAACATTCGCGTCAACGCTATACACACCGATTGGGAATTGTGGCGAAAGAACCGTCGTAACCTTTGAATAGGTCAGCTGAACATCGCTGACTATACCGACCAAGCCCTCCTTCGTGATAACAGGGTCGCGAAGCTTTATCCCGTCGCGGCTCCCCCTGTCTATGAAAAACGACTGATACAGGTCATTTGTTGTTCTTCCGATTATTTTACATGGCGGTGAAAATTTGAGGTCCGGATTATGCTCTTTAAGTCCGAGAACCTCCTTGAGCTGAGCATTTTCATCCTTAATATTCTTATAATCAACCAATTGATTATACATTTCATTCAGCTTTTCCTTCAGCTCCTGATTATCCTTGTAATAATCGTCTGAATTGACAAGCATATCTAGTGTTGTTGAAACCTTGTTTGAGATGGTAGTTGAAACTTTCTGAATCGGTGAAAAAATAGCGCCAAAAAACGAAGAAACATACGATGTGTCCCCGCTTGTTTTTGCTGCGTATAGCATAATTCCAACCAGAAGAGCCAGAATGCCAACCAGAATTTTAAATTTAACGCTATGGATAAAATCCTTCACTCTTGTCACCTCATACAATTATTAAAAAGGGGCAGACACATCTGCCTGCCCCAAAGCTAATTCATATATTAATATTTAACGTCGTCATTCAATACGTCGTGAAGCTTTTCTATGTTTTCGAGAACCTTCCCTGTTCCTTCAGCGACGCAATCAAGAGGATTTTCAGCGATAAATACAGGCATACCTGTTTCGTTGTTGATTAGTCGGTCAAGCCCCTTCAGCAATGCTCCGCCACCGGCAAGAGTAATGCCCTGGTCGATAATGTCAGCGGCAAGCTCAGGCGGAGTTCTCTCAAGTGTGGTTTTAATAGCCTCAATTATGTGAGAAAGCGGCTCAGCAAGAGCCTCACGAATCTCTGTTGACGTAATATTGATATTTTCAGGCAAGCCTGTCAAAAGGTTTCTTCCCTTTATATCCATTGTTGAGTCGTTTTCACTAGGGAAAGCCGAGCCGATAGCAATTTTAACGTTTTCAGCTGTTCTTTCACCGATTAGTAGGTTATACTTTTTCTTTATATAATTTATAATAGCCATATCAAACTCGTCGCCGGCAACTCTCACAGAACGTGAGGTAACAATACCGCCAAGGGAAATAACAGCAACCTCGCTTGTCCCACCGCCGATATCGACAATCATACTCCCCGTCGGTTCAGCCACAGGAAGACCAGCCCCGATAGCAGCAGCCATAGGCTCTTCAATTATTGAAACTCTCTTAGCTCCGGCACTCTCAGCCGCCTCTTTAACAGCACGTCTTTCAACAGCGGTAACGCCGGAAGGGATACAGATTATTACACGAGGCTTAGCAAAAATAGCTCCGTTTAATGCCTTTTTAATGAATTCCTGAAGCATACTTGTGGTATAATCAAAGTCAGCGATAACGCCGTCCTTTAATGGTCTAACAGCAACGATAGAGCCAGGAGTTCTCCCGATAACATCCTTCGCTTCCTGTCCGACACAACGAACTCTTTCACTTCTGGCGTCAACTGCGACAACAGAAGGCTCGCGGATTATTATTCCTTTTCCTCTCATATATACAAGCGTATTCGCTGTTCCTAAATCTATTCCAATGTCTTTGTTAAACATATATTAATTTCCCCCTAAATTTGTATTTCCTTTAATTTTCTTTTTTAGTATAACACTATTTTGTATTTTTCACAACACTTTTTTTAATATTTTTTACTTTTGTAGGTTTTAACTAACACACTATTTTAATATTTATTATTACATATATTATTACCAAAACAGTTTAAAAATAACCATAAAAAATGTAGGGAAATATCATTTTCTCTACATTTTTGTAATATGATTTTGCGTTTATGTTAGTATTTTTCTGTCTTAATTTGGACTAAATCTGTTGCATAACAAATATGTCATAAATCGCTTTTGTTGCACTCACAAAATCAGCTTCGCTCACACCGACAATTATATTCAGCTCACTTGACCCCTGGTCAATCATTTTAACGTTGACATGATTATGAGCCAGCGCCGAAAAAATCCTCCCCGCTGTTCCGCGTGTTGATTTCATCCCACGTCCAACTATAGCGATAAGCGCAAGGTCACGCTCGATTTCAATATGGTCAGGGTTCACATTCCTCTTTAGTCCCGCTAATATTTCTTCTTCCTTGGCTTCAATATCAGCTCTGTTAGCGATGATGCTCATTGTGTCAATCCCTGAAGGCATATGCTCAAATGAAATTTCGTTTTTCTCAAAAACCTCAAGAACCTTCCGCCCGAAGCCGATTTCGCTGTTCATCATATCCTTTTCAAGATTAATTACAGCGAAGCCCTTCTTCCCGGCAATACCGGTAATAGTATATTTGCATGATTCCGCCGAGGCAGATTCAACTATCATTGTCCCTGCGTCCTCCGGTGCGTTTGTATTTTTGATATTAATAGGAATGCCCGCTTTCCGAACAGGGAAAATTGCGTCCTCGTGGAGAACTGTTGCGCCCATATATGAAAGCTCACGAAGCTCACGGTAGGTTATTGTGGTTATCGCCTCAGGGTTCTCGACAATTCTCGGGTCGCATATCAAAAAGCCTGAAACGTCAGTCCAGTTTTCATACACCTCAGCGTTGACGGCACGGGCAACGATTGAACCCGTAATGTCAGAGCCGCCTCGTGAAAATGTCTTGATTGTATCATTTGGCATTGCCCCATAAAATCCGGGAACCACCGCATTTTCAAGAGCTAATAGTCTTTTCCCTAAAACCTCATTGGTCCTCTCCATATCAAACTTCCCGTTTTCTGTGAAGAATATTGCTTCAGCGGGGTCAACAAAATTAAAGCCCAGGTATTTCGCTAAAATTATTCCGTTTAAGTATTCTCCTCGTGATGCCGCATAGTCGCGTCCAGCCTTCCCGATAAAGCCGGCTTTTATCGTTTCAAATTCCTTTTCAAGCGACAGCTCAATCCCTAGGTCTGAGATTATTCCGTTGTATCTATCCTTAATTTTAGAAAATTCGTCGTCAATATTGCTTGATTTTGTCGCCAGGTCATAACAGGAATACAGCATATCAGTCACTTTAGTGTCATCAGAAAATCTTTTCCCCGGAGCTGACGGAACCACATATTTTCTAGACTTGTCAGCAAAAATAATGTCAGCAACCTTTTTAAACTGCTTTGCGTCAGCAAGCGAACTCCCACCGAATTTAACCACTTTAGTATTCACAAGTATTCTCCCCTTATATTTAATTGTAACTAAAAATATTGTAAAGTATTATTCATCAACCCTTTAATTATATGTTATTTGATAAATTAATGTCAATCGTCATAAAAACCAAAATTATTACAATTTATTATGTTTTCTTGTGAAATACGCTTGTGCGTGTCATGCGTACATTCGTATATCTGAATATATTTTATACTATTAATATATAAACATAATCAGGGAATGCTACTCTTTTTAATAATCTTTCGCTATTTCTTATCGGCATACAAGTCCTTGAACTGTTCATTTTTTTCAAACCACGAAACAGCAAAAGAACAGGTCGGATATGCCTTCTTTCCCTCTTCCCTTAGCTTTTTTACGACCTCCTCCATCAGCTTCCCCGCAATCCCTTTGCCCCTTAGCGATATGTCAACAAAGGTATGGTTGATATTAACAACCCCCTCTGAAACGTCAGGGAAAGTCACTTCAGCCACAAGCTTCCCTTCTTCGTCATTTAAAAAAATCCTGTTTGGCTCATATTTAAATTCCATATTCATTCTCCTTTTTAATATTATCCTCTGTTTTTATAAAATTAAACCTCATTTGGAATTGTTGACTTTTTGAAAAATTAGTGCTAAGCTTTTTATAGTTAAAACTATATTGTATTGGAGTTTTTATGAAAAAAAAGGTTATGCTCGCAATGAGCGGTGGCGTCGACAGCTCGGTCGCCTTGTTGCTCTTAAAGGAAAAATATGATGTTATCGGTGTCACCCTGAAGCTTTTTGAAAATGAAGATATCGGGATAAAATCCGCCAAGACCTGTTGCTCGCTTTCTGACGTTGAGGATGCAAAAAGCGTGGCGGCTCGTTGCGGCGTTGACCATTACACCTTTAACTTTAAGGATAATTTCAACGAACAGGTTATTTCACGCTTCACAAGGGCATATCTAAAGGGCGAAACGCCGAACCCTTGTATCGACTGCAACAGGTATGTCAAGTTTGACGAAATGCTCAGACGCGCGATTTCTCTTGACTGTGATTATCTTGCGACAGGGCATTATGCAAGAATTGAGAAGGACGAAGGTTCCGGGCGGTTTATTCTCAAAAAGGCAGTTGATGAATCCAAGGACCAGAGCTATGTTCTATATAGTCTGACTCAGAGCCAGCTCTCACGCCTGCTTTTCCCTATGGGGGAAATGCGAAAGACCGAGGCGAGAATCCTCGCCGACTCCTCCGACCTAATCAATGCGAACAAGCCCGACAGCCAGGACATTTGCTTTGTCCCTGACGGGGATTATGCCGGCTTTATCGAGAGGACAACCGGTGAAAAAATCCAGCCCGGCGCTTTCATTGACTCAAAGGGCAATATCCTCGGCGAGCATAAGGGCATTTCGCACTATACTATTGGGCAACGAAAGGGGCTGGGGCTTGCATTCGGGAAGCCTATGTTCGTTGTCGGTATAAATCCGGTTGACAATACTGTTACGCTCGGTGAAGAGGACGAGCTTTTAAAAGACACTCTCGTCGCTCGTGATGTCAATTTCATTTCAATCGAATGCCTCACTGAACAGCTAAAGGTCAAGGCAAGAACCCGATATAAACAGCTTGAGCAGCCGTGTACACTAACGCCGAATTCCGACGGAACTGTTACCGCTGTTTTTGACATGCCTCAAAGGGCAATAACCCCGGGTCAGGCAGTCGTATTTTATGACGGAGATATTGTTGTCGGCGGCGGGACAATTATATAATTTAATATTGATAATGCTTTGAAATTCAGCCTAAATTACCCCCGATTTCTCGAGGGTAATTCATGGCTTGTTTTTTTATTTATTAATAACGCAGATTTATAGAAATAATACAGCTGGAATCCTTTGGGAAGCAGGAAACAGGAGTCGCTTTGTTCGAAAGCTTTGTGTTAACAGCATAAAATATCGAGCTGATATTCGTATATCCATTTGTGTCCCTTTCGTTAAATAGCTTGTTATAAACACTGTCGTATACCGAGCTGTCAACCTTTATTGTTATTAAAGTGCCCTTTGAAGCATTAATCCTGATAGCTTCATTTTTAATGATGTCGGCTGCTTCAACGTATGAACGGGCGAACGTTTTGGTATATATGTAATAATTCCCCTCTGTTGCTGTTGCGACCGGGACTGAATACGGCGCATCATAGTCAATAGAATGGTCTACCTTAATCTGAGCTGTTGTCAGATTAAAAAACGCATATCCGACATAATCCTCATCAGAAACGCCGACAGGGTCATCCCATGTCACATCCATGTGATACCAGTTGCCGTTATATTTCAGCATATTCCACATATGCTCCTGATTCCCGCCCTTGCCTGTTACAATAACGCACTCGATGCCAATCCTGTTGCAAAGCATTGCCATTGCCTTTGAATATCCCTCGCATACTGCCCGACCTTCAACCAATGCGCCATAAGCACTATATGCGTTCGTCGCATTTTCATCATAGGTGCAGTTTTTTATGATCGTATCGTGTATGTATTTTATCTTGTCAAATTCGTTCATGTCGGAGGTTATTCCGCCTAAAATCTGGCTGACCCTCGCCTCAAGCTCTGCGTTGAGAGCCTGAGTCTGTGCCGCATTGCACAGATAATCAATCTTGACGGAGCTAACCTTTTTTGAATTTTCGTCGTAATATGTAGTAATGCTGTTTGACATTTGAGGATATTTAAATTCATTCCCCTTAATAGCAATGAATACCGGCTCAAATTCACTAAGCGTAATATCACAGGTGATAGGAATAGGCGATTTGAAATTATTCAGCCCGTTGAGTATTTGTATGTATGCGGTTTTTTGGGCTGGTGATAAGTTATAAACCGTCTCGTTAAGATTAGTTGTTACCGGCGGATACGTCGTGGTGGGCTTTTGGGTTGTCTGACCTTTTGCTGTTGTGGTTGTATCCTTTGCCGTATTTGGATTGGTTGCTTTTGCTGTTGTTGAAGCAGCATTCCCGTTTGCGGTGTCAGTTGTGACAGCCTCCGAGCCTTTAATTGTTTCTATTGCCGAATCACTTATCAAATATCTAAAATTAGTATTATCACAAGCAGTAATCAAAATTGTCGTCATACATAAAAGAATAAGCGTTATGTTCTTTATAAATTTTAATTTGTATTTTTCCATGCTTGCTTCACCTCTATATTTTTAAGCTTAGACTGTTGGTTTGTTTTTCACAACCATTAAAGTTTCAATTCTTTTTTCTTCTGTTGACAGCACTGTGAATGTATAGCCGTTGTGTTCTATGCTCGGAAGCTCGTCATCATACGGGATATGCCCGAGAAGGTCAATCACAAAGCCACCAATTGTGTCATAATCATGCTCATCAGGCAAGCTAAGCCCAAGCTCCTCAAAAACATCATGCGGGTCCGCCGTCCCCGAAACCTTATATTCGCCGTCGGCTATTTCGATTATTTCTTCTATTTCATCGTCGTATTCGTCCTGAATATTCCCGACTATTGCTTCAACAAGGTCCTCCATTGAAACAAGCCCCGCTGTCCCGCCATATTCATCAACAACAACAGCAATCTGAGCCTTCATCGAGGTTAGCTCCTTGAATAATTCTCCGCAGCGGTTCGTCTGTGGAATATATAAAATCTCCCTTATCAGCTCAGAAACAGGCTCCTCAAGAACATTGTCAGAGCCAATGAAAGCGAGTAGGTCCTTAACATATATTACACCGATTATATTATCAATGCTATTATCATATACAGGGACGCGTGAGAACCCCTCATCTATCGCAATAGCTACCAATTCCTTAATGCTTGAGTTCTTTTCGACAGCGACAATATCCGTCCTGTGCGTCATCACATATGATACCTCAAGGTCATCAAACTCAAAAACATTGTTAATCATTTCCTTCTGACTTTCCTCAATCACGCCTGTTTCATTGACTGCGTCAACCATCATGAGAATTTCTTCCTCAGTGACAACATCCTTGTCAGCGCTGTTTGAAAAGCCAAAAAGCTTCCCGAATATAAATGTAAAAGCAGAGATAATTTTAGTGAGCGGATAAATGCAAAGCATTGTTGCCTTTAAAAATCCGGCAATATCAAGCGCAAAGCTCTCGCTATTTTTTAGAGCCAGCTTTTTTGGTATGCTGTCACTGAATACTGTGAGAATAACTGTAACAATAATAACAATAATAAATATTGCCATTATACCGTTAGCTTCAGGGTGTGAGCCGATTAAGCCGATTAAGTTTTTTAACGGCGTATAAAATGTAACCGTCGCTATAATGGTAATAATCACAGCGGTGAGCGCTTTTATTACAGACAATGAAACTAAAAGCCTGTTCGGATGCTCAATCAGCTCAAGCAATCTTTTTGACTTCTTATCTGTTTCCGCCTGTTTTTTAATCTTGGTATCATTCACTTCTATTACAGCTGTTTCGCAGGCGGTAAAAAACCCCTTAAAAATCAAAAACAGTATGCCTAAAAATAAACCGAGGTACAATCGACCTTCGTCGCCCATGGTTTTTCCCCTTTCAATCTTATACATTATACAAATATATTAAACTTTTTTGTTCAAAAAGTCAATATAAAATATCCTTATAATTCCATGTCAATTATTACAAGACAGATACAAAACAAGAGGGCAAAATGCCCCCTTTTGATACTATTTTGTAATTGATGAGTCAGCGTCGCTGCTTGAGCTTTCGTTAGCCCCAAGCTTTGAAAGCAAGTCCTTCACCACTGAAGCCAGTCGGCTCGTCGGCTTTTCAAACAAGGAATAGTCGATGGTTATTGCCTTCCCGCTTGCGATAGCAGGGAGAGCCTGAAGCTCAGGCGAGAGCTTTTTTATGTCAACAGTATTAGAAATAAAAACCCGCGAAGGCGCCGCCGCGACTATTTCAGCGGCAGACATTGAATAATCCTTCTTATCCTTTGCCACATTCTTCCCAAATGCTGAGAGGATACTGGAGGGGAGAGTATCACCGGTGGCAACAGCAAGCTCCTGTGTAACAATAAAAACATAGCTGTCTGTTATTTTTAAATCCGAAGCCTGTTGCATAAGCTTATCAAATTCAGACATTTTTTGTGTCGTCATATCCTGGCCCTTATTATTTCCCAGGAAAATCTGAGATATTATCGTATAGTTATCCAGAATATCGAAATAGCTTTTTGGCTGTGAAAGGACAACCACTTTAATCCCGTTCTTATCAAGCTCGCTGACATCAATGACAGCGATAGGGCTCTGTGTCAGGACAACATCAGGCTTCAGCGCGATTATTGCCTTAATGTCGGGCTTCGCCGGGCTACCCACCGTCGGGAGTGATGAAACGCTCTCAGGGAAGCTGCAGTATGTGCTCCTAGCGATTACCTTATCGCCAACACCTATTTCAAATAAAATTTCAGTCACCGCCGGTGAAAGGGATGCGACCTTTTTCGGAGGCTCACTAAAAACAACTCCGTTTATATTAACCGGGAACTCCTGAGGGTATTTATCTTTACTGTGTGGTTTTCCTTTTGAAATTTCAGAACACCCAACAAATATCGTCATAATAATAGTCATTATAATTAAAAAACTTAGCTTCTTCAAAATGTCCTCCTTATTATCTTTCTTTCTTATATTTTACAATAAAACTGCGTTAATTGCAAATCTATTTCTATTATTCTATGTATTGAACACTTATTTTATAGTTAGTTCATTTTTATTGGAAAAATTGCTATTGACGATTTGTTCATTTCATTCTATAATAAAAGATAAACATATTTATTTGTTTAAAGTGGGAAAGTAATCCACCATATACTTTTCTAACTCTTAAAATTTATTCTGGTGGAGGGAAGGAGTCTGGATGATTAAAGCTAGCGAAGCAATGGTAAAGTGTCTTGAGATGGAGAAAATCAAGGTCGTCTTTGGTTATCCAGGTGCCGCTATTTGCCCCTTTTATGATGCCCTTGAGGATTCAAAAATTCGACATATTCTTGTCCGTCATGAGGCCAACGGCGTTCACGCAGCCAACGGCTATGCACGAATCAGCGGGTTGCCTGCTGTTTGTATTGCCACCTCAGGACCAGGCGCGACTAACCTAATCACCGGTATCGCGACAGCCTATATGGATTCTATCCCGCTTGTCGTCATCACCGGACAGGTCAATTCCGACCAGATTGGGAAGGACGTTTTTCAGGAGGCTGACATCACCGGCTCGGCTGAGCCTTTCGTGAAGCACAGCTATCTCGTCAAAAATGCACAGGATATTCCGAGGATTTTTAAGGAAGCCTTTTTTATAGCCGGAAGCGGTCGCCCCGGCCCTGTTCTCATTGACATACCGATGGATGTTCAGAATGTTCCTATCGATTTTATCTATCCTGAAAAGGTTGATATAAGGAGCTATAAGCCCACAACAAAGGGCAACAAGCTCCAGATTAAGCGAGTCATTTCAGCAATAAGCGAGGCTCAGAAGCCGTTGATTTGTGCCGGCGGAGGTGTTTTTGCCTCACGGGGACAAAGCGAGCTGCTAAGGCTTTCTGAAAAATGCAGTATTCCTATTGTTACCACAATGATGGGCATTTCGGCTGTTTCAAGCGAATATCCTCTTTTTTTCGGGATGCTCGGGATGCATGGGAGCAAAGCAGCTAACATCGCTGTCCGAGACTGCGACCTTTTAATACTTGTCGGGGCGAGAGTCGGCGACAGAGCGGTCAGGGCGCCTGAATCAATTTCTGAAACCACTAAGATTATTCATATTGATATTGACCCCGCTGAAATCGGGAAGAACCTTTCAGTCAATATCCCTGTCGTGGGCGACGCTAAAAACATCTTGGCTGAAATTACAGACGGTATTGATAAGCAGGAGCATGATGAATGGACCTCAAGTCTGAAAGCACTCAAACGTGAAAAGGTTTTCGCTGAGAGCGAGGCTGGGTTTATTAACCCTCGCGAATTCATTTCTAGGCTTTCGCTGGCAATGGATGAAAAGTCAACCGTTGTCGCTGATGTCGGTCAGAATCAAATTTGGACAGCGAACAATTTTGTTGTTAAAAACGGCCGCTTTCTGACCTCCGGCGGAATGGGGACAATGGGATACTCTATCCCCGCGGCAATCGGCGCAAAGCTCGCAAGCCCTGAGGAGCAGGTTGTTGCTATATGTGGCGACGGCTCGTTTCAAATGCAGATGATGGAGCTTGCCACTGCTGTTCAGCATGATATTGACATTAAGATTGTCATTATGCGGAATTCTCGTCTTGGGATGGTTCGAGAGCTTCAATCAAATTTGTATAAAAATAAGCTCACCGCCGTTTTTCTTGATGGAAGCCCTGATTTCATCAAGCTCGCTGAGGCCTATGGAATTAATGCAATGAGAGTTGACAGTGAGGAGAGCGCTGGGCTTGCTATTGAGAAGCTTGTCGGTTCAAAGGGAATTTTCCTTGTTGAATGCGTTGTTAATCCTGACGACAAAACTTTATAAGGAAGGTGAAAAAATGAAGCATACTATTTCTGTTTTAGTTGAAAACCATGCCGGTGTCCTTTCCAGGATTTCAGGGCTGTTTTCACGGAGAGGTTTTAATATTGACAGCCTGGCTGTCGGCGTGACCGACGACCCTGAGGTTTCCAGAATCACTATTGTTGCTGACGGCAATGATTATACTGTCGAACAAATTGAAAAACAACTCAACAAGCTTATTGACGTAATAAAGGTTAAGACACTTTCACCAGACGAGCTTTTGTCTCGTGAGCTATTGCTTATAAAGGTGAGTGTTTCGGCTGAAAAGCGGTCTGAAATTATGACTATTGCTGAGATTATGGGCGCTAAAATTATCGACCTATCATTATCGACAATTACTCTTGAAATATCAGACACCTTCGCTCATGTTTCTCGCTTTGAGAATATTTTAAGGCCTTACGGCATTATTGAAATCGTTCGAACCGGCACTATCGCTATTCAAAAGGGCAGTGAAACCATCACTGCAAAGAAATAGACAATTTACGCATTCAATTACTTTTTTTGTAATTAGATAAAATTATACCCATATGGGTGAGGAGGAAAAATTATGGCAAAAATTCATTACGCAAAAGATTGTGACCTAAATTTATTAAACGGTAAGACTGTTGCTATTATAGGCTACGGAAGTCAGGGTCACGCACACGCATTAAACCTTCACGAGAGTGGCGTTAATGTAATCGTTGGTCTTTATGAGGGGAGCAAGTCATGGGCTAGAGCTGAAGCTGCCGGACTAAAGGTTATGGTTGCTGCCGAAGCTGCTAAAGCTGCTGACATTATCATGATTTTAATCAACGATGAGAAGCAGGCTGACCTTTATAAGCAAAGCATTGAACCAAATCTAACCGCAGGAAAAACTCTTGCATTCGCTCACGGCTTCAACATCCACTATGCACAGATTCTTCCACCGGCTGACGTTGACGTTATCATGGTTGCACCAAAGGGACCCGGCCACACTGTTCGTTCTGAATATGTTGCCGGAAAGGGCGTTCCTTGTCTTGTTGCCGTTCATCAGGACGCAACAGGAAACGCGCTAAAGACAGGTCTTGCTTATGCTGCCGGTATCGGCGGTTCAAGAGCCGGCGTTTTGGAAACAACCTTCCGTCAGGAAACTGAGACTGACCTTTTCGGTGAGCAGGCTGTTCTTTGCGGCGGTGTAACTGCTCTAATGAAGGCTGGCTTTGAAACACTTGTTGAGGCTGGCTATGACCCACAAAACGCTTACTTTGAATGTATCCACGAGATGAAGCTAATCGTTGACCTTATCTATCAAGGCGGCTTCAAGTATATGAGATACTCTGTATCTGACACTGCTGAATACGGCGATTATATCACTGGCCCTAAGATAATCACCGACGAAACCAAGAAGGCAATGAAAAAGGTTCTCACCGATATTCAGGATGGAACCTTCGCTCGTGATTTCATTACAGAAAACAAAATGGGCAGAGCGCACTTCACTTCAATGAGACGTCTTGGCGCTGAGCATCAGCTTGAGGCTGTTGGCGACGAGCTAAGAAAAATGTATTCATGGCATGAAGAAAACAAAGCATAATTGATAGGAGATTTTATTATGACAGCTCAGGAAATATTTGACATAGCTACAAAATCCGTTTTATTTCATCTGGCGACCGTTGAGGGCGACCAGCCGAGAGTTCGAGAAATGATGCTGTATAAAGCTGATGAGAATGGTATAGTATTTCATACCTCAGCTCTCAAAGATTTATGCAAGCAAGTAAAAAGCAACCCTAAGGTTGAATTATGCTTTAATTATGAATCCATGCAGGTTCGTATTTTTGGGGAGCTTGAGGAAATTCTTGATACAAAATTCAAGGATGAGATTACAGAGCATCCTTCCCGCAAATTCTTAAAGGCATGGAAGGAAAGCGGAGAGCTTGAAGACTTCTACAAGAATTTTACCGTTTATTCCTTAAAAAATGGCGTTGCTTCTGTTTGGACAAAGGAAACTAATTTCGTTCCAAAGGAATATATACAACTGTAATTATTATTTTGTATTTATACGGGGAGTATATACGCTCCCCGTATTTTTATGCACAAAAATGCAGCAAAAAAACACCCAATCTTAATAGACTGGGTGTTTTATTATTGTATTAGATTATACCAACTCAATAATTGCCATTTCTGCTGCGTCTCCACGACGTGGTCCGATTTTAACTATTCTTGTGTATCCACCGTTACGCTCAGCGTATTTAGGTGAAATTTCATCGAACAGCTTCTTAGCAACGTCCTCTTTAGTAACGTATGCAAGAACTTGACGCTTGGAGTGTAGGTCGTTTGTCTTCCCGATAGTAATCATCTTCTCGGTCATAGCACTAACCTCTTTGGCTCTTGTTACAGTTGTTTCAATCTTACCCTTTTCAAGCAGATAGGTAACCATAGCTCTAAGCATAGCTTTTCTATGGTCCGTTGTTCTGCCGAGCTTTCTTGTGCCTGGCATAGATATTCACTCCTTACCTGTGGTTTTAAGTTATTCCTCTTCAATTGGCAAAGAAAAACCAAGTGTGTTCAGCTTTTCCTTAACCTCATCAAACGATTTCTTTCCGAGGTTTCTTACTTTCATCATTTCTTCCTCTGACTTGTCAATCAAGTCGCTGACTGTGTTAATCCCTGCACGCTTTAAGCAATTGAATGAACGCACAGACAAGTCAAGTTCCTCAATGGTCATCTCAAGGATTTTTTCCTTACCCTTATCGTCTTTTTCGACCATTAATGTGTCAGCAACAGGTTCGTCTGACAGGTCTACAAATAAATTAAGGTGCTCGTTGAGGAGTTTGGCTGCTAGCGATAAAGCTTCTTTAGCTGATATAGTACCGTCGGTCCATACATCTAAAGTGAGCTTGTCGTAGTCAGTAATCTGACCTACACGAGTGTTTTCAACTGAGTAGTTGACTTTTAGTACTGGCGTATAAATGCTGTCAACAGCAATAACACCGATGGAAGATTGCATATTCTGTTTATTCTTTTCAGCAGGAACGTATCCACGACCTCTGTCAATTACGATTTCCATATACAATTTTGCACCAGCGCCCAAAGTTGCAATGTGCATATCAGGAACTAAGATATCAACCTCTGAATCAGTCTTTATATCACCGGCAGTAACTTCGCATTCGCCTTCTGCCTCGATATAAATAGTCTTCGGTCCGTCCCCGTACATTTTTGCTGTCAAACCCTTTAGGTTAAGAATAATTTCTGTTACATCTTCCTTAACCCCGGGAATTGTGGATAGTTCGTGGTGGATTCCGTCAATCTTAACTGAGTTAACGGCTACACCGGGTAGCGAGGAGAGCAGTACTCTTCTTAGGCTGTTTCCTAGAGTTGTACCATAGCCGCGCTCAAGTGGCTCAAGAACAAACTTCCCGTATGTTCCGTTGCTTTTAAGCTCGTCTGTTTTTATTTCTGGCTTTTCTATTTTCTCAAGCATTTAAAACCCTCCTTTTTCGCGATTACATTATTTTCGTATGATTAATAGCCTATGCTATTACGCTAAATCCAAACAAGCTTTTGTGCAAAGCCTGACAAATAAAATTGAAACAACGCTTTGCGAACATCAGCTTACTTTGAATAAAGCTCAACGATTAGATGTTCTGCAACATCAAGGTCAATGTCCTCGCGGTTTGGAAGACGAGCAATTTTTGCAGATTGAGTTGACTTGTCAAGCTCTAACCACATTGGAGTTGGACGTCCGCCATTCACTTCAATTAAATTCTTAATGCTGTCTTGAGTTTTGCTCTTGTCGCATACAGAAACAACATCGCCCTCTTTTAAAAGATATGAAGGAATGTTAACTCTGCTGCCGTTCACTGTGTAGTGGCCATGAACAACAAGCTGTCTAGCCTGAGCTCTTGAGCTGGCAAAGCCAAGTCTGTAAACAACGTTGTCTAAACGAGTTTCAAGAATTCTTAGTAAGTTTTCACCAGCCATACCCTGACGCTTTTCAGCTAGTTCAAAGTAATGAGCGAATTGACTTTCTAATACGCCATAATAACGTCTTGTCTTTTGCTTCGCACGAAGCTGAATTCCGTATTCAGAAATCTTCTTTCTGCTTTTGCCGTGTTGACCAGGTGCTCCCTCGCCTCTAGCAACGATAGCACACTTTTCACCATAGCATTTGTCACCCTTTAGGAACAATTTTTGTCCCTCACGTCTGCAGATTCTGCAGCACGCACCAGTATATCTTGCCATTGTTACACCTCCTAGTGTTAATTAGACACGTCTTCTTTTTGGAGGACGACATCCGTTATGAGGAATCGGAGTAACGTCCTTAATTAGTCTTACTTCTAGATCCTCTGATTGCAATGCTCTGATTGCTGCTTCACGTCCGGCACCTGGACCCTTAACGAAAACTTCAACAATTTTAAGACCGTGCTCTTTAGCAGCCTTAGCAGCTGTTTCAGCAGCAGATTGTGCGGCGAAAGGAGTTGACTTCTTTGAACCTCTGAAGCCTAGTCCACCAGCGCTAGCCCAAGAAATTGTGTTCCCTTGTGAGTCGGTGATAGTAACGATTGTGTTGTTGAAAGTGGACTGGATATGAACTGCACCCACTTCGATGTTCTTCTTTTCACGACGACGTCTAATAGTAGTCTTCTTCGCTGTTTTTTGAGCCATGTTCTATCCCTCCTTACTTCTTCTTGTTTGCAATAGTCTTAACTGGGCCCTTACGTGTTCTTGCGTTTGTTTTTGTTCTTTGTCCTCTTACAGGCAAGCCCTTACGATGACGAACACCACGATAGCATCCAATTTCGATAAGTCTTTTGATATTAAGTGCTACGTTTCGACGTAGGTCACCTTCAACCATTATCTTTTTGTCAATATATTCACGCAGTTTTGCAACATCATCTTCTGATAAATCTTTAACGCGAACGTCAGGGTTAACCCCGGTTTCTGTTAAGATTTTTGTTGCAGTTTTTTGACCGATACCAAAGATATAAGTTAAACCGATTTCGATTCTCTTATTCTTAGGTAAGTCTATACCAGCAATACGTGCCATTTTTTAGCTGCACCTCCATTTATAGGTCTGTTAGCCCTGACGTTGTTTATGCTTAGGGTTTTCACAAATTACCATTATTTTTCCTTTGCGCTTAATAACCTTGCATTTTTCGCAGATAGGCTTAACCGAAGGTCTAACTTTCATTGAAATACCTCCTATTCATTTGCAACATTTTAAATGCTGCCCAGTGTTTCCACTTTACTTTGCTTATAATATTTTAGCACCTTATTTTGCACGCCAGGTAATTCTACCCTTTGACAAATCATATGGTGACATCTCTACCGTTACCTTGTCGCCAGGAACTATTCGAATGTAGTTCATTCTTAGCTTACCAGAAACATGGGCGAGAATTTTATGACCGTTAGCAAGCTCAACCTGAAACATTGCGTTTGGGAGTGCTTCTAAAACGGTTCCTTCAAGTTCAATTACGTCTTCTTTTGACATGAAATATACCTCCCCAGTTGGTACGGTCAGCTTTTAGAGTTTTGGAAATTGAAAGCGGTTTTATTCACTTTAATGTCAAATTCATTTAAAAGCTTTCTTAGTTTATTGTTTGTTATATCTGTTATATCAATCGTTTCGCCAGTCACGCTGACATGCTTCATGTTCTTTCGCTTTGGTTTTTCGAGCCTTCGCTCCTTCCCGTCGGCGATAAAAACAATGTTGCCATCAATTTTTGTCACAACAAAGTGACAATTCTTGTCGTGACCCGCATTGGATTTAATAACAGAGCCTTGAAGAACATCCACAATACGTCCTCCTCACGGTCTTGTTAAAATTACCGCACCGTCAGCCGTAATTGCAATTGTATGCTCAAAATGTGCAGAGAGCGAACCGTCTTTTGTCTTGACTGTCCATCCGTCAGGCATTACCTTGATATCGGCTCCGCCCTGATTAATCATCGGCTCGATTGCGATGACCATTCCGGCGATTAATCTCACTCCGTGACCTGCCTTCCCGTAATTCGGAACCTCAGGCTCTTCGTGAAGGTCTTTCCCGACACCGTGACCGACAAACTGTCTGACAACAGAATATCCTCTTGACTCATTATACTCCTGAACAGCGCTCGAAATATCGCCTATTCTGACACCGGGCTTCGCAAGCTCAATAGCCAAATACAAGCTTTCCTCCGTTGACTTCATCAGTGCAAGTGCGTCGTCGGATACCTTCCCCACTGCGAATGTCTTAGCCGAGTCGCCGTGATAGCCATCAATATATGCCCCCACGTCAACGCTGACAATGTCGCCGTCTAAAATTTTTCTAGGCCCGGGGATACCGTGAATTACTTCATCGTTTATTGAAATGCAGGCACTCCCTTTAAATCCGCCGTATCCGAGGAACGAAGGGGTCGCGCCACGAGAAGTAATATACCTTTGAATAATCTTGTCTAGCTCGAAGGTTGTCATCCCAGCCTTAATCTGTTCACCAGCCAGCTGCAAGGCTTCGGCAGTAATTTTACCCGCCTTCTGCATTCTTGCAATTTCCGTATTGGACTTAACGATAATCATCTTACGCCTCGATTGCTAATAAAGTTAGCTTTGAAGTGTCGGCAACCTCTTCCTGTCCTTCGACAGTAACAAGCTTACCCTGAGCATCGTAATAGCCTTTTAGCGGAGCTGTCTGTTCATGATATACATTCAGACGTGAAATTACTGTTGCCGGCTCATCATCTTTTCTGATTACAGTGTTGCCACCGCAAGCATTACATATTCCGTCAACCTTTGTGGGCTTAAAGTCAATGTGATAAGAAGCGCCGCATTTTTCACAAACTCGTCTTCCTGATAATCTTTTTTGAATTTTTTCGTCCGGAACAAATATTTCAACAACTTTATCAATTACTATCCCCATCTTGTCGAGAGCCTCGGCCTGTGGAACAGTTCTTGGGAAACCGTCGAGAATAAATCCGTTCTGACAATCAGCTTCAGCCAGGCGTTCCTTGATTATGTCAATAACAACCTCGTCCGGAACAAGCTTCCCCTCATCCATAAAGGATTTAGCCTTCAAGCCTGTTTCAGTGCCATTTTTTAATGCCTCACGAATAATATTACCTGTTGAGATAGCAGGGATTTTAAGAGCCTCGCAGATTACCTCTGCCTGAGTTCCCTTTCCTGCCCCTGGAGCGCCTAATAATATTAAATTCATAACAAACTCCTTTACTTATTCAAGGAAGCCCTTATGATGACGCATCATCATTTGTGACTCGAGCGTACGAACTGTTTCAAGAGCAACACCGACAACGATAAGGATTGATGTTCCGCCCATTGCAACCTTAACTCCGGATGCAACCTGGAAGAATATCGGGAAGATAGCTATAACTCCGAGGAATACAGCACCCACCAAGGTTATCTTTGACAGAACTCTCTTTATGAAATCAGATGTTGGTCTTCCCGGTCTTATGCCCGGAATTCCTCCGTTATTCTGACGAAGGTCGTTCGCGATTTGAATTGGGTTGTATTGCATAGAAACGTAGAAATAGTTGAATCCGATTATTAATAGGAAATATACAATAGCATAGAACGGATTTGTGTATCTAAAGAGATTTAAAAATCCAGCATAGAAGCCTGTCGTATCCTTTGGAGGTAAAAACAGCTCTAGTGTTGATGGTATTGACATAAATGACATTGCGAAAATGATTGGCATAACACCACTCATAGCAACCTTAATAGGAATATGAGTGCTTTGTCCGCCGTACATTTTTCTTCCAACAACTCTCTTTGCGTATTGAATCGGAATTCTTCTTTCAGCATTGTTCATAACAATGATGAATCCAATCATTGCGACAAAAATCAATACTATAATAGGAACAAGAATAATATACTTCGCCTCGCCTGTTCCAATCAGCTTAATCATATTTAATAGCTCTGTTGGCCCACGAGCTATAATACCAGCAAACAAGATGATTGAGATACCGTTTCCGATTCCCTTTTCATTAATCTGGTCACCTAACCATATAATTAATGCTGAACCTGCTGTGAAGCACATTACAATAATAATCATTGTGAAGATGCCTTCAAAGCCGTTATTATACTGAACAGCACCGGAACTCTTCAAGGTTAAGTAGTATGCATAGGACATGAATACAGATATGGCCAATGCAACAATACGAGTAATCTTGTTGATTTTCTTTCTTCCTGTTGGACCTTCCTTCTGAAGTCTTTCAAGAGGAGGGAGCGCATAGGTTAAAAGCTGCATAATGATTGATGCGTTGATATATGGAGTAACTGACAATGCAAAAATAGTTGACTTAGAGAATGAACCACCAGACAGAATATCAAGATAGTTTAAAAAGCTCCCTGAATCGCCCATCATTGCCTGCAATTTCCCTGGATCCAGAAACGGAACAGCAATAGCAACCCCGACTCTGAAAATGACTATGATGAATAGTGTGAATAAAAGTTTTCTTCTTAGCTCTTGAACTTTCCATGCGTTACGAAATGTTTCAAATACGCTCACACTAAATCACCTCTGCCTTCCCGCCTGCTTTCTCAATCTTTTCCTTTGCTGTCTGAGAAAATGCAGATACTTTTACGGTTAGCTTTTTAGTGATATCACCATTTCCTAAGATTTTGATACCGTCACAAGTCTTTTTAACAATCCCAGAAGCTTTTAATAGCTCTGCATCTACTACTGTGCCATCAACAAACTTTTCTAATTCAGAAATATTTATTGATGCATACTTTGTAGCGAAAATGTTGTTAAATCCTCTTTTAGGTATTCTTCTGGCTAATGGCATCTGTCCGCCTTCAAAGCCTGGCTTCACTCCGCCGCCTGAGCGAGCGTTTTGACCCTTATGGCCTTTTCCTGCAGTCTTTCCATTACCAGAACCGTGTCCTCTACCTTTTCGCTTTGGTTCTTTTGTTGAACCTTCAGCTGGGGATAATTCGTGTAATTTCATTTGTTCGCACCTCCTTGCTTACGCTTCGGTTACCTCGATAAGGTGGGATATTTTCTTTATCTTTCCTTGAGTTTGCTCATTGTTAGGTTGAATTGTTATTGCCCTAACTTTTCTAAGACCTAGAGAATGAGCAGTAGCAATCTGGTTTTTTGTTCTGCCTACAAGGCTTTTAACCAATTGAATTTTAATTTCGTTTGCCATAGCTTTATCCTCCTTAGCCTATAATTTCTTTAATGGATTTCCCTCTCTTTTCAGCAACTTCCTTAGCGGATTTTACTGAAGCAAGACCATTAATTGTTGCTCTAACTACATTACAAGGGTTGTTAGAACGAAGTGACTTTGTTCTAATATCCTTAATTCCAGCAACTTCGATAACTGCACGAACCGGTCCGCCAGCGATAACGCCGGTACCAGGAGCAGCAGGTTTCATAAGAACTCTGCCAGCGCCAAATTCGCCAACAATTTCGTGTGGAATTGTAGTTCCTCTTAGTGAAACTCTAACAAGGTTCTTCTTAGCATCTTCGATACCCTTTCGGATAGCGTCAGGAACTTCTCCCGCCTTGCCAAGACCGAATCCAACGATTCCATTTCCGTCGCCAACAACTACAAGAGCTGCAAACTTGAAAATACGACCGCCCTTAACCGTTTTTGATACACGGTTTATTGTTACAACCTTTTCACTAAGTTCTAGTGTTGAAGCATCTATTAAAGCCAAACGTATTACCTCCTCTTTAGAACTTGAGTCCGCCTTCGCGAGCTCCTTCAGCTAATTCCTGAACACGACCGTGATATACGAATCCGCCTCTGTCAAAAACAACATCAGTGATTCCCTTATCTATTGCGTGCTTAGCGATGAGCTGTCCAACTTTTCTTGCGCCGTCCTTGTTTGTGCCATTTGCGTCAAAGCCTTTTTCCATACTTGAAGCTGCAGCAAGTGTCACACCATTAACGTCGTCAATTAGTTGTGCGTATATATGCTTTGCGGAGCGGAATACGTTAAGGCGTGGACACTCAGCGGTTCCTGAAATTTTTGCACGAACTCTGCGTTGTCTTTTTGCTCTTGCTTCTGCTCTATCAAGCTTTTTCACCATAGTAACTCACTCCTTTAATTACTTCTTGCTACCCTTACCAGTCTTACCTTCCTTGCGGATGATACGTTCACCAGCGTAGCGAATTCCCTTGCCCTTATATGGCTCAGGCGGACGCTTTTCGCGCACCTCACAGGCGAACTGACCTACTACCTGCTTATCGATTCCGGATACGATGATTCTGTTTGGCTGTGGAACTTCAATTGCTATCCCGTCAATCTCAGGAACGATAACCTGGTGTGAATAACCAAGGTTCATAACGAGATTTGTTCCCTGCTTTGCAGCACGGTAACCAACGCCTTCGATTTCAAGTGTCTTGCTGAAGCCAGCGGTAACACCCTCAACCATGTTAGCAATCAATGTTCTTGTTAAGCCGTGAAGCGCCTTATGAGTCTTCTCGTCTGATGGACGATTAACTGTCAAAATGCCGCCTTCAACAGCGATAATCATATCTTTTGAAAATTTCTTTTCAAGTGTTCCCTTAGGACCTTTTACAGTAACAACGTTTTTATCAACCTTTACTTCTACTCCGGCAGGGACACTAATTGGTTTATTACCTATTCTTGACATCTCAAGTCCTCCTTACCAGATGAAAGCGAGAACTTCGCCGCCAACATTCATTTCGCGAGCCTTCTTGTCAGTCATTATTCCCTTAGATGTGGAAACAACCGCAATTCCTAGCCCCTTCATTACCTTTGGCATATCCTCACAGCTAGAATAAATTCTAAGTCCAGGCTTTGAAACTCTTCTAAGACCTGAAATAACTGGAGTCTTGTTCTCACTGTATTTTAGAGTAATTCTGATTATACCCTGCTTTCCGTCTTCAATGAATTGGAATCCCTTAACATACCCTTCGTCAACAAGGATTTGTGTGATAGACTTTTTCATATTAGATGCAGGAACGTCAACTGTTGCGTGCTTTGCAGAACTCGCATTACGAATTCTGGTCAATATATCAGCTATTGTATCAGTAATTTGCATGCCGTTAACCTCCTTTGCTTGTGCTTACCAGCTAGCCTTCTTTACTCCTGGGATTTGACCATCATGTGCTAATTCTCTAAAACAAATACGGCATACACCGAATTTTCTAAGGTAAGCATGTGGTCTTCCGCAGATTTTACACCTGTTGTAAGAACGGGTGGAAAATTTAGGCTCTGCTTGTTGCTTCATTTTCATTGCCATTTTAGCCATTGATTGATTCCTCCCCTTATTACTTAGCGAATGGAGCGCCCATTAATGTGAGCATCTCTTTTGCTTCTTCATCGGTTTTAGCTGTAGTAATGAAGTTTATATCCATACCACGAACCTTATCGATTTTATCGTACTCAATTTCAGGGAAGATTAGTTGCTCTTTAATACCGGTTGAGTAATTTCCTCTTCCATCGAATGAATTCCCGTTGATTCCTCTGAAGTCACGAACACGAGGGAACGCAACATTGAAAAGTCTGTCAACAAATTCATACATCTTATCAGCACGAAGGGTAACCTTTACGCCGATTGTCATACCTTCACGAAGCTTAAAGTTAGCGACAGATTTCTTAGCCTTACATTCAATCGGCTTTTGACCGGTGATGATTGCTAAATCTGACATAATCGCTTCAATAACCTTCTTGTTTTCCTTAGCTTCGCCGCAACCAACATTGATTACAACTTTTTCAAGCTTTGGGATTTCCATGACATTCTTGTAGCCGAACTTTTTCATCATAGCAGGAGCTACGCTGCTAACATAATGTTCTTTTAATCTAGCCATATCGTTTCTCCTTTTCTTAGAAAGTTTCGCCACATTTTTCATGCTTGCAAACTCTTGACTTGGTTCCGTCTTTATTCACAATATGAGCAACTCTTGTTGGTTTTCCGCATTTTGGACATACAGCCATAACCTTTGATGCGTATAATGCACCTTCAGCCTTAACTATACCGCCGACTTGACCACGACGAGTTGGTTTAACGTGTTTTGTTACCATATTGCAACCTTCAACGATAACCTTTTGCTCTTTTGGTGAAGTTTCAAGAACCTTACCTTTTTTACCCTTGTCTTTACCAGATAGGATAACAACGGTGTCGCCAGTTTTAACGTGTAGTTTATTCATAATACGACACCTCCTATTATAGTACTTCAGGAGCAAGGCTCAAAATCTTGAGGTATTCCTTGTCACGAAGCTCTCTTGCTACCGGGCCAAAAATACGTGTGCCCTTTGGGTTTTTGTCTTCTTTAATAATAACAGCAGCGTTCTCGTCAAATCGGATATAAGTTCCATCCTCACGACGAAGACCTTTTGCTGAACGAACGATAACTGCTTTCACTACATCGCCTTTTTTAACAACGCCGCCGGGTGTTGCTTTTTTAACGGAAGCAATGACAACATCGCCGATGTTAGCATACCTTCTGCGTGTTCCACCTAAAACTCTGATACACATAAGCTCTTTTGCTCCAGTGTTATCAGCGACCTTTAGGTATGTTTGCATTTGTATCACAGTGCGTTCCTCCTTTCGAAAATCAGAGGTTAAAATTGATTTTTAACTTTATTTTACTTAGCTTTTTCTAGAATTTCAACCAAGCGCCATCTTTTGTCTTTAGAGATAGGTCTAGTTTCCATAACCTCAACTCTGTCGCCGATGTTGCATAAATTGTTTTCATCATGTGCCTTAAGTTTAACTGTTCTTTTGATAATTTTCTTATAGAGTGGGTGTTGAACGTTGTCTTGAATAGCAACAACAATAGTCTTATCCATCTTATTGCTGACAACCTTACCTACTCTAGTTTTTCTAAGATTTCTTTCGCTCACAGCTAATCCTCCCTTCGTTTATTGCACGCTGGACTCTTGCTTACGAATGAATGTCTTAACGCGAGCAATATCCTTTTTGACTGCGTTTAAACGCATAGGGTTTTCAAGCTGATTAACAGCGTTTTGAAAACGAAGGTTAAAAAGCTCTTTCTTTAGCTCAACAAGCTTTTGATTCAATTCGATTCCAGTCATATCGCGTATTTCATTAGCTTTCATTATTGCTCACCACCCGTCTCTTGAGTATCTTGCTTTGTTACAAATTTACATTTAATCGGAAGCTTGTGCATTGCAAGTCTCATAGCTTCTCTTGCAATTTCTTCACTCACTCCTGCTATTTCGAACATAACGCGTCCCGGCTTAACAACGGCAACCCAGTATTCAGGTGAACCCTTACCAGAACCCATTCGAGTTTCAGCCGGCTTTTCAGTGATTGGCTTATCAGGGAAGATTTTAATCCAAACCTGACCACCACGCTTGATATAACGTGTCATAGCGATACGTGCTGCTTCAATTTGATTTGAAGTAATCCAAGCTGGTTGAAGTGCCTGAAGACCATATTCGCCGTTTGAAACAGTGTTTCCACGCAAAGCCTTTCCTTTAAGGCGGCCACGGTGTACTCTACGATATTTAACTCTCTTTGGAAGTAGCATTATTTGTTACCTCCTTCTTTGCGATTTCTTCGAGCTGGCTTGTTCTGAGGAATTTCTCCCTTTAAAACTTCACCCTTATAAATCCATACCTTAACGCCTAGACGTCCGTATGTTGTGTGTGCTTCAGCTGTACCATAATCAATGTCAGCTCTGATTGTTTGTAGTGGAATTGTCCCCTCGTGATAGCTTTCAGCACGAGCGATTTCAGCTCCGCCAAGTCTGCCAGAAACGCGAGTTTTGATTCCTCTGGCGCCTAGCTTCATTGTCTTTCCGATTGACTGCTTCATAGCTCTTCTGAAAGAAATTCTGTTCTCAAGCTGTTGAGCAATTGATTCGGCAACAAGCTGTGCCTCTAGGTCTGGTTGTTTAACCTCGATAATGTTAATTGCAACTGGCTTCTTAATCATTGCTTCAACTGAAGCACGAAGCTTTTCAATTTCAGCTCCACCTCTACCGATTACGATGCCTGGCTTTGCACAATGAATGTGAATCTTAACCTTATCTGCAAATCTTTCAATTTCAATACGTGGAACACCTGCAGCGTACAAGCTCTTTTTAATATAATTACGAACATTGTAATCTTCAACTAGAGTGTCGCCGAAAGTGCTTTTATTTGCAAACCAGCGGGAATCCCAATCCTTAATTACGCCGACACGAAGTCCGTGTGGGTTTACCTTTTGTCCCATAGTTTACCTCCTCTTTCAGCATTATTCCTTTTCTTTTAGAACGATTGTTACGTGTGATGTTCTCTTAAGAATTCGGAAAGCTCTGCCCTGTGCTCTAGGCATTATTCTCTTCATAATTGGTCCTGGGCAAACGAAACATTCAGCAACATATAGATTGTTCTTATCCATATTGTGATTGTTTTCTGCGTTTGCGATAGCCGAATTAAGAAGTTTCTCCAGGTATTCACAGGCAGCCTTTGATGTGTGCTTTAGTGTTGCCATAGCGATTTTTGTATCCTTACCTCTGATTAAATCTAAAACGATTTGAACCTTTCGAGGCGCTATGCGAGCATTTCTTAGATATGCTCTTGCTTCCATTTGAATTCCTCCTTCCGGCTACTTCTTACCATTATTTGAGGTCCTAGAACCTGCGTGACCCTTATAAGTTCTTGTTGGTGCAAATTCACCCAGCTTATGACCTACCATATCTTCAGTACAATAAACAGGAACATGCTTGCGACCATCGTGAACTGCAAATGTATGACCAACGAAATCTGGGAAAATTGTTGATGAACGGCTCCAAGTTTTTAGAACCTTCTTTTCGTCAGTTTCGTTCATTTTTAGAACTCTTTTCATCAGAACCTCTTGTACAAAAGGGCCCTTTTTGATACTTCTACCCATTGTTCATCTGCCTCCTTTCAATATTACTTACCGTTTCTGCGTTTTACGATAAATTTATCAGAGCGATGATGTTTTGCACGTGTCTTGTAACCAAGTGCAGGTTTACCCCAAGGAGTAACTGGTCCTGGACGTCCAACTGGTGACTTACCTTCACCACCACCGTGTGGGTGATCGCATGGGTTCATTACGGAACCACGAACGGTTGGTCTCCAACCCATGTGACGTTTTCTACCGGCTTTACCAATGTTCACGTTCTCGTGGTCGATGTTACCAACCTGACCGATAGTTGCGATACAATTGATAGGAACTTTTCTAAGCTCGCCTGATGGAAGTCTAACAAGAGCGTGAGTACCTTCTCTAGCCATTAACTGTGCCATGTTGCCAGCAGCACGAACTAGCTGTGCCCCTTTACCTGGATACAATTCAATGTTGTGAATGAATGTACCAACCGGGATGTTTAAAAGTGGAAGTGCGTTCCCTGGCTTGATATCTGAATCAGCGCCGGAACGAACAATGTCACCGATATTCAATCCGTTTGGTGCAAGAATATAACGCTTTTCGCCGTCTTCATATTGTAATAATGCAATATGAGCTGAACGGTTTGGGTCGTACTCAAGAGTAAGAACTGTTGCGTTAATATTCATTTTATCTCTTTTGAAGTCAATGATACGGTATTTTCTCTTAGCAGCTCCGCCTCTATGGCGAACTGTAATTCTACCGTAGCTGTTTCTTCCTGCATTTTTCTTAAGAGGCTCTAAAAGACTCTTTTGTGGAGCAACCTTTGACAAAGTAGAATAGTCTGTTACTGTCATTTCTCTTCTACTAGGAGTCGTAGGCTTAAAGCTCTTTATTGCCATTTGTTTCACTCCTTTTGCGGTTTTGCGAGAAGCTTTTGCTCCCCATACTTTCCTGTAGAGAAAACTCTACACGATAAATTACACTAAAACTGTTAAGCTTACATCATACCATCGAAGAATTCGATTGTCTTTTCGCCCTTAACAAGTGTAACGATTGCTTTTTTCCAGTCTGGTCTGTAGCCGATGCTCTTTCCCATTCTTTTTTCTCTGCCTTTAACGTTCATTGTGTGAACCTTTTCAACCTTAACTCCGAAAAGCTCTTCAACGGCCTTTGAAATTTCGATTTTGTTAGCAGTTTTAGCAACCTTAAATGTGTATTTACCCAACTGCAAGCCTTCCATAGAACGCTCACTGATGATTGGCTTAATGATAATGTCCTGTGCAGTCTTTATCATTATGCATACACCTCCTCAATCTTTGCAACAGCATCCTTAACAACGATGAATTTATCATAGTTCAGGATATCATAAACGTTTAGTGTGTTAACAAGAGTTGTCTTAACACCAGGGATGTTAGCTGCGCTCTTGATTATCATGTTATTAACTTCAGGCATAACGATTAGCGCCTTGCCTGTTACTTTTAATGCTTCAAGCATTTTAATAACACTCTTTGTCTTGAATTCCTCGAGCTTTATAGCGTCTAGAACAACGATATTGTTGTCTATTAACTTTGAAGAAAGAGCTGACTTCATAGCAAGTCTTTTAACCTTCTTATTAAGTGAGAATCTATAGCTGCGAGGCTTTGGTCCTAGTGCTATACCACCGTGAATCCACTGTGGCGCACGGATTGAACCCTGTCTTGCATGACCAGTACCCTTTTGACGCCAAGGCTTTCTTCCGCCTCCACGAACCTCTGTACGAGTAAGTGTTGATTGTGTCCCTTGTCTTTGGTTAGCAAGGTAATTAACAACCATTGCGTGCATTACTTCCTTATTAGGAGTAATTCCGAATACTGCATCTGATAGCTCAGTGTCAGCAAGCTGTTTGCCAGTCATATCAAATACTGAAACTTTAGGCATTTTACTTCCCCCTTCCACTAAGCCTTCTTAATGCAATCTGTGATTGTAACTGTTCCGTTTTTAGGACCAGGAATAGCACCCCTAATTGCAATAAGATTATTTTCTGCGTCTACTCTGACGATTTCAAGATTCAAAACGGTAACCTTTTCGTTACCCATTTGACCAGGCATTCCTTTTCCTTTAAAGATACGTGATGGTGATGAGTTCGCACCCATTGAACCAGCGTGTCTGTGAACAGGACCTGTACCGTGAGTTTCTTTTAATCTGGCATTGTTATGACGCTTGATTGTACCTGAAAAACCTTTACCTTTGCTTGTTCCGTGAACATCAACGATGTCACCCTGAGCAAATGTATCAGCCTTTAGAATGTCACCGACATTTAATGCGTCAGTGCTTTCTAGTCTGAATTCCTTTAAAGTTCTCTTTAAAGCAACGTCAGCCTTTTTGAAGTGACCTGCCAGAGGCTTGTTAACTCGCTTAGCGCGAATGTCGCCAAACCCAAGCTGAACAGCGTTGTAACCGTCGTTTTCAACAGTTTTCTTCTGAACAACTACGCAAGGACCAGCTTCAACAACTGTTACAGGGATAACCTTCCCTGCTTCATCGAAAATCTGAGTCATACCGATTTTCTTACCGATGATACCTTTTTGCATTTTTTCTCCTCCTATTAGGTTATTGGTTGGCGTTATGCCAACGTGACCTGCGTGTAACACGTTCTGAAATCGCTGAAGCGATTTCCGTTGGAAACTACTTGATTTCCATTACGATGTCAACACCTGCAGGGAGCTCAAGACCTTGAAGCGCTGCTGTTGTTTCGTTTGTTGGTCTGATAACATCAATCAGTCTCTTGTGAGTTCTCATTTCAAATTGCTCACGGCTGTCCTTATACTTATGAACAGCTCTTAGGACTGTAATGATTTCCTTATCAGTAGGTAGAGGGATAGGCCCTGATACCTTAGCACCTGAACGCTTTGCTGCCTCAACTATTTTAGTAGCCGCTGCATCAACAATACCGTGTTCATAGCCCTTGATTTTGATTCTGATTCTTTCATTGACTGCCACTTTAATCGCCTCCTTAAGGGTATATTATGGGGGCATATACTGTCATTCAGTATATTCTCTGAAATTCTTAACACGTTCCCGTGTGTTTCATAGTCGTCTGATAAAAAAACCCGAAAAACATGATGTTTTCCGGGGCAATTGTTAATACAATTAACAGACTAAAATTACGCACACATGGGCAGAGCTTAAACTTTCGCAAGTAAGCTATAAGCACATACAGTGTTCATTATTACAGTCGCCCGGTTTAAAATCGGACATACTCCACGAAAATTACCTGACAAACCGCCAGCAACCTTTCGCTTCATCGCATATCATGCTATTAAAATAATAGCAGTGCAGTCACGCAAGATATATTCTAACACATCATTTCCAATATTGCAATACTTTTTTAAAAATATATATAAAAATTTTTATATAATTTTAATCTCATTTTTGTGCAACCTGACTACAGCATGTCGAAACAGCTGTTTTGATATATTAATTATATAAGGGCGAATTTACACTCACCCTTATCTTATACAATATAATATAATAGATACACTAATTTTAGCTATTTTTTACATTTTTATTTTAATACGCTTTTCCCCAATAAATCATCTTTTTCGCCGGCATCCCACAGCATACACAGGTGTCCGAGATTTTTTCCTGCTCCAAAGGCATACAGCGTGAGGATACCCCGGCAACCTCCTTCAGCTTTTCTTCACACGCCTGGTCCTCGCACCACATTGTTTTAATGAAACCGTCTTTAGTGTTTGCAATTTCAATTAGTTCATCAAGATTTTTCGCAACCCATGTTCTGTTCTCACGATTTTCAAGAGCCTTATTATACAGTCCGTCACGAACCTCCTGAAGCTTTTCGTTAATCACATTTTCTAAATCCTCAAGCTTGACGATTGTCTTCTCGCGATTATGTCGGGTAACAAGAACGCATTGCGAAGCCTCAATATCCTTAGGGCCGATTTCAAGACGAACCGGGACACCCTTCATTTCATACTCGCTGAACTTCCAGCCTGCTGAATTATCGCTGTCATCAAGCTTGACACGAATGCCGAAGCCTTTAATCAAGTCACGAAGCTCACTTGCTTTTTCAAGAACGCCCTCCTTATGCTGAGCGATAGGAAGAATTACAACCTGAATCGGCGCAATTGCCGGTGGGAGGACAAGTCCGTTGTCGTCGCCGTGGGTCATGATAATCCCGCCGATTAAGCGAGTTGAAACTCCCCATGAGGTCTGGTGAGGATAGTGCTGTTCATTATCCTTGCCGACATACTGAATATCAAAAGCTTTTGCGAAGCCGTCGCCGAAATAATGTGATGTTCCGCTTTGAAGAGCCTTTCCGTCGTGCATAAGTGCTTCTATTGTATAGGTTGCCTCAGCGCCGGCGAACTGCTCCTTAACTGTTTTTCTTCCCTTGACAACAGGCATGGCAAGATATTTTTCACAAAAATCAGCATACACATTAAGCATACGCTCTGTTTCTTCAATAGCCAGCTCAGGTGTTTCGTGGATAGTATGCCCCTCCTGCCACAGGAATTCTCTTGAACGGAGGAATGGGCGGGTTGTCTTTTCCCAGCGGACAACGCTGCACCATTGATTATAAAGCTTAGGCAAATCCCTGTATGAATGAACAATCTGTGCATAATGGTCGCAGAACAGCGTTTCGGAGGTCGGTCTGACACAAAGACGTTCTTCGAGCTTTTCATTCCCGCCATGGGTAACCCACGCAACCTCAGGCGCAAAGCCCTCGACATGGTCCTTTTCCTTCTGCAATAGGCTTTCAGGGATAAACATTGGCATATATACATTTTCGTGACCTGTTTCCTTGAACATTCCGTCGAGAATTTTCTGGATATTCTCCCATATCGCATAGCCATAAGGGCGGATAATCATACAGCCCTTGACGCTTGAATAATCGATAAGCTCCGCCTTTTTAACAATATCGGTATACCACTTGGCGAAATCCTCGTCCATTGAGGTTATCGCCTCAACCATCTTTTTGTTATCATTCTTTGCCATTATCAAAGTCAACTCCATTTTCGTTTTTATCTATATTTATATTATCATTGGTCTGAGGGTCATTAACTCCGCTGACCTCATTTCACTCACTATAAAAGCATATAAAATTATTATATCATTTTTAATAAAAAAATCAAGTCTGACGATTAATTATTTCGCTAATATAACAAACAAAAAGCTCCACTTTGTGTGGAGCTTTAATGCTTTTAAACATACTATATGTTTTCTTCAATAAACTTAACGATGTCCCCAACTGTCTTAATATTTTCAACTTGCTCGTCTGGGATTTCAACGTCAAATTCTTCCTCTAATGACATAACCAAGTCAACAACGTCAAGTGAATCAGCGCCAAGGTCTTCTGTAATTGATGCTTCCATCTTAACCTTATCTTCATCTACATCAAGCTGGTCAACAATGATATCTCTAACCTTTTCGAATACCATATTGTTCCCTCCATTCCGAAATCATTTTTATATTATATGGAGCAAAAGCTCACTATATAATCACTTATTCTGAAAAATCTTCAAATTGTCCGATTTTTCTAAACTTAGTATAACGGTCATTTAACAAAACGTCAATAGGTAAATTGAATTTTCTTTCAATAACCTCAGCTAAATATTCACCAATGTTTAAAACCATAGCATCAAGGTCGTTGTGCGCCCCGCCATCAGGCTCGTCTATAATTTTTTCAGCGACCTCTAATTTATACAAATCCTCGGAAGTAATTTTCATTATTTGGCATGCCTCACGCTCTCTTTGCGCATCCTTCCAGAGAATGCTCGCGAAGCCGCGAGGTGATATAACCGAATACAATGCGTTTTCAAGCATAGCCAGCTCGTCGCAAACGCCAAGAGCTAAAGCCCCGCCGCTCCCGCCTTCGCCAAGAACAATTGAAATTATCGGGGTTTTTATCATCATGAATTCCATGAGATTTCGAGCGATTGCCTCGCCCTGTCCTCTTTTTTCAGCCTCAACTCCACAGAATGCACCGGGAGTATCAATGAAGCATATTATCGGTCTGTGAAATTTTTCGGCTTGCTTAGCCAGTCTAAGAGCTTTTCTGTAGCCTTCCGGATGAGGCATAGAAAAGTTCGTCTTCTTATTTTCGTCGAGGTTTCTCCCTTTGACCTGTGCAATAACTGTGACAGGTATCCCTCTGAAGCTGGCGACACCACCCATAATAGCGGCATCATCGCCAAAAAGCCTGTCACCATGAATTTCAAAAAAATCTGAAAATAAAAGCGGAATGTAATCATTCACTGTCGGTCTGTTTTTATGTCTTATTATATCAAGGCGTTCGCACGCTGTCATGCTGTTCATTGTGCGGTCCTCCTTATGTTGTGAAGCTTAAATAAATGTGAAATAGTCCGCCTTAGTCGCTTTCTTTCAACAATCATGTCAACAAAGCCGTTTTCAAGCATGAATTCAGCCGATTGAAAGTTGTCGGGGAGCCTTTGCTTAATAGTTCCTTCGATAACACGTCGTCCGGCAAAGCCAATCAAAACCTTAGGCTCAGCAATAATAATATCCCCAAGTGAAGCAAACGAAGCGGTAACTCCGCCGGTCGTCGGGTCAGTCATTACATTAATGTATAAAAGCCCAGCCTCATTATGACGGGCAACAGCGCCGGAGGTTTTAGCCATCTGCATAAGGGAAACAATCCCCTCCTGCATTCTAGCCCCGCCGGAAGCTGAAAAAACAAGTATAGGGAGCTTATTCTCGGTCGCATATTCAAAGGCTCTTGTGAGCTTTTCGCCCACAACACTACCCATTGATGCCATCATATACCTTGAATCCATTATTGCAATAACAGTTTTATAAGAACAGATTTCAGCCTCGCCGGTTATTATAGCATCACTAAGACCGGTTTTTTCTCTTATCTCTTTTTGCTTTTCTTCATATTGAGGGAAGTCAATCGGGTTTTTGCTAATCATATTTTTATCAAATTCAATGAAGCTGCCCTTATCGACGGTCATTTCAAGACGCTCTTGTGCAGTCAGTCGCGAATGATAGCTGCAGCTTGAACAAACTTTTCTGTTAGCCTCAAACTCCTCCATAAATTCAACGTTTCCGCAGCGTGTACACTTGTACAATAAATCTGAAGGAATATCCGCTTTTTTCTTTTCCTCTGCTTTTGTATCAAAACCGTTAAAACGGGTTTTCACGACTGAAAATAAATCCTCAAGCATTCGTTATCACCCTCCTTTTTATGATTATATTAAATTATATTATCTGAGTCCGGCCCAAAAATCCGATATCATATTCTCCTGTTTCAAATGCCTTGTGCTTTATCAGATTCAACTGAAAGTCAATGTTCGTTGAAATGCCGTCAACAATAAATTCAGAAAGAGCCCATCTCATTTTCATTATTGCCTCTTCGCGGGTTTTCCCGTATACAATAAGCTTCGCTATCATCGAGTCATAATACGGCGGGATAACATACCCCTGATATGCGGCACTGTCAATCCTGACGCCAAAGCCCCCGGGGGTATGAAGCGCACTGATTTTCCCCGGTGACGGTCTGAAATTCTCTAAAGGATTTTCAGCGTTTATTCTACACTCTATTGCGTGTCCTGTCAAGTGAATTTCGTCCTGTGTGAAAGAAAGTTTTTCGCCGCTTGCAACCAAAAGCTGTTGCTTCACGATATCAATCCCGGTGACTGCCTCGGTAATAGGGTGTTCAACCTGAATTCTAGTATTCATTTCCATGAAATAATAGTCGCCCTTGTTGTCAACAAGAAATTCGATTGTCCCGGCGTTTGAGTAGCCTGTTGCCTTAGCGGCATTGACAGCGGATTCGCCCATCCTTTTTCTCAATTCCTCGGTCATGACGGGGCTTGGAGTTTCCTCAAGGACCTTTTGGTTTCGCCTTTGCATTGAGCAATCTCTCTCGCCCAGGTGAACAACATTCCCATGAGTGTCAGCGAGAATCTGAAATTCTATGTGACGTGGGTTGACAATAAATTTCTCAATATATATTTCGTCATTGCCAAAGCAAGCGAGCGCCTCGGTCTTCGCCGCCGTTATCTGTGACTCAAGCTCTTTCTCCTCATTTACAAGGCGAATCCCGCGACCGCCGCCGCCGGCGGAAGCCTTGACCATAACAGGATATCCGATTTCAAGAGCGAGCTTTTTCGCCTGTTCCATTGTGTTGACCGCTCCGTCAGAGCCGGGAACAACAGGAACACCCGCTTTTTTCATGGTTTCCTTAGCGCTCGCCTTATCACCGAGCATTTCAATCGACTCAGGGCGAGGACCGATGAAGGTTATCCCGCATTTGTCGCACATTCTCGCAAAATTAGCGTTTTCGGATAAAAATCCAAAGCCGGGATGAACAGCGTCAGCACCGGTTATTTCACATGCTGATAAAATCGCCTTGATGTTTAAGTAGCTTTCCTTGCTGCTTGCAGGCCCGATACAAATTGCCTCGTCGGCAATCTGAGCGTGCAAAGCACTCCTGTCCGCAGTAGAAAATACAGCGACAGTTCGAATCCCAAGCTCACGACAAGCACGGATGACACGGACAGCAATTTCGCCTCGATTAGCGATAAGTACCTTTTTAATCTGTTTTATCTCATTTGTTATTATATCGTTTGACATCTATACCCTCCTTGAAGGAGTAAAATTTTTCTATTTTAATGCAAAGGATATTTCAGCGGAAACAGCCTTCTGACCGTCAACTGTTGCAAGCGCCTTCCCAACGCCAATCGGACCCTTCACCTTAATGATTTCGACCTCAAGAGTCAGTGTATCCCCGGGGACAACCTGTCTTCTGAATTTCGCATCATTAATCCCGGCGAGGAAGCCAATCTTCCCCTTATGCTCCTCCATTGAGAGCATAGCGACGGCGCCGGCCTGTGCGAGCATTTCAAGCATAAGGACACCGGGGACAACAGGATATTCAGGGAAATGCCCCTTAAACCAGAAGTCGTCAGCCTTTATTTGCTTTGTTGCAACAATTCTCTTCCCGATTTCCATTTCAACAACTTCATCTATGAGCAAAAACGGGTCTCTGTGAGGGATAATCTGTTTTATCTGCTCCTGATTCATTAAAGGTTCAGCCATTTTAAAATCTCCTTATTATTCAATTATCATAATAGGCTGGTCAAACTCAACCGCCTCGCCGTTTTTAACATTGATAACTGTAACAGTCCCGTCGAATTCACTCTTGATTTCGTTCATTACCTTCATTGATTCAACAATGTATATAACATCACCCTTTGAAACCGTCTTCCCGACCTTAACAAATGGCTCGTCCTTTGGTGAAGCCGCCGAATAGAAGGTCCCGACAACAGGGCATTTCACCACATTCCCCTTTGGTGTTGGCGGTGAAACAGGCGCAGCAGGTGTTTGAATTTGCTGTTGAGGAGCCTGAGGAATATATTGCTGTTGATATTGTGGGAGAAGACTTCCCAACAGAGAGGGTGCAGGCTGTGACACTTTCCCGCTCACTGTTTCAACCTTTATTTCAAAATCCCCATCCTTAACATAAACACTGGCGATTCCCTTTTGAAGCATTTTATCCATTAGTGCGTCGAGGCATTCTATTGAGTTTTCTATCTTAGCCATTGTCAAATCTCCTTAATTATTCATAGCGTTTTAAGCATATTGTTGCATTGTGTCCGCCAAAGCCGAGTGAGTTTGAAAGCGCTCCCTTAATTTTAACCTCGCGGTTTTTGTCAACACAATAGTCGAGGTCACATTCAGGGTCAGGGGTTTTATATCCGGTTGTCTTATGAACAATTCCGTTTTCGATTGAAAGTGCAGTCACAATTGCCTCAACAGCACCGGCCGCGCCGAGAAGATGACCTGTCATTGACTTTGTTGAATTAATGACAACCTTCTTCGCCTGTTCCTCGCCGAGAGCGATTTTTATTGCAGAGGTTTCATACTTATCATTTAAGTCTGTTGATGTCCCGTGAGCATTGATATAATCAATATCCTCAGCCTTTAGTCCACCCTCCTCAAAGGCAAGTTTCATTGCCATAGCCGCCGCTTCTCCCGTTGGTGAAGGTGAGGTAATATGGTATGCGTCACCTGTTGCGCCATAGCCGACGATTTCAGCATAAATGTGAGCGCCTCTCGCCTTTGCGTGCTCAAGCTCTTCAATAACAAGCATTCCACAGCCTTCGCCGAGAACAAAGCCTTGTCTGTCAGCGTCAAAAGGAGTTGAAGCCTTGTCAAGCTCTGTAGCCTTTGAAAGTGCCTTCATATTATTAAAGCCACCGAGTGCAAATTCAGTTATACAGCTTTCTGTCCCTCCGCAAAGACAAGCATCAAGATAGCCGTCCTTGACCTTTCTGAAAGCCTCGCCGATTGCGTGGGTTGCCGATGCACAGGCAGTAACAGTTGAAAAATTTGCGCCCTTGAACCCAGTCGCCATAGAAACCTGTCCCGCCGCCATGTTCCCTATCATAGTCGGAACATAGAATACTGAAATTCTGTTCGGGCCTTTTTCTAAATACTTTTTATGTTCATTCTGTGTCAGCTCAAGCCCGCCTATTCCACAGCCGATTATAACTCCGACTCTGAAGGGGTCAAGGTCTTTTAAGTCCGAGCCCGCATCGACCATTGCCTGTTTCGATGAAGCAACAGCGAACTGAGTGAACCTTTCCATTCTCTTTGCTTCTTTTTTCTCTATATATTCTGTCGGGTCAAAATCCTTGACAGCGCCAACAATTTTCACGTCAAATTCACTTGCATCGAACTGGTCGATAAATGAAAATCCTAATTTATTGGCAATGATATTATCCCAGAATTCATTCACGCTCTTGCCAAGTGGGTTTATAGTCCCCATCCCAGTAATTACTACTCTTTTCATAAAATTCTCCTATAAATTGTTTCTAAAAGTTACATTGAAAGCCCGCCGCTGATTTCGATTGTCTGCCCTGTTATGTATGATGCCCCTTCAGAAGCAAGGAACGAAACAGTCGCAGCAATTTCTTCAACCTGACCATATCTCTTTAAAGCGATTTGATTAAATATAGCATTCTTTTGTTCATCTGTCAAAGCGTCTGTCATCGGTGTCTGAATAAAGCCCGGTGCAACAGCATTGATAGTGATTCCTCTTGAGCCCAGCTCCTTCGCCGATGACATTGTCATCCCGATAATAGCCGCCTTTGAGGCTGAATAATTAAACTGCCCGGCGTTCCCATAAAGCCCAGCCACTGACGAAACGTTCACGATAGTCCCGCTTCTTTGCTTCATCATGACAGCGCCAACGAACTTCGTCATATTAAATACGCTTTTTTGGTTTACAGCAATAACTGTGTCATACTGCTCCTCTGACATACGAACAAGAAGCCCGTCCTTTGTTATTCCTGCGTTATTGACCAAAGCGTCGATTGTTCCAAAACGAGCCTTTATTACCTTAACCATCTCGTCACAGGCATCGTGCTTTGAAACATCAGCGGCGAAAACCTCAGCCTCGACACCAAAACTCCTGCATTCCTCAGCGACTGCCTCAGCCTTCGCTTTATCGTTATCACTAGGGTAGCAGTTCACAGCGACATTATATCCGTCCTTAGCCAGTCTTTTAACAATACAAGCACCTATCCCCTGAGATGCACCTGTAACTAATGCTGTTTTCGACATATATTTTCCTCCACAAATTCATTTTTAGAGTCAAAGTCTTATTTAATAAGCTAAAGACTATAGGGTATCCAGCAAATATTAACAAAAGATATAAGGAATTCCCTGATAAAATCACTAAAACATTAAATGCAACAGTGGCAAATGTATATATTACCGCCTTTTTATTTTTGGCGAGCTGAATCAGTCTGATGCTGCTGAGCTTATATCTATAATAATTTGATTGCGTCAGGCATCTGTTAGCTATTTTAAGCACTAAAGCCAGCCATAATATTGTTGGAAAAATCTTATACATATACTTCGCAAGCAATATGAATAAAATCAGCCATAGCATACCCGCCACACCCTTTCCTTTACTGTATAAACTCAATCTCGTTTCTTTCGCAGAAATTATTTATTTAATAGCTTTTCTGCCTGCTCAAACATTCTTTCAATGATGACCTTAGCCGGCTCGATTTCATTCACAAGCCCTGCGATAGCTCCGCATAAGAAAGAACCCTCATCCATGTTGCCGTCAACAGCTGCTTTTCTAAGTGAGCCTGTTGTGATTTCTTCAAATTCCTCAGGTGTTCCGCCCTCTTTTTCAAAGCTAAGAAGTCTTTTAGCGAACTTTGTCTTGACTCCGCGGCAAGGGTGACCTGTGAAACGTCCTGTAACGATGCTGTCAGTGTCCTTTGCCTCGACAACAAGCTTCTTATAATTTTCGTGAATCTGACATTCCTGCGCTACAAGAAAAGCAGTTCCGACCTGAACGCCCTGCGCCCCCAGCATAAAGGAAGCCGCAACTCCTCTTCCGTCAGCTATACCACCGGCGGCTATTACCGGAATATTAACCCCGTCGGCAACCTGAGGAACAAGACACATTGTCGTGATTTCACCGATATGTCCGCCCGATTCTGTTCCCTCAGCAACGACAGCGTCAGCTCCCGCTCTTTCCATTCTTTTAGCAAGCGCAACAGACGGTATAACAGGGATAACCTTAATTCCCGCTGCCTTCCATGCTTCCATGAACTTCCCCGGATTCCCGGCTCCTGTTGTCACGACAGGAACGCCCTCGTCGATGACAAGCTGAGCCAGCTCCTCTGCGTTAGGGCTCATCAGCATAATGTTCACGCCAAAGGGCTTGTCTGTAAGCTCCTTTGCCTTTCTTATCTGCTCTCTTAAATAGCTGATTGGCGCCGCTCCTCCGGCGATAAGTCCAAGTCCGCCGGCGTTTGAAACAGCAGCGGCGAGTGTGCTTTCAGCAACCCAAGCCATTCCGCCTTGAATAATTGGATATTTTATCCCTAGAAGCTCCGTAATTTTAGTTTTCATATTTTCCCTCCAAAAGTTTTAATGTCATTTATATTAATACTTAAATATCGTCGCGCCATAAGTCAGGCCGGCCCCGAAGCCAACAAAGCAAACAATGTCGCCACGCTTGATTTTCCCCTCTTTTATTGCCTCATCAAAAGCGAGCGGAATGCTGGCGCTGGAAGTGTTGCCGTAATCCTGCATGTTAATATAAAACTTGTCCATTGAAACCCCAAGATTATCAGCAGCAGTTTCAATTATTCTTATATTTGCCTGATGTGGTATAATAAAATCAATTCCCCCTATTTCCATGTTTATTTTCTTAGCAGCCGCCCTTACCGCTTCAGGCAGGGCTTTTATTGCGAATTTATATACGTCCTTTCCAGACTGATGAAGAAAATGATTGTCTGTATCTGGAATACTGCATTCAATATGAGTTTTATCCTCTGTCATAAATGGATTATCGCATTCGATAGATTTTGCAAAAAGAAATTTGGCTCCGGCGCCATCCGCACCAAGATGACTTGTATATACTGTATCGCTGTCAAGTGCCACAACACAAGCGGCAGCAGCATCCCCAAAAAGCACACAGGTTGACCTATCCGTATAATCAGTTAATTTTGATAGCTTTTCATTTGCTATAACAAGAGCATATTTAATGCTTTCGTCTGTTACAAGATATCTTCTGGCCATGTCTATTGCATAAACAAAGCCGGCACAAGCAGCATTTACATCTATAGCCATCGAACCGTTAGCACCGATTTCATTTTGTATAATACAAGCGGTAGAAGGCGTAAAATAATCCTGAGTAACAGTTGTATCTATAATCAGCCCTATTTCAGAAGCATCAATTCCAGCGCCCTCAATAGCTTTCTTTGCGGCACAAGCTCCCATATACCATGTCGGCTCTCCTTGAGAAATATGACGTTTCTTCATCCCTGTTCTGGTATAAATCCATTCATCTGATGTTTCAACTACTCTTGTAAAATCCTCGTTTGTAACTATTTTCTCCGGTGCATAAGCCCCAGTGCCTAATATTTTAATACCTAACAAAAAAAGCCCCCCAATATTATTGTTTTATACTGCGAAATATGTTATAGTGTTTTATATTAACTAATAAAAAATAACAATTTGTTACCATTTAGAAAAGCCTCTATTTATATTTTGTTACTTTTACCTCTATAAGTTTATATATATTTCATATTTATTAACTATTTTTTATATATAAATATTACACTTTGTAACCTTTATTGTATTATAAATACAAGTACTTTGTCAAGCTAAATCGCTAAAAATTTTATTAATCAATTTTGAAACCTCTGTTTATGAAAGGATAGTTATTATGTCTAAAAATGTTTTTCTGTTTTCCGGTCAAGGCTCACAGTATGTCGGGATGGCTAAGGAGCTTTCTGAACGCTTTCATTCAACGAAGCACATCTTCGATACGGCGAGGGAAGTTCTCGGTTTTGACCTCGCTGAAATATGCTTTAACGGGACTGATGAGGAGCTTTCAAAAACTATTTATGCTCAGCCGGCTATTTTCGCGACATCTCTTTGTGCGTTCCACGCTGCAAGCGAAAGTGGCATCCCTTTTCACGCTGTTGCCGGTCATTCACTTGGCGAATACGCCGCAATGGTTGCGAGCGGTATGGTTACTGTTGAGGACGGCTTTAAGCTCATTAAGGCACGAAGCGAAGCAATGCAAAAGGCGAGCGAAACTTCAGACGGCGCAATGTGTGCTATTATAGGAATCCCCTCAGACGAGATTGAAAAAATCTGTGCTTCGATTGACGGCTACGTCATTCCCGTGAATTATAATTCAAATGCACAGACTGTTATCGCCGGCGAAGCTGACGCTGTTGAAAAGGCTATTGCGGTTTTTTCTGAAAAGAAAGCTAAGGCGATTAAGCTCAATGTATCCTCAGCTTTTCACTCAAAATTAATGCAGAGTGCTGCTGACGAATTTTTGTCTCGAATCAAGGATGTTCATTTCTCTAAACCAGAAGTTGATTTTTATTCAAATATTACCGGAGGTATATTAGATGACACCTCTGATATGCCGAAATATCTCGCCCAGCATATTGTTTCCCCTGTGAAATTCACGAGCGAGCTGAACGCTCTTTTTGATGAAGGCTTTATAAATTATATTGAGCTTGGCCCGAACAAGGTTTTGACGGGGCTGGTTAAAAAGACGCTTAAAGATGTTACTGCGACAAATATTGAGGACAGTGCCTCACTCGACAAGGCCCTTAGCGCGCTTTTTTCAGAATAGCTTCGGAGGTTTAATAATGCGGAAGTTTTCACTGGTCGGGCATAGCCTGAAACACACTATGTCCCCCCCTATCCATAAGAGGCTTTTCGAGCTTTCAAAAAGTCCGGCTGAATATGAGGTCTTTGATGTCAGCAGCGATGACCTTTCTTCTTCCATATCCTATTTAAAAAATCTATCTGGATATAACATTACAATTCCACATAAAGTGGATATTATCCCCTTTATTGATGATATCGATATCAGCGCCAGAAGATATGGTGCCGTGAATTGCGTCCACAATAACGATGGTGTTGCGATCGGATATAACACCGATGTTTTCGGCTTTCTGCACTCTCTTAAAGCCGGCTGCGGGAGTCTTGGCGGCGACGTCCTCCTTCTTGGCTGCGGCGGTGTCGGTCGAATGATGGCGATTGAAGCTAGTCTCGCCGGCTCTGCCCTCACTATCGCCGTTCTTGAGAGGACTATCCCCCTCGCTGAAAAGGTTGTCGGTGATATTATGCTTTTATGCCCTGACGCAAGAGTCAATATCACTACTCTTAGTAATATTTCTGGTCATTATGACTTATTGATTAATTCAACCCCAGTGGGAATGTTCCCGAATTCTGACGCCTGTCCTGTTTCTGATGAGGTGATTGACAATGTTGACTGCGTTTTTGAGGCGATATATAATCCGGTCAAAACACTTCTAATGAAAAAAGCTGAAGCAATGCGGAAGACGGTCATCGGCGGGATGGCTATGCTCGTATGGCAGGCTGTTGTCGCTCATAAAATATGGGACAACGCTGAATACAAGGACGAGGATATTCAAGCGCTGATTCACGATATGGAAGAGATTGTCCGGAGGGATTTTCGATGAGTGCTGTTTATTTATGTGGCTTTATGGGCTGTGGGAAGTCGACGGTCGGCGAAATTCTCTCATCCCTTTTGGGCTGTGAATTTCTCGACCTTGACACTTTCATAGAAGATAATGAAAAGGCTTCAATTTCAGAAATTTTTAAAGCCTCCGGTGAGGCGGGCTTTCGCTCACTTGAAACGAAATACCTAAAAATCCTAGCCGAGAAAACGGCAGTTGTTGCGACTGGCGGCGGGGCATTAATCAGCGAGGAAAACGCACAAGCCGCCAGAAAAAGCGGGGTTGTAATTTTCATTGACACGAGCTTTGAGCAATGTTATCTTCGCATAAAAAATGAAAGTCACAGACCGATAGTGAATTCAAAATCTAAGGACGAGCTAGAACAGCTGTATAATTTCAGGACGCCTGTTTATAAAAGCCACTGTGATTTTGAGGTGAATGGCGACTCGCCCCCTCATGAAATAGCACTATCCATTCAAAAAACATTGCAAAGCCTTTAGTTTTTTGATACAATATAATAAACTTGAGAGGAAATTATGAAAATCTGGTTTCCTCTTTTTATTTTAAAGGGGAGCTTTTTATGGAAGTTAAACAAAAAAAACCAATAAAGCAAGCTTCAAGAAAGCAAAAGCGTTCTGCCACTGCCTCTACTCGCCCTCAAAGAAAAAAACAGGGCGAACTGATTTTTTCACTTGATATCGGGACAAGAAATGTCGTCGGAATAGTGGGGAATGAGGTTGACGGAGTTTTTCATATACTTGAATGTGTTTCAATTTCTCATTCAAAGCGAGCAATGGTTGACGGACAGATTGAGGAGATTGATGAGGTTGCCCGTGTGGTTAAAAAGGTCAAGGATGAGCTTGAAAAGCGACTTCGTGTCGCCCTCACTCATGTTTCCATCGCCGCGGCTGGACGTGCGTTAAAAACCCAGCACGTTATAATGGAGCTTGACGTCCCCACCACTGACCCTATAACCTCTGAAATGCAGAAATCCTTTGAAATAGAAGCCGTTTCTCAGGCGCAAGCCGAAATCGACAAGCAACAGAATGCTGACGATGTCATATCCTTTTATTGTGTCGGGCATAGCGTTATCAGCTATCAGCTTGACGGTTATCCTATTAAAAGCGTTGTCGGTCATAAGGGGAAGAAGGTTTTAATCGACGTTATTGCCGCATTCCTGCCGAGCATTGTTGTTGAAAGCCTTTATGCCGTAACTGATAAGAATCAGCTTTCAGTGGCTAGCCTCACTCTTGAGCCTATCGCCGCTATGAACGTAATAATTCCGCCGGAGGTTCGCCTCATTAACATTGCGCTGGTTGACATCGGCGCGGGGACGAGCGACATTGCCGTCTCACGAAACGGAAGTGTTGTTGCTTATGCAATGGCGACAACAGCAGGGGACGAAATCACTGAGGAAATTATCAAGCACTTCCTCGTTGACTTTGAAATGGCTGAGCAGATGAAGCTTTCGGCGAAATCCAGTGAAATCGCTTATCGTGATATTTTAGGTATTGAGCATACTGTTGACTCGACGGAATTTTTCAAGGCAATTTATCCGGCAATCGATGTTCTCGCTGATACCATCGTCCAGAATATAATTAATGTGAACGGGGTTTCCCCTGCCGCCATTTTTCTTGTTGGCGGTGGGAGCTTAATCCCCGACCTTCCAAAAATTATCGCTCAAAAGCTCGACGTCCCTGAAACGCGCGTTGCTGTCGGCGGGCATAGCTTTATTAAAAATATCGTTATTGGGAACACACAGCTAAACGGCCCCGAATATGTAACCCCTATCGGTATCGGCGTGACCGCGACAATGCAGAGCGGATATGATTTTTCAACAATAATCCTTAACGAGAGGAAGTTCCGTGTTTTTGACACAAAGAGCATGAACGCGCTCGACCTCCTCATGATTGCCGGCTTTAAAACACGTCAGATTATCGGGCATACGGGGAAGAATCTTGCATTTTCTCTGAATGGGGAGCAAATGCAGTTCAAGGGGACAATTTCAACCCCTTGTCAGCTGATGATAAACGGAATTCCCTCTTCAATTGAATCACCCATCAAGCATGGTGACAGGGTTAGCTTTATCCCGGCTTTGAATGGGATTTCTGCCGAGGCGAAGATTTCGGATATAGCGGGGGATGTCAGCCCTAAGTATATCACTCTCGACGGAACACCCTATGAATTCGGGACTTGTGCCGTCGTGAACGGAAGGGTTGTTGACAGCAACTATCAAATCCAAAGTAATGACGAGGTTGTTATTACATCCATTTCAAAGCTTTCCGAGCTTATAAAGGCAATTTCCTTCGACTCTCAAGGCTTCAAGTTCCAGAAGGGGAAGGTAATTTTAAATAGCGAGTATTTCCTTTGTGACGGCGACAGTATTGTTTCGGTAAGGTTCGAACCAAAAATTTCAGAGCCTGTTTTGGCTTCGCCCGCTCCCGCTTCAATAGGTGAAAATTTCACCTCAACAATGCCACCACAAGCTCAACCGGCAACAGCTTCACCTCCCCAGCCGGAATTCACCCCAGCCATGAATATTTTCCTCAACGGACAGCGTATGACACTCCCCGAAAAAGGTGACTCAAGCCCTCACCTCTTCCTCGAAATCTTCACTTTGATTGACCTTGACCTGTCAAGCCCTCAGGGGAATCTCATTATGACAATCAACGGTGTCAGCGCACAGTATACAAGCCGACTAGCCGAAAATGACAGCATCCAGATTTACTTTGGATAAATATTAAGCTTAATTACAAATATTTACAATTTTCACGAGGATAGAAGACTATAATTATAGTTGACTATCCTCATGATTTTTTTGTAAAGGGGCGATTTATTTGCGCTTTAAAAAGGCATTGACATATACTATCCCTGTTCTATTATTTATAATTCTTTTTTCCGGCTCCGTCCGCTCTGATATATACATACCGACTAGCCTTGAAGCTACATATAGCACACCAGTTTCAGCTATTGAAACCCCTCCGCCTGAAACAACGACAACCACGACAGCTTCGACAACTGCTTCTGTCACAACCACTTCCCCGACCACAGTGACGACCTCCCCTGCTGCAACTACCCCTCCAACCTTCAACGGTCAGCCTTCACCACGAGATGCCGAATATGAAAGCCAGCTTGCTTTCGTTGGTGATTCGGTTTGCATGGGGTTAAAGGTTTATGGGGGACTGTTGAGTCCCGACCAGGTTTTTGCTCAGGGGAGTGTCAGTGCCAGAACGATTTATGACTATACCTTCAGCTATAAAGGTCAGGCGCTGAGCATTATCGACTGCATACGGCTTTCCGCCCCGAAATACATATACATTTGGATGGGAATAAACGATATTAACATCACCGAAGCTGATGTTTATGCAAAAAATCTTGAAGCGCTCGCCAACAATTTTCTAGCTGTCAGCCCGGAGAGCAAAATCGCCATTGTTTCAATGACGCCGACGACGACAAGCCATAGGTGGCAGGCGAACGGAAGAATAAATGATTACAACGCTTATGTGAAGAATTATTTCGCCGGTCTTGATAATACGAAATTCTATTACATAGACGTTCATTCGGCTCTGGTCAATTCAGCGGGCGCTCTCCCCGACAATCTTCATAGCGGCGACGGGCTTCACCTCGGCACAGCGGCATATCAGATTGTCCTCGGATATATTTCAGCGAATAAAATTAAATGAGCCTGTAACACACGTTACAAGCTCATTTTTATTATAACAATAGCTTTTTCAGCCCCTCAACAGTTTGGGCAATGGCATCAGCGCCGGCTTTTTCTAATTCCTCAAGCTCGCCATAGCCATAAAGAACGCCGACCGATTCGATTCCGACAGCCTTAGCCCCGTCGATATCATGATGCCTGTCGCCAATCATGACAGCCTCGGACAAGTCATTTATCCCCGAGATTTCAATTGCATAGCGTATGACCTCGGTTTTCGTCCCTCGCTCACCTGAAAAGCTGCTCCCCGCCAGATAGTCGAAATACTGCTTAATTTTAAAATGCTCAAGTATTTTATCAGCGAATTCAATCGGCTTAGATGTCGCCAGAATTAAAACCCGCCCCGAGCTTTTCAAAGCTTTCAGCATATCGTCAATCCCGTCGTAAAGAAAATTCTCAAAAATACCGGTTTTAGAAAACCGCTCACGATATTTTAAAACAGCTTCACTCGCCTTTTCCTCATCAAAGCCATAATATTCTATGAATGCGTCCTTGATAGGCGGTCCTATTATTTTCTTGAGATTACTCTGATTTTCCTCAATGCCAAAAGATTTTAGTGCATAAAGAAACGACTTTGTTATCCCCTCAAAAGGGTCGGTCAGCGTTCCGTCAAGGTCAAATAAAATATACTTTTTGTCTGTCATGTATTCTCCTGTATTAAATATACATTATTGCTATTATGCTGAATATGATTATTAATAATTTTCAGCCTTGATTTCAAAATATGCCCTTGGATGAGCGCATACAGGGCAAACCTCCGGCGCTGCTTTCCCAATATGAATATGACCACAGTTCGAGCATTGCCAAATTCTATCGTCGTCCCGTGAGAAAACCAGCCCGCCCTCGATGTTTGAAACAAGCTTTCTGTATCTTTCCTCATGCTCCTTTTCAATTTCAGCAACTGCTTCAAAAAGGTATGCGATTTTGTCAAAGCCCTCTGCCTTTGCCTCTTTAGCCATGTTGGCATACATATCTGTCCACTCATAATGCTCGCCGCCGGCAGCGTCAAGAAGATTATCCTTTGTATCGCCTATCCCGTCATGAAGAAGCTTGAACCATATTTCCGCATGCTCCTTTTCGTTTCTTGCTGTTTCCTCAAATATTTCAGCAATCTGAACATACCCGTCTTTTCTTGCCTTTGATGCATAGAATGTATACTTGTTTCTCGCCTGAGATTCACCGGCGAAGGCCGCCATTAGATTAGCTTCAGTTCTTGTTCCTTTTAATTCCTTCATATTAATACCTCCATCGCTTATTAAAATTATTATATACTGAAAAATATCTATTAGTCTAATTATATTTATTTTTATTCATATTGTCAACTTTATTTAGGCATCTATTATATGTTCTTTTTATCACTTGACAAAATATAAATACTAATTATACTTAATTAATAGGATATAATGAAAAGAGGAAGCTATGATATATCTTGATTATGCGGCGAATACGCCCGTTGATAAAAATGTTCTCGATTGTTTTATGAATACCGAGCTGAATTTTCCCGGAAACCCGAATTCCTCCCATCCGCTTGGAAAGGCCGCTTATAAAAAGCTTGATGATATTACCTCTGCGCTCGCCAGCAGTCTGAACGTATTAAAAGAAGAAATTATTTACACTTCAGGTGCAAGTGAAGCAAACAATCTTGCAATTAAGGGGATTGCACATTCCTATAGAGCTTTTGGAAGGCATATTATTTCCACCTGTCTTGAGCATCCTTCTGTAAGCGGCAGCCTGACCTTTCTTCAGGAGCAAGGCTACGAAATTGACCTTGTTGACATTAATTCAAGGGGTCTGGTTGATTTGGCTCATTTAAAAGAGCTGGTTAGACGTGATACTATCCTTGTATCTGTCTGCACTGTTGACAGCGAACTTGGGATTATTCAGCCTATAAAAGAAATTGCCGATATTCTTTCGGCTTATCCGAATTGCCGTCTTCATACTGACGCTACACAGGCGGTTGGGAAAATCCCTGTGGATTTCCGCAATGGGGATTGTATTACCTTTGCTCCGCATAAATTCTATGGGCTGAACGGTTCAGGTGTGCTTATAAAAAAGAATAACACTTCTCTGCTGCCATTAATTCACGGTGGTACAGGAACAACTATATTCCGAAGCGGAACTCCAGCCCTTTCTCATGCAGCCGCTCTTGAAAAGGCAGTTAGCATTAGCCTTGAAAATTTGAAGGAAAGAACTGCTTATGTGACCGAGCTAAGCGGATATTTAAAGCAAAAGCTGTCCGCTTATCCGCTTGTTAGGATAAACAGCACAGAAAAGTCTTCTCCGTTTATTCTTAATCTAAGCGTAGGTGGTGTAAGGGCTAAGGATTTCAAGGCCGCTCTTGAGCAATATGACATTTGTATTTCAATAAAATCCGCCTGTTCGGCTGAAAATACTCCTTCAAGGGCAGTTTATGCAATAACAGGCGACAAGAAAATTGCGCTGTCCTCATGGAGAATCAGCCTTAGTCATCTTGTTGAATATGAAGCTGTCAATGATTTTTTAAACAAATTTGATTTATGCTATAAAGCCTTGACAAACAAATAATTTTTCGGAGGATAAAATGGAACGCTATCAGGAAATCGAACGCAGCATTATAAAAAAGTATCACAAAAGCATTTGGTGTCAGTTTGTCAGAGGAATTAAGGAATATGAGCTTATTAAGGAAAATGACCGTATTGCCGTTTGCATTTCCGGCGGAAAGGATTCCATGCTGATGGCAAAATGTATGCAGGAGCTTCAGCGCCACGGGAAGTTCAGCTTTGAGATTGTCTTTCTTGTAATGGACCCCGGCTATAATCAAATAAACAGACAAACTATTATTAATAACGCTAAGCTTTTAAATGTCCCTATACAGATATTTGAAACAAAAATATTCGACATTGTTGCTGATATTGAACAAAGCCCCTGCTATCTTTGTGCGAGAATGCGAAGAGGTTATCTTTATAAAAATGCTCAAGAGCTGGGGTGCAACAAAATTGCACTTGGACATCATTTTGATGATGTGATTGAAACTATTCTGATGAGTATGCTTTATAGCGGGCAGATTCAGACGATGATGCCTAAGCTTCACAGCACAAATTTTGAAGGGATGGAGCTTATCCGCCCGATGTATTTTGTCAAAGAGGCGGACATACTTTCATGGAAAAATTACAATGACCTGCAATTTATTCAATGTGCCTGCCGATTCACGGAAAACTGCACCATGTGTGATAATGGCGGGGGCGGCTCAAAGCGTCAGGAAATGAAAGCTCTTATAAAAAAGTTTCGTCAGACAAACAGCATGATTGATAAAAATATATTCAACAGCGTTGGCAATGTTAATCTTGATACTGTTATCGGTTATAAAAAGGGCGGAAAAGAGTTTAATTTCCTTGATGAATACAACGATTAGTCGCTTTCAACATTCACCAATTAAATTAAAAGGTCACGTAAATACGTGACCTTTTAGTTTTGCATTGTTTATCGGTATAAAATATGCAACAAAAAAGGAGTAGCAAAGCTACTCCTTTATATATGGCTCCCTCTGTTGGACTCGAACCAACGACCCTGCGGTTAACAGCCGCATGCTCTACCGACTGAGCTAAGAAGGAATATTTAATTTATAGTTAGCGAAGTCGGTTACGACTCGAGCTAAGAAGGAA
>JAEZDD010000003.1 GCA_023429785.1 Bacillota bacterium | reverse complement strand
TAGTCGGTGTTGATAGCGATGAGGTTCCACCTGTTCCCATGCCGAACACAGAAGTTAAGCTCATCTACGCCAAAAATACTCGGTTGGTAACGACCCGGGAAGATAGGTAGACGCCGACATTATATGCACCATTAGCTCAGTCGGTAGAGCAACTGACTCTTAATCAGTGGGTCCTGGGTTCGAGTCCCCGATGGTGCACCAAAATTGGCCCGTTGGTCAAGCGGTTAAGACTCTGGCCTCTCACGCCGGCGACACGAGTTCGATTCTCGTACGGGTCACCATATTTTCATCAGCGTGACGTGTGTCAGAAACCGCTCATGAATTATAAGAAGGAAGTCAAGCTAGAAACCTAATACAATGGTTTTGTTTGCTTGGTTTTTCTTTATCTGAACAAATATATAGACTGAAGTTGTACCATATTGGGCCATTAGCTCAGTTGGTTAGAGCAACCGGCTCATAACCGGTTGGTCCGGGGTTCGAGTCCCTGATGGCCCACCAATATAGGGGTATAGCTCAGCAGGTAGAGCAGCGGTCTCCAAAACCGCGTGCCGAGGGTTCGATCCCTTCTGCCCCTGCCAAAAATAAAAGCATCGCAGCTTGCGTTGCTTTTATTTTTTTACAAAAAAGCTTAAACCCGAAGGTATCGGAGCGTGCCGGGCAACAAATCTGAACACCGCCGGTGGCGGAAAAAGAAAACGGTGAGTATTAAATACCCACCGTTCATTATTTTTAATATAAAATAAAAATATTAGAAATCAGAGCTTTCGTCAGCCTTATCTTCAACAAGTTCAATTTCTTCAGCATATTCTTCATCATCAAAATCATCATCTGAAATGCCGTTTGAAGAATCACTGTTTAGCATGCTCCAAACCAAAGCAGCGATAGCGCCGCCAACAAGAGGAGCGACAATGAATACCCAAACCTGAACGAGGCTGTCCTTTCCTGCGAAAACGGCAGTAGCAAGGCTCTTAGCCGGGTTAGCAGCAGCACCGGTTAATGCGATTGTAAAAAGTGATGTCAGCGTAATGCTAAGTCCAACGATTAGTCCTGTCAAAGGAGCAGTCTTCTTATTTGACTTTGAACCCATATAAGCGATTACAACAACGAAGGAAACGATAATTTCAATAATAACAGCCGCCCACATGCCTGTTCCAACGACTGAAAGGTCGCCATAGTGGTTAGCCGACTGACTTTTTAGTGCGGCAATCAGGTCATTATCAACAAGGTTCTTGCAGTTATTGAAAATAAGAATTAATGCGCCGCAGCCAGCGAATGCACCGGCAAATTGAGCGACGATATAACCAACGAAGTCAGATACAGTCATCTTGCCATTAATAAGCATACCCACTGAGATTGCCGGATTGATGTGAGAGCCTGAAATTCTCCCAAAAACATAATACATAACGGTGAATGTTAAACCGATAACAAGTGAAACACCTGTGAACAAGGTTGCCTGACCTAAAGTAATCAAAAGTGAAGCTGTTCCGACACCAATGAAGGTGAATAACAGTGAAGCGATAAACTCTGAAACATATTTTTTCAAAAGACCATCTCCTATTTTTTTATTTTTCCATTATAACACATTATAATTGTAATTAAAATACTTTTAATGAAAAATCTCCGTAAAACAGAAATTTTCAGAAAACCGTCACAAAGCGAATAAATTAATCTCCCATGCGGGATAATACGGCGCCTTTCTTATTATTAGCTTATAGTCGGGGTTCAGCTCTTTAACCAGCAAGGGCAGTGCAAAAATATCCTCATTTCTGTGATATAAAGCTACAGCTAGCTTCGGCTTGAAATTTTCCATGGTTTTCGCTGTTCCAAGAAGAGCATGACTCTCCGCCCCCTCGACATCATACTTGATGAAGGTTGCTTCTCGCCCGTCTAAAATGCTGTCAACAGAACGTGCGGTAGTTTCAGTTCCGCTTTTAGAAACGGTTGAATGCCTCCCAGCCTTGTTATCAAAGGTCAGTGTTGAATCCTCACCCCACCCGGCAACATTGAAAATCTCAATATTATTATGACCTTTAATCGTCCTTGAAAGCTTTCTAAAGTTTTTTATATCAGGCTCAAGCGCAATAATATTACTGTATTTTCCGCCCGTCTGCTCGATGAATTCGAGAACGGTGTCACCGTTATAAGCGCCCAGGTCAACATAAAATTCCTTATTGCTTAGTTTTAAAACACTCTGAAAAGCCTCGGCTTGCGGGGTTGAAATATCGCGAAGCAAGGCGATTTTGCCGGTGATTTTATACTCAATAATTTTTGAATAGGCTTCCTTAGAAAAGTCGTCGGAAAGAAGGTTATAAACCGCCTCAAGCTTTTCAAAATTTTCTCTGACATATTCCTTAGTGAAAAGTCCGCCGCCAAAAACAGGGACATCGGGGGCAATCAAAGGGTGCCTCCCCGCGAGGTCGTCAATCATTTCAATAAGGCTGTTATACCCCGCCGCAAAGGCGAGAACAATGACAAAATGCTCGACAGCATCTTCAATTTCTGTGAGCTTATGAACCTTATGTCCTTCAAAATAATGCCCGCGAACGAATTCATCGCTGGCGAAAATCCCACAGCAGGGGATATCGAAATTCTCAAATTGCTCAAGTATTTTTAAAGCTCCGTCACCCATACCGTATATAAAAATGGGGAGCTTAGTTTCCTTTAAATATTCCCAGGAGCTTTTTAAATTCAGAAAATATTCTAGACTAAATTCGTTCATAGAAATTCTCCTTTGCGTTTAATAATATAATTATAACATTATTTCGGATAAAAACAATAATAAGCCAAGCCGAAATTTTAAAGAGTATTTTGTGAGTATTTCTAACAGAAAGTGTTATTTTGGCATATTAAAAGATAATATATTAGCCAAAATTTAAAAAACCGCATAACTTTTCATTTAAAAGCCCATAATATTTTATACATAATATTTTGGAAATGAGGGAAGCGATGCAATGCAAGCAATAATTATGGCTGGCGGTGAGGGGACACGGCTCAGACCGCTGACCTGTAATATTCCAAAACCACTTGCGCCACTTTGCGGCAGACCGGTGCTTGAGTATATTCTTGAACTTCTGAAGAAAAATAGAATTAACGAAGCAACATTGACATTGATGTATCAGGGGGACAAAATTGTTGAATATTTCGATGATGAGAGCTTTAAGGGCATTTCGCTTGAATATTCCTTTGAGGATGTTCCGCTGGGGACGGCGGGCTGTGTTAAAAGAGCTTGTCATGACGATGAGGTTCTTGTTATCAGCGGTGACGCGATGTGTGATTTTGATATATCATCGGCGATTGAATTTCATAAAAAAAACAAAGCCGACGCAACAATAATAGTGAAAAAGGTTTCAGACCCCCGTGAATTCGGGCTAATCCTTTCTAATTCTGACGGGCGGATAACAGGCTTCGTCGAAAAGCCCTCCTTTGAAAGCTGCACAACAGACGTTGCGAATACAGGCGTATATATATTATCTAAATCAGCGCTGGATTTAATACCCGATGAAAAAAAATCAGATTTTGCGATGGATATTTTCCCTCAGATGATGAAAAGGGAAATGCGGCTTTTCGCATATGAGGAAAACGGTTATTGGTGCGATATCGGCGACTTCAGGTCATACCTAAAGTGCCAGCGGGATATGCTGGAGGGGAAGGTTTCGTGTGAAATCCACGGGCACAGAGAGCTTGACGGGACGATATCAATGACAACGGCTAATTTTCACGGAGTAAAAATTGTTCCGCCTTGTTTTATAGGGAGGAATGTTTCAATCGGTGCCGGCTCCGTGGTTGAATCGGGCGCAATAATCTGTGACGACGTAACAATCGGGAAGAATTCGAAAATCCATTCATCTGTTATACTAAAAGGTGCATTCCTCGGCGAAAGGGTTTGCTGCAACGAAGCAATAATATGTGAAAATGCAAAGCTCCTCAGAGGCGCCAGCGTTTTTGAAGGCTCAGTAATCGGTGAAAAGGCCGAAATCGGAGAAAATGCAACGGTTGAGGCTGGGGTAAGAGTATGGCAAGGGAAACAGCTTGACAGGAATTCAACAGCAACCTATGACATAAAATACGGGAACGCGAAGGCTATGTGCCTTGACGAGGACGGGGTTTGCGGTGAAATCAACGGCGTGGTCACTCCGCAGGTTGCCACAACACTGGGAAGCTCGCTCGCCTCCGCCTGTGAAAAGGATAACTGCATTGTCGCCGTCGGCTTCAAGGGCGATGTAGCAGGTCGGGCTTTGGCTTTAGCTGTAATTTCAGGGGGAATGTCAGCGGGAGCGACAGTGTGGGATTTCGGCGAATGTGTTGAGCCTGAGCTAGCGCATTGCATGGAGATAATCGGGGCAGAAATAGGCTGCTATGTTGACGCAGGGGTAACGGCAAGGCTAAAGGTGATTTCGGAAAGCGGACTCCCCCCGACGAGAAGACAGGAAAGGAAAATCGAAGGCGGACTAAACAGAGGCGAATTCAACAAGGTTGCCTTTTCAGATTTTGGCGAATACAAGACTGCACTTGATATAAAAAGCTTATATGAAATTGAGCTGTTAAAAATCCTCCCCCACTATTTAAAAGGGGTTAGAGCTGAGTTTAAAACCACAAACAATCGTATAGCAGAAATAATGGACAAAATAGTCCTCCCGAAAAATGATTTAAACGGCAACAGGATAATCATACACATATCAAGTGATGGGAAAAAGGTCTCGGCGTATACTGAAGAAACAGGCTACGTTTTCCATGAAAAGCTAATAATTTTAGCCAGCAGAATTGCCTTTGAAGGCGGGAGCAATGTCGCTCTCCCATTTAGCTTCCCCCAGATAGCGAATAATATTGCCGAAAGCTACGGGAAAAAGGTTCACAGATATTTTAACTGCACCTGTGACCTTTCAGATGATGAGGCAAGAAAGGAAGCGTCAAAGAGCAAGTTCGTGCGTGACGGGATAATGCTGGCTATGGTTGTATTGAGCTATCTATCAGAAAACAGCCTAACCTTAGAAAAAGCGATAGAGGGAATCCCTGATTTTTATTCGACGAGTCGCTTTGTTAGTGTTGAAAAGGCTCCGTCACAGATTCTGAAACAAATGTGCAAGGAAAGAGCGGGACTAAGCGAGGGAGTTGTTTTAGAGGAGGGTGACAGCCGGGTTTTAATCAGACCAGTTAAAACCGGGAAAGGCGTCATGATGTTTGTCGAAAGCGTCAAAAGTGAAACAGCCAGCGAGCTTTGCGACAAATTTGAGAAGCTTTTAAAAAAGGATTATTAAAATATAATTATTATACTAAAATTGATAAGCTGAACGTATATTGACAATGATTGAATATAATAGTATAATAAAAATGAATATGTGTCCGGAAAACGACAGCTTGGTAAATCAGCGTTATTAAATTCTTGAATTTAAATTAAGCAATTGTTTTTTAAATCAACCCATTTGCCTGAAAGGAACGGTTTTGCTTTCAGGAGGTACATACTGCTTTTTGCCAGAATAATTTAATAGTATTCACTATCAGTGCGGTCATAGTTTTAGAAAAAAACTATACGCTTTTTCAAAGTGCGCTTAAATCAGTGCCGAAGTGAAATTGTTATATTAAATATTCAGCAAAGGTAATAATAATTAACTAAGGAGATACTGATGAATAAGGAAAACAACACAAGTAATCAACAACAGAAGACAGAAGCCAGTGCATTCGCCAAACCAGTGAAAAAGTATAACAGATATAAGCCTAGAAAAAAAGCAAACCCAGCGCCGGAGGCGGAGGCTTTAAAAATTGAAGTTGAAGCAGCGAAGGAAGCAAAGCCGGTTAAAAACCAACAAAGGCAAAACCACAGAAACAACAGAGAGCAGACAAGAAAGACACCGATAAAGATAATTCCACTTGGCGGACTTAATGAAATCGGGAAGAATTTCACCTGCTTTGAATGCTCAAACGATATTTTTATCGTTGACTGCGGGCTTGCATTCCCTGATACAGAAATGCTCGGCGTCGATATCGTTATCCCTGATTTCACATATGTTGAAAGAAACAAGGATAAAATCCGCGGGATTATAATCACACACGGTCATGAGGACCATATTGGCGGTATTCCGTATTTCTTGAAGAAGATTAATGTTCCTGTATATGGGACAAGACTGACAATAGGACTAGTCGAGGGGAAGCTCAAGGAGCATAACATTTTAAATTCGGCGAAGCTCAATGTAGTGACCCCGAAGCAGACCGTTAAAATGGGCTGCATGTCAGTTGAATTCATTAGAGTTAATCACTCAATCCCTGACGCTGTGGCTCTGGCAATTCATTCGCCAGCCGGAGTAATAATTCACACCGGCGACTTCAAGGTGGACTATACACCTATCGAGGGCGGAATCATTGACCTTGCGAGATTTTCAGAGCTTGGGAACAAGGGCGTCCTAGCGCTGATGTCAGACTCGACAAATGCCGAGAGAAAAGGCTTCACGATGAGCGAAAGCAAGGTTGGCGAGTCATTCTCACGACTATTTTTGCAGGCTGAGGGGAAAAGAATAATCATCGCCACCTTTGCATCAAATATTCATAGAGTTCAGCAGATTATCGACAATGCGGTTGTCTTCGGGAGGAAGGTTGCCGTATTCGGAAGAAGCATGGTGAATGTTATCGGGAAGGCGCTTGAGCTTGGATATTTAAAAGCCCCGGAGGGAATAATCATCGACATCGACACCATGAACCGTTATCCCAATGAGAAAATTGTTCTGATAACAACAGGGAGTCAGGGCGAGCCTATGTCGGCATTGACACGAATGGCAATGAACGACCATAAAAAGGTTACAATCACATCTCACGATTTCATAATCATTTCAGCGACACCAATCCCGGGGAACGAAAAGCTAGTCACTAAGGTTGTCAATGAGCTGATGAAGTCTGGTGCGGATGTTATATATGAAGCAATGTATGATGTTCACGTTTCAGGGCATGCTTGTCAGGAGGAGCTAAAGCTCATTCTTTCGCTCACAAAGCCGAAATTCTTCATCCCTGTGCATGGTGAGTACAAGCATCTAAAAAACCACGCGAAGCTTGCCTTAGAAATGGGTGTGCCGGCTGAAAACATTATTATTGCGGAAATCGGTAATGTTATTGAAACCGACAGCGTTGAAATGAAAATCACGTCACAGGTTCCGGCGGGAAGAGTTCTGGTTGACGGGCTTGGTGTCGGCGACGTCGGCGCGATTGTGCTGAGGGACAGAAAGCATTTGGCTCAGGACGGACTGATTATTGTTGTTGCCACAATTGAGAGTGAGTCAGGAACAATACTCGCCGGCCCTGATATAGTATCCCGCGGGTTTGTTTATGTCAGAGAGAGTGAAGAGCTAATCGACGAGGCGAGAAAAATCCTTATGAAAACTCTTCAAAGCTGTATGGATATTGACCTTCGCGAGTGGAATGCAATCAAGACAAAAATGAAGGACGCTTTATCCGATTATATTTATGGGAAGACAAGGCGAACTCCGATGATTCTTCCAATAATAATGGAAGTGTAACTATTTTTTGAGTGACATATAAAATTAATTGTGATATAATAAGAATATTTAAAAATATAAAAGGGCAGTCCTCACTGCCCTTACATAAGCCAGAGGGTGATACCTCGTATTACATATTAGGCGGTGATTAATTAATGAAGGGCAAGACTGGGTTTGTGCTCAAATTGACTCTCTTCATTCTGGCTCTTTGCGCACTTGTTTCTTCGCTCACTTTCATTAAGGAAGACGAGCCGACGACATGGATATTATTTGTTATTTCATTAATAACATCTATTGTTGTTCTGATTGAAATAATAATTGCACAGAGGAATATAAAAAAATATATTCTGAAAATGGACAAGGATATAGCGCTGACCGAAAGGGAGTCGCTGTATTATTTCCCTGCGCCAACAATAATTATTGACGACTCGAATGTAATAGTGTGGTATAACAAAATCTTTGAGGAAAGAGTTTTTTCAGAGAAGGACGCTTTTGGCCAAAGCCTGACCTCGCTTATTGATATTGATATCAGCAAGCTTTATACGAAAAACGGCGCTGTAATTAAACACGACGGAAGATATTATAAGGCTGTTGCAACACGTCCTCAGGACACAAGCATCAGGCTTTCAATGGTGTATTTTGAGGATATTTCTCAATACAAGGCATTGGAGGAGGAGCATTTTCTCTCTCATCCCGTTGTCATTCTGATAATGATTGACAACTATGAGGACCTTCTTCAAACTGTTAAGGAAAGTGAAAAGGCTCACGTCATTGTCCAGATAGAAAAGCTTCTTGAGAATTTTCTTGACAAGACATCAGGCGTGAACAGACGAATTTCAAACGACAGATTTTTCTGTGTTGTTGAAGAAAGACATCTTCAGATAATGCTCGCCAACAGATTTTCAATCCTTGATAAGGCAAGGTCAATTATGGTCACGGAAAGACTTTGTGTGACGCTCTCAATCGGTGTCGGCAGAGGTGGCTCAACACTTATAGAAAGCGAGCATTTTGCCAAGCAATCGCTTGACATGGCGCTCGGACGAGGCGGCGACCAGTGTGCCGTTAAAACCATCAACGGCTTTGAATTTTTCGGCGGTGTTTCAAAGGGAATAGAAAAGCATACCAAAGTCAAGACTAGAATTATTGCGACTGCAATGATGGAGCTGATTGACGCTAATGAAACCATTCTAGTTATGGGGCATAGGTTCGGCGACCTTGACAGCGTCGGCTCGGCTATTGGGCTATGTGCCGCTATTAAAAAGATGGGGAAGCGGGCATTCGTTGTCGTTGACCCGGATAAAAACCTAGCTAAAAAGCTGATAAAATATATTCAGGAGAATGATATTGTCGACCTTTTCATTTCACCGGAGGAGGCACTGGATTTCCCGATTGAAAAAACCTTGCTCATCATATGTGACACTCACAATCCGGATTTTGTCGACAGCAAGGAGCTTTATGACAAAATCAAGCAGGTTGTCGTCGTTGACCATCACAGGAAAATGGTTAATTTCATTGACCATGCTCTGATATTTCATCATGAGCCTTATGCTTCGTCCACATCAGAAATGGTGTCTGAGCTGATACAGTATTTCGGCGAGAACTGTAAGATTTCGGCGCCGGAGGCGGAGGCACTTTTATCAGGAATTATGCTTGATACGAAGAATTTTGTGATGCGAACAGGGGTGAGGACCTTTGAGGCGGCGGCATTTTTGAGAAAGCTTGGGGCTGACACTGTTGCCGTTCGAAATCTATTTTCAAGCACAATCGAAACCTATCAGCAAAAGAGCAGACTTGTGAGCAACTCAGAAATTTATCAAAATTGCGCTATTGCCAGCAGTGAAGTGAAATCAGATGAGCTTCGTATAGCGGCACCGCAGGCGGCTGACGAGCTTCTCGGTATAAGCGGTGTGTCTGCTTCCTTTGTGCTTTTCAACCTCAATGGGGTTATTAATATTTCAGCGAGGTCACTGGGCACATTCAATGTTCAGGTGATAATGGAGGAGCTGGGTGGCGGCGGACATCAGACAATGGCTGGGGTTCAGCTCGAGGGTGCGACTATCGAAAGCGCCAGACAGAGTCTTCTCATAGCTATTGATAATTATATTAAAAAGACAAACAAGCATTAATAAATGGAGGTTTTAATATGAAAGTTATTTTATTAAAAGACGTTAAGGGTTCGGGGAAGGCTGGCGACATTCTCAATGTTGCCGACGGCTATGCGAGGAACTTTTTGCTCGCCAAGGGTGTTGCTATTGAGGCAACCGCTAAGAATCTAAACGACCTTCAGGGGAAAAAGGATTCAGAGCAGCATAAAATAGATGTTGAAAAAGCCCAGTACAGCCAGATTGCTAAAACCCTTGAGGGGAAGGAAGTTGTCGCTAAGGCTAAGGCGGGGACAGGCGGGAGGCTTTTTGGCTCTATCACATCAGGGACGATTGCTGAGCTGATAGAACAGCAATATAATTGCAAGATAGAGAAGAAAAAAATCAATCTTAACAGCGACCTGAAAGCCTTTGGCGATTACAGCGCTGAAATTAAATTTTCCTACGGCATTTCATGCAAGATTAAGATTAAGATAATTGAGGAATAATTTTTAGGATATTACAGACCGAGGTGAAAAAATGGAATTTTCAAATGCAGTTGACAGCTTCATCGGGAGAGAGCTGCCATACAGCCTTGAGGCAGAGCAGACTGTTCTCGGCGCTTTACTTATTGACCCTTCTGTGCTGTCAATTGTATTGGATATTTTAGGGGCTGAGTCCTTTTATCGTGAACAGCATAGAGACATTTTCTCTATTATAGTGAGAATGTTCGGGAACGGTCAGCAGGCGGATATTATAACGGTTATGAACGAAGCTGTTGCAATGGGTGTTTTTGAAACCACTGCAATGGCTAAAACCTATTTAAAGGGGATAACTGAAAGCGTTCCATCTGTTTCAAATATAGAGAGCTATTGCAAAATTGTTGAAGAAAAATATTATACAAGAGCGCTGATTAATGCCTCGAAGGAAATAATTGAGCTTGCTTCAGACGGCGCAACCAACGCAAAAACACTTCTTGACAGTGCGGAGCAGAAAATTTACGACATTCGTCAGGGGAAGGACACAAAAGGACTCACCCGTATCGACGAGGTTGTCATTGAGGTTTATGACAGACTTCAGAAAATTACCGGTCCCGACAAGGACAAGTATCTTGGTGCGAAATCAGGCTTCACCGAGCTTGACGCTGTCACAACCGGTCTGAATGAAACCGACCTGCTGATTATTGCGGCTCGTCCCGGAATGGGGAAGACGAGCTTTGCGCTTAATATTGCGACGAATATTGCCAAAAAAACGAGTAAGCAGGTTGCGATTTTTTCTCTTGAAATGGGGAAGGAACAGCTTGCTCAGCGTATGCTCTCGTCAGAATCACTGGTGAACAGCTATTCGCTTAAAACGGGGAGGCTCACTCCGGATGACTGGACAAAGCTTGCGCTTGGCGCCGACGCAATGTCAAAAATGCCGATTTATCTCGATGATGCCGGCGGAATAACCGTCCCTCAAATGAAGGCGAAGCTAAGACGAATGAAAAATCTCGGGCTTGTCGTTATAGACTATTTACAGCTGATGGAGGGCTCGAAAAAGAACGCGAACCGTGTCAATGAAATTTCTGAAATCACCAGACAGCTAAAGCTGATGGCAAAAGAGCTAAAGGTCCCTGTTGTAACGCTTTCACAGCTGAATCGAAGCGCCGAGGGCCGTCAGGACCATAGGCCGCTTCTCTCTGACCTTCGTGAATCAGGGTCGATTGAACAGGATGCCGATGTGATTATGTTTTTATATCGTGAGGGCTATTACGACAAGGAAAGTTCCGACCAAAGCATTTCGGAGTGCATAGTGGCGAAGAATCGTCACGGTGAAACCGGAACAGTGAAGCTTGTATGGAACGGCGAATTCACTTTATTTAGGGACCTTGAGGGCTATCGAAATGACAGAGAAAGTTAAGGCGGCTATTTCTGAATTCGGGATGCTCAGCGAAGGCGAAAGGGTTCTCGTCGGGCTTTCGGGCGGAGCTGACAGCGTTGCGCTCATGCTTGTTCTGATTGAGCTTGGCTTTGAGGTTTTCGCCTGTCATATTAATCATCAGCTTCGTGGGGAAGAAAGCGACCGTGACGAGCGGTTTTGCATAGAATTATGCAAAGGCAATAATATAAAACTATTTGTCGAAAAAATAGATGTTATTACAATTTGTAAAGAAAATAGGCTTGGGGTTGAAGAGGGGGCAAGGCTCCTTCGTTATCAGGCTTTCAATAAATATTCAAACGGCGCTAAAATTGCGACAGCGCACACTCTTTCAGACAGCCTTGAAACAACGCTGATTAATCTTACGAGGGGGACAGCGCTCAAGGGACTTTGCGGGATTCCGCCCGTGAGGGATAACATTATCCGCCCGCTGATTAATTGCACTAGGGCTGATATTGAGGAATATTTAAATGCGAAAAATCAAAGCTATGTAATAGACAGCACTAATCTTTCAAGCGATTATACAAGGAATAAAATCCGTCACGAGGTTGTCCCAAAGCTGATGGAGATTAATCCGTCGCTGTATAACAGCTTTTCAAAAATGGTCACGACAATAATTCAGGAGAATTTATATTTGGACGAGGTCGCGAGCTCAATATTGGCTGAGGCAAGCTGTGGAGAAAATGAGTATTCAGCCAGCGTCCTTTTAAGTCAAAAAAAGGCTATAACGCTTCGGTGTATTGCTAGGATTTTAAAGGATACAGACCAAGAATGCAATAGTGATAAGGTCACTGAAATATACAGAATTTTAGGCAATAATGGGAAAATAAACTTGTCCCGAAACGTTTATGCAATTGTAAAATCGGGAAAGCTAAAGGTGCAGACCATTATTAAAAAGGGAACGCTTAAAATTGAGCAAAATCTCGAGCTTGAGAATGAAATCGATTTTCTGGACAAGATGCTGTATGCAAAGGTTAAAACATTTAACCAAGGCGATATGATTAACAAAACGTTTACAACTATAATATTAGATTATGATAAAATACAAGGTAAAGCTATTGTTAGGAATAGAAGAGATGGGGATAAAATCAAGTTTTTAAATCAAAAACATACCACATCTATAAAAACACTGTTCAATAGCGATATTCCACTTGAAAAAAGAGACGAGCTTATTTTTTTAGCCGACGGGAATGGGGTTATTTTCGTCGAAGGCTATGGGATAAGCGAGCGAGTCAGGGTGGGAGGGGACACTAAAAATGTTCTTGAGCTTGTTATCACTGAAAGGAATTAGTTAAGATGGAGGACATAAAAGTGCTTATATCCGCCCAGGAGATTTCCGGCGAGATTAAAAAGCTAGGAAAGAGTATTTCTGAGGAATATAAAGGGAAAGACCTGGTTCTGATTGGCGTATTAAAGGGCGCATTTGTATTTCTGGCTGATTTAGCGAGAGAAATATCTCTCCCTTTACAGATTGATTTCATGCAGGCGCAGAGTTACAGCGGGGTTACCAGCACTGGGGTTGTCAACATTACAAAAGATATAGAAGTTGATGTTGAGGGCAAGGATGTTATAGTTGTTGAGGATATTTTAGATACGGGGAGGACGCTTTTCGCTATATGCGAAACTCTCAGGGCAAAAAAGGCCAATTCCGTCAAGGTTTGTACATTTTTAGACAAGCCTGCGAGGAGAGTTGTTGAGATAAAAGCTGATTATTCCTGTTATGAAATTCCTGATAATTTCGTGGTTGGCTATGGACTTGACTTCGATGAAAAATATAGGAATATTCCTTATATCGGGCAGGTATTCCAAGATTAAAAGCATAAAGAATGGGAGCTGAAGTTTTTGACACCAAAAAAGAATAATTTGGGGATATTAATATATATTGTCATTGCAGCGTCGATTTTGCTGACACTTATATTTGTATTAACCCAAAGCACACAAAATAAGGATACGCCTGACTATGGAACGGTCATGAAGTATTTTACAGACTTAAAAGTTGAGAAATTTGACCTTGACCTGGGGACAGGGAAGCTGGTAATGAATGTTACCGACAAGGGCGAGGTGACCTATAAGGTTCCGAATGTCGGGCTTTTTGTTGGCGAGCTATTCAGCGATACTTACAATTATCGTGACGCGTATAATAAGGCTAATCCGAACAAGCCTCTCGTATATGAATACAGACCTGTTCAGGATAAGAGCTTTCTTCTGAATATGATTCCAACTATCCTCCTCCTTGGAGTAATGATTTTCTTCTTTGTTTATATGATGAAGCAGACCGGCGGCGGTGGGAAAATCGGTCAGTTTGGGAAATCAAATGCGAAAAATCACCTTAATGTCGGGAAGAAAGCGACCTTTGCGGACGTTGCCGGCGCTGATGAGGAAAAGGAAGAGCTGAAGGAAATTGTTGATTTCCTCAAGGACTCAAGAAAATATAATGAAATTGGCGCAAGAGTTCCTAAGGGAGTGTTATTGCTTGGCCCTCCGGGTACAGGAAAGACACTTCTCGCCAGAGCTGTTGCCGGTGAAGCGGGCGTTCCGTTCTTCTCAATTTCAGGCTCTGATTTCGTTGAAATGTTCGTCGGTGTCGGTGCTTCAAGGGTTCGTGACCTTTTTGAACAGGCTAAGAAAAGTGCGCCGGCCATCATTTTCATTGACGAAATCGACGCAGTCGGACGTCACCGTGGCGCCGGACTCGGCGGGGGACACGATGAGCGTGAACAGACACTTAACCAGCTTCTTGTTGAAATGGACGGTTTCACGGGGAATGAGGGCATCATAATCATAGCTGCAACAAACCGTAGAGATATTCTCGACCCTGCACTATTGCGTCCGGGCCGTTTTGACAGACAGGTTTTAGTCGGCTATCCGGACAGCAAGGGAAGAGAAGAAATCCTTAAGGTTCACACAAGGAATAAGCCGCTCGCCCCTGATGTCAATCTTGAAACAATCGCTAAGGCGACAGTCGGTTTTACCGGTGCTGATATCGAAAATCTCGTGAACGAGGCTGGGCTGCTTGCCGCTCGAAAGAACAGAAAAGCTATTACTAAGGAAGATATAGAAGAGGCTTCGATTAAGGTTATTGCCGGTCCTGAAAAGAAATCCCGTGTTGTAACCGAAAAGGAAAGACGCCTCACAGCTTATCACGAAGGCGGTCACGCAATCTGTACCTATTATCGTGACGAGCATGACAAGGTTCATCAGGTTTCGATTATTCCTCGTGGTGCAGCTGGCGGATACACAATGTCGCTCCCTGAAAACGATAAGTCATTTGTTTCAAAGAATGAAATGAAGAACAAGATTGTTGTACTTTTAGGCGGACGTGTCGCTGAAAAGCTGATACTCGACGATATTTCGACCGGTGCCTCAAACGACCTTGAAAGAGCAACAGCTATCGCCAGAAGCATGGTTACCAGATACGGCTTCAGCGAAAAGCTCGGTCCGATGGTTTATGGACAGGACGACCATGAGGTTTTCCTCGGACGTGATTTTAACAGCAACAGGAACTATTCTGAGAATGTTGCGGCTGAGATTGACAGCGAGATGAGAAGTTTGATTGAGGACGGTTATCAGACAGCTGAGGATATTCTTAGTGAGCATAAGGACCAGCTTCACTTTATTGCGAAGTATCTTATGCACTTTGAGAAAATTGACGGCGTTGACTTCCTGAAGCTCATGAAGGGCGAAATGTCAGAAGAAATTTTCAAGAATGTTGAAAATTTAAAAGAAAAAACCGGCGAAAATATAGGTCAAAATCTCGATGTAGTTGTTTCTGATGAAGATACCTCATCAGTGGATAAAACCGAAGAATAATCTATAAAACAATAAACGGCAGCCACTTTAATTGTGGTTGCCGTTATTTTTGTGTAAAAATTAGTATTCCATTCCGAGTTTTATTGCCTTCATATTTGCTTCAACAAGGTGAGCCTTTGATGGCGGAACGCATTTCGCAATACCCTTTTCAACAACCTCAAGTGATGAAATCCCAGTTTCCTTTAAAAGCTTGCCGATGAGAATGATGTTTGCCATTCCCTTCAGGTCATTGTCAGCTGATAGCTTCGTCGCAGGAATATAAAAGCACTCGATGTCGGTTCTGTCACTTTTATCTTCAATAAGCGTCGAGTCTATGAAGGCCTTCCCGCCGGGCTTCACAGCATTGATGAACTTCGCATAGGACGGAGTGTTCATCACGATTAAATCGTCTGGTTCAAGAACGAGAGGCGAGCTGATTTCGTTATCAGAAATACAAACTGAACAGTTCGCTGTCCCTCCACGCATTTCAGGGCCGTAGGATGGAAGCCAAGAAACTTCCTTTCCGTCCATAAGCCCGCTGTATGCCAAAAGCTTTCCGGCGAAAAGTATGCCCTGACCGCCAAATCCAGCTAAAATAATTTCACTTGTCATATTATTCAGCCTCCCTTAAGTCGCTTCTATCCTTGAAAACTCCAAGCGGATAATATGGAATCATGTCAGCACGAAGCCTGTCGAGTGCCTCAACAGGGGAAAGCCCCCAGTTAGTCGGGCAGGTTGAAAGCACTTCGACAATAGAAAAGCCCTTTTGTTCCTTTTGATTTTCAAAAGCCTTGCGGATAGCCTTTTTAGCCTCTCTGATGTGAGGGACACTGTCAACGGAAACACGTTGTGCGAGTGCCGTTCCGTCAAGGGTAGCGAGCATTTCGCAAACTCTGATTGGATAGCCCTGAACCTTAGGGTCACGTCCAAAAGGAGTGGTCTGCGTTATCTGTCCGGGTAGGGTTGTCGGCGCCATTTGTCCGCCGGTCATTCCGTAGGTCGTATTGTTCACGAATATAACAACAATATTTTCGCCGCGGGTCGCCACATGAACAGTTTCGGCTGTTCCGATTGCGGCGAGGTCGCCGTCGCCCTGATAGGTGAAAACGAATTTGTCGGGCATAGCTCTTTTCACGCCTGTTGCAACAGCCGGAGCACGACCGTGAGGTGCCTCAATCATATCGCAATTAAAATAATCATAAGCCATTACTGAACATCCGACAGGACAAACGCCAACAGTGTCGCCCTCGATACCCATTTCGTCCAAAACCTCACCCACGAGCCTGTGAATGATGCCGTGAGTGCAGCCGGGGCAATAGTGTGTCGGGATATCAGCCATAGACTTTGGTCTATCAAATACAACTGCCATTTATAAATCATCCTTTTCAATTTTATATTTATACTATAACTATTTAGCGAGCTTTTTAATTTCTTCCAAAACCTCAGTCGGCTTAGGGACAACTCCGCCGGTTTTCCCGAAGAAGTGAACCGGCTTTGAGCAGTTTATAGCTAGCTTGACATCGTCAATCATCTGTCCCATACTCATCTCAACGCAAAGAACGCTCTTTGCATTTTCACAAGCCGCCTGAATCTGTTTCACAGGGAAAGGCCAAAGTGTCTTAGGACGAAGAAGTCCAACCTTAATGCCCTCCTCACGAGCCATATTAACAGCGCTCTTTGCGATTCTGGCAGTTGCACCATAAGCAGTAACGATAATGTCAGCATCTTCTGTCATATAGCTTTCAGCGTCAGCGTGCTTGAGCTTTATTTCATCATAACGGGCGAATCTGTCAACAACTGACCCCTGAAGCTTGTCGGGCTGTAAGTATAATGAGTTGGTAATATTGTGTGCCCTCTTATTTTTATGTCCGTCAGTTGCCCAAGGCTTTTCAACCTTTTCAGCCTTGATTTCAGGGAAAACAACAGGCTCCATCATTTGTCCCAAAAGCCCGTCAGCCAGAATCATAGCCGGCATTCTGTATTCATCGGCGAGGTCAAATGCCCTAACGACCATATCAACCATTTCCTGAACGCTTGATGGCGCAAAAACTAAAAGATGAAAGTCGCCGTGACCGATTGCCTTAGTCGCCTGCCAATAATCAGCCTGAGAGGGCTGAATTCCGCCAAGACCGGGGCCGCCACGCTGAACATTGATGATAACGCAAGGGAGGTCGCTCCCGGCAATATAAGAAATCCCCTCGGCTTTAAGACTTATCCCTGGTGAAGACGATGATGTCATAACACGAACGCCTGTTGACGAAGCGCCAAGCACCATATTAATAGCTGCGATTTCACTTTCAGCCTGAAGAAAAACTCCGCCCGCCTTAGCCATTTTTTTAGATAAATAAGCTGAAATCTCAGTCTGTGGGGTAATAGGATAACCAAAAAAGCACTTGCAGCCGGCTCTCATAGCGGCTTCAGCCAATGCCTCGTTACCTTTCATTAAGCTTCTTTCCATTAATTTTCACTCCTAAATTTTTAAATCTAAAATTAATTTTAACTTTTTACTTTTCAACAATAATAGCACAGTGCGCTGAATCATTTCAAAATACAGCAGAAAAGCTTTTTACTTTTCAACAATAATAGCACAGTCAGGGCACATCATAGCGCACATGGCGCACCCGATACACTTGTCATCATCAGTGCAAACAGCAGTAAAATAGCCCTTAGGGTTGCGTTTTTCTTTTTGAAGCGAAACAATTTTCTTAGGGCATGAGGTTGTGCATAGTCCACAGCCTTTACATCTTTCGAAATTAACAGTAATCTTTGGCATAAAATTCTTCCTTTCAATTATTGAGATAATTTTTTATAGCTAGTCCCAAATCGGCTTGACGAAAATATCAACATATCTGACAATCCCGTCTAGCTCATCACATGCGACTGATTTTGGCGCTGTTGAAAAAACAAGGGGTAAAGCCGTTTTGCTTGACACGCTTTTCGCGAAATCAAGTGAATTCAGGATAGTTTCCTTTGTTGTGAGCTTGCCTAAATTCGAGTTGTTAATAATTCCAGTGTGTTTAAAACGAGCGGTATGCTCAATCTCGTGAAAAAGCTCAGTAGCTTCGTCAGCAGAACGTGTCATATAACGATAACAGTTTATAACATAAAGCATATCAATATCAGACTTGAATCTTTCAAACGGCTCGGCATACCGCCCTAAAGCAGTGGCACCGGCATCGTCACCGCCGACGTCAATAATCAGATAGCCATCTTCAGTGGCTAGCCTCTCAACGTCGAAGCTAATCGCCGGAATATCAAGGTTCGTATTAGCATACATCGAGCTGACAAGCTCAATGCCGTTTTCCTCAAAAAGCTCTCTGAAATCAGCCGTCCGAAAATAAGGATTGACAATATCCAAATCGACAACGGTTACCTTTTCACCCGTTTTTCTTAAATCAAGTGCAAGATTGACTGAAACATTAGTTTTCCCACAGCCATAATGACCGGTAATTATAGTAATTTTTTTCACTGAATTGCTCCTTAAACATCACATATATTTATTATATAACTATTTTATTGAAAATGCAAATCTTTAAGACTAAAAACCAGTCTTGAACTATATAAAACAAAATCGCAATAATGCTTTAATATTTGTTAAAATTATGATATACTAATAAAAAAACTTTTAGGAGGAATTTGAAAAATAAATTTTTCAAACTGGAAGTTTTGTGCTTTTCGGTCAAAATTACGACCGAAATTCGGTTAATACCGAAACGCTCAAAATATTCCTCCATATTAGAAAGGAATGGTCATAATTATGCCACATATTTCAATCAAAATGTTAAAGGGAAGAACAGATGCTCAGAAGCAAAAGGCAGTAGAAAAGGTTTCAGAGGCACTATGTGAGGCGCTCGGTTGCTCACAGGCTCATGTTTCGGTTTCTGTCGAGGATTTCACAGCTGTTGAATGGCAGGATGTTTTCGCTAAAGAAATTGCCGACAATGAAAGCGTTTTGAAAAAGCCTGAATACGACCCTAAGGACTTACTATAATTATAAAAAGGACGTTTATTAAATGAAGAAATTACTGATGGGGAATGAGGCAATAGCTCTCGGCGCAATAAAAGCGGGCGTCAGCTTTGTCTGCGGTTACCCCGGAACACCGTCGACGGAGGTTCTTGAAACAGTCTCGAAAAACAATAATAACTTTGACATTCACGTTGAATGGTCAATTAATGAAAAGGCGGCGATGGAGGTTGGCGCCGGGGCATCCTATGCCGGTGCGAGAACTATGGTCACAATGAAACAGGTTGGGCTGAATGTTGCCTCTGACCCGCTTATGTGCCTTTCATATATTGGGATTAAGGGCGGGATGGTTATTCTCGTTGCTGATGACCCGGGTCCTATTTCATCACAGACCGAACAGGACACAAGGCATTTCGCAAAGTATTCAAACCTCCCGGTCTTAGACCCCTCCTCCCCTGAGGAAGCGTATGAGATGGTTCAATATGCCTTCAAGCTTTCCGAACAAATTGAAATGCCGGTAATTCTTCGGCCGACAACAAGAATTTGTCACGCTTGTGCATCGATTGAGGTCGGCGAGGATAATACTCAAGGGATACATAAAGCGGAGGGCTTTGTTAAGGACAGCAAGTGGGTTATCTTCCCGCGTCTGGCCTTTTTAAACCATATTGAAATTGAGAAAAAGCAGCTAGCAATTTCGGAAATTTTCTCATGCCTGAAATACAACAGCATCACCGGGGACGGCGAGGTTGCCGTTGTTTCGTCCGGTGCCGGCTATTCATATACAAAAGAAGCAATAGCCGAGCTTGGCGTCGAAGTGAAGCTATATAAGGTTGCAACAGCCTATCCATTCCCCGAAAAACAGGCTGTCGGGCTTTTGAAATCAGTGAAAAAGTGCCTGGTTCTTGAGGAGCTTGACCCGGTTATTGAGGAAGCGCTTGTATATTTATGCGGGCTTGAAAATATATCATGTGAAATTTATGGTAAGAGAACAGGGAACGCCCCTGTTGCGGGAGAGCTGAGTGTCGAGCTGGCTAAAGCCTCAATCGCTGAATTTTTAGGTTTAACGTATGAAATGCCAAAGGCTGTTCCTGAAATTGAGCTGCCGATACGTCCGCCTGTATTGTGTGCCGGTTGCCCGCACAGGGCGAGCTTTTTCGCCGTGAAGGTTGCGCTCAAGGGCCAAAAGGCTGTATATTCCGGCGACATTGGCTGTTATACACTCGGGAACGCGAAGCCGCTAGATATGGTTGACACCTGTTTATGTATGGGTGCGGGGATAACTATCGCACAAGGGCTGCATATTGTCGAGCCTGATACGAAAAATCTGGCGTTCATCGGCGACTCCACATTTTTCGCCAGCGGAATCACAGGCGTAATAAATGCGCTGTATAATCAGACCGATATAACGGTGATAATTCTTGACAATTCGACGACAGCGATGACAGGGCATCAGCCTCACCCGGGGACGGGGAAAAATCTAATGCAATATCCGACCGAGGCGGTTGATATAAAGAAGGTGCTTGAGGGCTGTGGAGTGAAGTCAATCCAGACCGTCAATCCGCTTGATTTAAAGGCTTCTGTTGAGGCTGTCAGGGTTGCGACGGAATTCAAGGGCGTGTCGGTGATAATTTTCAAGTCGCCTTGCATAGCGGTTGTCAAGCCGAGTTCCGCATTCAAAATCAGCGGAAAATGCACTAAATGCAAAAAGTGCATTCGGGAAATCGGTTGTCCGGCGATTAGATTAAACAGTGAAAAGGTTGAAATAGATGCTTCACTTTGCACAGGCTGCGGACTTTGCTCTCAGCTTTGTCCTGTCAACGCTATCGTTTTGGAGGATAAATAAATGCAAAACGCTAAAAATATATTGATTTCAGGGGTTGGGGGACAGGGGACTGTCCTTGCCTCAAGGCTGATTGCTTCAGCATTTATGAAAAAGGGTGACTTCGTCCGTACAGCTGAAACCATCGGCATGGCTCAGCGTGGCGGCTGTGTTGTTTCTCATGTCAGGATTGACAGCGAGAGTGAAAGCTCAATTATCCCGCTGAAAACTGCGGGACTGCTCATTTCCTTTGAGCCGGCGGAGGCTGTGAGATGCCTGCCTCGACTAAGTGAAAATGGTGGGTGCGTGGTTAATACACAGGCTATTATGCCGGTGACAGCCTCACTCGGCGGGGTCGCCTATGATGAAGAAAAAATTATTTCAAAGCTGAAAAGCTCTGTTAAAAGCCTAGTGCTTATTAATGCGAGCGAGCTTGCTGTCAAAGCCGGTTCACAAAAGGCAGTGAATGTCGTGCTTCTAGGGGCTTGTATTGGGGCTGGATTTCTTAATATAACCCTTGATGAGCTGACAGAAGCGCTTCTTGAAATGCTCCCGCCAAAGCTGCATGAGGTGAACCTGAAGGCATTACAGCTAGGTTATAGCTCAGCTAAAAAGTACTAATTGATATAAGGAATTCCTATGAAAAATGATTTGAAGGTTATATTAGCTTCAGCATCGCCCCGCCGAAAAGAGCTTCTGAAAATGCTGGTTGAGGATTTTGAGGTTATCCCTGCCGACATTGACGAAAGCATTTCGGCTGATATAATGCCGATAATGGTTGCTGAAAATATTGCCATAAAAAAATCACAGGCAATAAAGCGTGATGACGCTCTTATTATCGCCTGTGACACAGTGGTAATTATCCATGATAAAATTCTGGGGAAGCCAAGGGACGCTGACGAAGCATTTTTTATGCTAAAATCACTTTCAGGCGAAACTCACAGCGTTGTAACAGGTGTCTGCTTGCAGTACAAGGGCAAACCCCATTCCTTTTCCGAAATGACAACTGTCCGCTTTTTTGAACTTTCAGATGATGAAATTTCGGAGTATATAAAAACCGGCGAACCGTTTGATAAGGCTGGCGCATACGGGATTCAAGGTCGGGGCGGGCTTTTAGTCAAAGGGATAGAGGGCGATTTTTATAATGTCGTCGGGCTCCCCGTATCAAGATTAAAGCGTGAAATAGACGAGTTTTTAAAAGCCCTTTAGTCAAAAATATTTTTATCGACTAAGTCGTTGATAATTTTGAAAATTGAGAGATTATTCTCACAGTCGACAGTGGCGAGCATAATTTCAGAATAATCATTATACCCCTGAGCATTGATTTGAGTCTGAAGCCATTTCTCATCGTTCCCGCTTAGGGTTAAGTTTTCCGGCATCAGCTTCCCGTCGATAATGACGTTACACAAAAGCCTTTCGGGCTTCGGAACAATATTCATATCATTAGGATTGACCGGTCTGACTGTTGACTTTGGCATAAAGCTGACCTTTCCGTTATTTTCCATAATAGCATAGCTCACATCTGAAATATTAAAATACCCTTCATTTCGTGCGAGAGTTAGAACATCATTTATGTCGAGCTTGCACTTAATGAGATTCTTGCGATAAATTTTCCCGTTTTCGATTATTATCATCGCTTTTCCGGTGAGAAGACGTCTGAGAAAAATCGACTTGCTTGTGCCGATTGAAATGATGATAGCACATAGCGAATAGGTTATCAAAGCAATAAGAACGACTAAAAAATGCTGAAAATCGTCAGTAACAGAAAGTTCGGCGGCAATCGAGCCGATAGTAATTCCGTTAATATAATCGAACATATTCATTTGTGAAATCTGCTTGTTTCCGACCAGCTTAATAAGTAAAAAAAGTGCGACAACAGAGAAAGAAGCTGTTAAGAATGCTTTTAATAAATACATATATTATCTCCTAATTTTTTAAAATAGTGTTCTCAAAGAAAAAATTATTATGCAAGAACCAATATTTTTATATTTGCATAGAATATAAAATCGGGGGGATTTTGTATGGATAATAGCAATAATAAAAGCAATAGTAACAGCAAAAGGAAAAATCACAGCTCGTGCTGTCTTTTTCAAAACGGGAAAAATTTGAATATTATTGCCGCCTCACTATCGAATGCAATTTCTGACGAATTTACTGTTGAAGAGCTGGGAGTTTTGGCGATATTTTTCACTATATTAGGCGATGCAATAGCGACAATAGTTGCGGTGGATACATTGTGCAAGAAAAATAGTGAAGGCGACGATAGCAGCATATCCGGAGAAGAGGCATTATTATTTCGACGTCTATAATAATTACAGTAAATTTAAAAAAAATTATTTTTAAATTGAAAAATAAAGGGTAAACTATTTTTGAACATAAAGGAGCGTCAAAAAGTGCCACGATTTTTTTTGGAAAACATCATAGGCGACAAGACTGTTATAACAGGTCCGGATGCAACCCATATTTCAAAATCGCTCAGGATGAAAGTCGGCGACGAGATAACGCTTTGCGATATGAAGGGGACAGATTATTTTTCGGTTATCGAGAAAATCGACGAAAATGTTTATTGCAGGGTAATGTCAAGTGAAAGGTCAAAAACCGAGCCGGACATACGGGTTACGCTTTATCAGGCATTACCGAAATCGGACAAGCTCGAATTGATAATACAAAAGGCGGTTGAGCTTGGGGTGAGCGAGATTGTTCCAGTTCTGACAAGCCGGTGCATCAGTCGCCCTGATGAAAAGTCAATGGACAAAAAGCTTGAACGTTTTTCGAAAATTTCACTTGAGGCGGCGAAGCAGTCAGGGCGGGGCATTATCCCTTGCGTTTTGCCGACAGTATCCTTTAAGGAAGCAATTGACAGGATGAAAAGCGATGATTTAGCGATAATATGTTATGAGGGCGGAGGGAAAAGGCTTTCTCACCTGAAACTTCCCGAGAGAAAGACAATAAGTCTTATCATTGGTGCCGAGGGCGGATTTTCAGAGGAAGAAATTGAGTTTTCAAAAAAAAGCGGCATTGAAATTGTTGGTCTTGGACCAAGAATTTTAAGATGCGAAACTGCTCCCCTGGCTGCGATTTCAATAATAATGAATTTGACAGAAAATATGTGAAATTATAATTGAAATTTGTGAAAAATTATGGTACAATCAAATTAACAATAAAAAAGAAATGGAGTGGAAAAAATGAAGAGTAGTACAGGCATATTAATTGCATTAGCTTCAGCTGCTGCTGGTGCTGCATTGGCTATTTTCGCTTTGAATAAAAGTAAAGAGCTAAAACAGAAGGGTTTTGACGAATTTGACGATGATTTCTTTGAGGATTGCGACTGCGAGGATTGCGACTGCGAAGATTGTGATTGCGGTGACTTAGCTGAGGATGATTTTGATTACATTTCTGACGAGGATGTTGTTGAAGAGGATTTCAAGGATTACACTGATTCTGATTCTTCTGATAATACTGAAGCAAAATAGTTTTTCATATAAAAAACAAAGCGGTGTAGGAATACGCCGCTAAATTTTTCTATCCAGAAAGTTCAGAAAAAGTGTTGACAAACATATTCAGATATGATAAAATAAATATCGTCGCAAATGAGAAAAAACGAATTTCGATATGGAGAGGTGTCCGAGCGGTTTAAGGAGCTGGTCTTGAAAACCAGTGATCCCGAAAGGGACCGTGGGTTCGAATCCCACCCTCTCCGCCATATATTTAACAAATAACCGCACTTATAAACAGGGCGGATATTTTGTTATTTAAATCAATATTTTAAAATGGTTACCATGGAGAAGTACTCAAGTGGTGACGAGGCGCCCCTGCTAAGGGCGTAGGTCGGGTAACCGGCGCGAGGGTTCAAGTCCCTCCTTCTCCGCCAAGGCAGAGCTATCACGAAAGAATGATGGCTCTGTTTTTTTATGTAAAAATGTACCCGAGTGCCGAGGCGCGGGCATAGAAGCCGACCGCCGCCGGTGGCGGAAAAAGGGAGGATGAAATGGCGAGAAAATGGGAGAATTGCGGCGGCGAGAGCCGAGCAAAGCGACCTGATTTTCGAGAGGGCCTGTTCAAGTCCCTCCTTCTCCGCCAAGGCAGAGCTATCACGAAAGAATGATGGCTCTGTTTTTTTATGTAAAAACAAACCTGAGTGCCGAGGCGCGGGCATAGAAGCCGACCGCCGCCGGTGGCGGAAAAAGGGAGGATGAAATGGCGAGAAAATGGGAGAATTGCGACGGCGAGCGCCGAGCAAAGCGACCTGATTTTCGAGAGGGCTGTTCAAGTCCCTCCTTCTCCGCCAAGACAGAGCTATCACGAAAGAATGATGGCTCTGTTTTTTTTGTAAAAATGAACCCGAGCGCCGAGGCGCGGGCATAGAAGCCGACCGCCGCCGGTGGCGGAAAAATAGTACAGTCATTTTCGAATGCAGGAACACCACATGATAACGCTGTAGCAGAATCATTTTTTGCTTTACTTAAAAAAATTTACTTGACATTGTCAAAACCATATGTTAATATTTGTATATCTCTTTGCACTGCATATAAATCTACAGTACAAACTGAGCAGGCGATAAATCTTAAAATGAAGATTTATGGGGCCGGGCCGCCAATGGTGGCAACAGATATGAATCACAATTCACATCTGTGGGACAGTAGTATGTCCCATAGGTGTATTTTTATACCCTTTTTTAACCTATTGGACATAAATACTTGATAATGCATTGTCATAGAGCTATCAAACTAACGCCCAAAAGGCGAATATGGAGGTAACTTACTATGATAAGTCCAGATTCAACAAATGGTCTGACGACTCAACAGGCCAAAGAACTTCAGGAAAAGCTCGGGAAAAATGAACTCGCACCGGAGAAGAAAGAAAGTATTTTTTATCAGATTTTAAAGGCGCTAACAGAACCGATGTTTTTGCTTCTCCTCATTTCTGCTGTTATTTATTTCATATTGGGGGAACCGCGTGACGGCGCTATTATGCTTGTTTTCGTTCTCGGCATAATTAGTATTGATGTCATACAGGAATGGAAAACGGATAAAACATTAAAGGCGCTTAAAGATCTTTCTGCTCCGCACATTAAAGTTATTCGTGACGGTGAAGAAAAGACGATTAACAGCGCTGATATAGTGCCGGGCGATTTAATGCTAATTGCCGAAGGTGTCAAAATCCCGGCAGACGGCGAAGTCGTTCGCGCAAATGACCTTTGTGTTGATGAATCCTCCCTAACCGGCGAAGCTGAAGGTGTGTGGAAGGTAACAACCCAAAATGCCGACAAAGATTCCAACGACTATTGGCGAAAAGACTATTGTTATGCCGGGACTTTGGTAACACAGGGCAGTGCAATGATTTTGGTCGATAAGATTGGCGCATTGACCGAATACGGAAAAATCGGGATGAATGTTGCCGGCGCCCCGGATAGACCAACCCCTTTACAAAAGCAAACCGGAAAGCTTGTTAAGCTGAGTGCGGGAATTGCCGCTGTTTTGTTTGCGCTTGTGGGATGCTTCACATGGTTTAATATTCCTGACCATATGTTTAATGATAGGCTTGTTGAAAGCATTCTATCAGGTATCACTCTAGCCATGGCGATGATTCCAGAAGAATTCCCTGTTATTTTAACCGTATTTTTATCAATGGGTGCTTGGCGACTTGCCAAAAAGCAGTCGTTGGTTCGAAAATTGCCAGCTGTCGAAACACTTGGTGCGGTATCTGTTCTTTGCGTGGACAAAACAGGTACTATTACAATGAACCGCATGACTGTGCGCGATACATGGTCAAAGGATAATGATGAAAACCACCTTTGTGAAATCATGGGTATGGCCTGTGAAACTGACGCCTATGACCCGATGGAAAAAGCCATGCTTTCACACTGTGAAAGTCTTAATATAACTAAAGAAAAATTATTTTCCGGTCAGTTTGTTACCGAGTATCCTTTTGCTAATGAAGCTAAAATGATGGGTCATGTCTGGCAGCTTGATAACAAAATTCTCGTTACCGCAAAAGGTTCTCCCGAACGTATTTTAACCATCTGCAATATTTCCGACGAGGATAAAAAATGCGCTGAAGATAAAATACTTGAAATGTCCAAACAGGGGCTGCGCGTTATTGCAGTTGGTGAAATGGTTGTTGCCACCGCTGATGATGTCCCGCTGACGCTGAATGATTGCAGTCTTAAGCTTTGTGGCTTAATCGGTCTTGCCGACCCGCCAAGAGAATCGGTTAAAGAAGACATAAAACGCTGCACTAAAGCTGGTGTCCGTGTTGTGATGATTACCGGTGACAACGGCATTACAGCCAGTTCTATTGCCCGACAAATAGGGATGCCAAGTTGCGACAAAATCATAACCGGTGACGAGCTTGAAAAAATGACCGATGAAGAACTCAGGGAGCATGTTCGCGATGTCAGCATATTCTCACGTGTTGTTCCGGAACACAAAATGCGAATTGTGAAGGCTTTTAAGGATAACGGCGAAGTTGTTGCCATGACGGGCGATGGTGTGAATGATGCACCCGCATTAAAATATGCCGATATCGGAATTGCAATGGGCAAGCGTGGCTCAGAGGTATCCAGAGAAGCTGCCGATTTAATATTGCTTGACGATAATTTTTCAACGATTGTCGATACTATCAAGGATGGCAGAAGGATTTATGACAACATTAAAAAGGCTGTCGGGTATGTTTTCACTATCCATATCCCTATTGCCTTTTCATCACTGCTTGCTCCATTGATGGGAATAAGACCCTCATATTTGCTGCTTTTGCCGCTTCATGTGGTGTTATTGGAGTTGATTATTGACCCGACCTGCTCCATTGTGCTCGAGCGTCAGCCAGCCGAGCGTGATATTATGGAACGGGCGCCGCGAAATCCCAAAGAACAAATTATCAATGCTAAAAATCTCTTTAAAAGTGTAGTTCAGGGTCTTATCATTTTCGCCGCTTCCTTTGGAACTTATTTTACTGTTTTGCAACAAAATCCTGAAGCAAACGCCCCGATTGCACGTACAATGGGCTTGGCTATTGTCTTCCTAAGCAACATCCTGCTTGTCCAGGTAAACAGTTCTACCACCGATTTTGCGTTTCAATCACTGAAAAGGTTGATACGCGATAAAGTCATGTGGGCAATTAACGTTGGGACTATTTTAGCCTTGCTAATCATGTTATACACCCCGCTTTCAGGTTTCTTGAAGCTGGCTCCTCTATCTGGCGAACAATTTTTCTTCACCGTAATCATTGCCTTTGTTGCTGTTATGTGGTATGAGCTTGTTAAATTTGTGGTATACATTAAAAGAAAAATGAAAAATAAAGGTAAGTAATATAGCTTTTTTCACAGAACAAGCTTGCCCACCAAAATCATTTCAAAAACTAAAACAACGTAGCAATTAATATCAAAAATTTTCTTTTCGCATAGTATATAATAACGATATCTGTGAAAGGAATGAAATTATGAGCTATAATATTCAAAATATGGGTACACTAAAGGATTTTGGGCCAAACCCATTAGTCTTTAATATTGAGAGAGCCACTCTTCAAAATAAAAACTTCCGCACGGTTGTGTGGACGGGTGCCAATATGCAGCTTACATTAATGAGCATTAATCCGGATGGTGATATTGGGACGGAAATACATCCAAATATTGACCAGTTTTTACGTGTTGAGCAAGGGCAGGGCATCGTGATGATGGGAAGCAATATGAACAATTTGAATTTCCAACAAAGAGTGAATCCCGGTGATGCAATAATTGTCCCGGCTAATACATGGCATAATATAGTCAACACAGGACGTATACCACTAAAGCTCTATTCAATTTATGCACCGCCAAAACATCCTTTCGGCACTGTCCATGTGACGAAGCAAGATGCCCAAGTGCGTTAATAAGCGAAAGACTTTCTATATGGTTAATTAATATGAAGCAGTAGCTGCATTCAAACACCTAAGCTTGAATTGCACTACTGTTTTTTCTTAGTCCAATATATGAAAACAGAATAAAAAAAGCCAGCTCCTAAAAGCTGACTTATCCTAACTATAATTTGTATCATTTATATCTGCCTAATTAATATACGCCATAAACATTATTTACACCTTGAATGAAAATAATCCCATTACCCGGTTCATCGATTTTAAGCTCCTCGCTGATAGAAGCAGTAATCATTTCAGTATTAATACATTCTGATAAGATAAGGACAATTTCTCTCTCCGGCTCTATGTCCATTGAAAACAGCTTGCTTGTCTCATGTATGCCAGAGCCTCTTGCGTTAATAATAGTTCCGCCCTTCGCTCCGACTTTAGTTGCAGCATCAACCACAAATTCTGCTTTGCCTTTTTCAACAATTACATAAATAGCATCATACATAATATCATTCTCACTCCTATACTGATTAATATTTCTGCACTGGTGAGTTCCAATTAAACTCTTAACCGAAGTGCTGAATGCTATGCCGTGGTTTGGCTTATTAAATGCAAAAACTTTGTCCAGCTCTTCAAGAGCATTATCAGCCGTCTTTTTATCTGAAAGCATAATAACAAGCTCTTTATCAATATCGGCAAGATCTAAAAATTCCAGAACCTTGTTCTTAACAGTACCCTTACCCAAAAATACAGTGCCACCTAAAATTCCATGCTGCTTTGCAGCTTTTAAAATTTTACTGCCCAAACCGTTGTTAACAATTATACATATCAGTTCAATATCACATTTGTCTGAATAATTATTCATACCTTTTTATCCCTCCCCTTGAGGATTTAAGTTTAAAAATAAGTCCTAATGTCTGTAAAGCCAAAATCGGGGTTAATGCTACCATTGCAATCATGCCAAAGCCGTCCACTAAAACATTTGCACCCTCTAAAGCCTGTGCAGCCCCCTGAGCAAAGGCAAGAATAAAGGTGGCGGTCATAGGCCCCGAAGCAACCCCTCCGGAATCGAATGCGATGCCGACAAACAGCTTGGGGGTGAAAAAGCTTAAAATTATAGAAATTATATACCCCGGCAGCAAATAATGCCAAAGCTGAATTTCTGGAACAATTATTCTCAGCATGGATAAAGCCACGGCAATGCCAACGCCGATAGATAGTGCAAGCAGCACAACCCTTCTCTTAACATAGCCGCTGGTAACAGTCTCAACCTGATGCGTTAAAACGTATACAGCAGGCTCCGCCAATATTGTAACAAGCCCTAAAACAAAACCAATAATAACAAGATAGGACATATTATCAAGTGATGCTAAACGTTGACCCAAAATGTTCCCAACATCCATAAAGCCTGCATTTACACCTGTTAAAAATAAAACCAAGCCTACAAATGTGTATAGAAACCCTTTTAGAATCTTTATAACTGCTTTTTTCGGCAGCTTAAAAGATATTATTTGAAAAATTAAGAAGATTAACAAAACAGGTAACAGCGCAAAAAATATTTCAACCAATAAATGCGGAAGCTTATTTATAAATGGAGCAACAATAGAATCTGACTGAACAATATTATTATCAAGACTGCCGGAAATATTATCATTACTTACGAATATACTCATTATCATTACAGCTATGATGGCACCGGTTGATGTAACTCCAACCAGACCAAAGCTATCCTTTTCAGATGCCTTGCTATCCTTCTTTAAGGAGGAAACTCCAAGCGCAAGAGCCAAAACAAAAGGAACAGTCAAAGCACCGGTAGTTGCTCCGGAAGCATCAAAGGATATAGCTAAAAAACCTGAAGAGGTGAACAAGGCTAAAAGGAATATAATGAAATATAGAATTGTTAATAACTTATATAACGGAAAATTAAACACAATTCTAATCAAGCCTAAAGAGAGCATTAACGCAATGCCAACGGATACAATAATAACCATGCCCATTTTAGACAATAAACCATGTGTAACTGTGTCAACCTGACCGGCAAGTATATGCAAATCAGGCTCAGCAACCGAAATAAAAAATCCAAGTATAATCCCTGTGATTACCACTATCCATAGCTTATTAGTCTTTGTTAAAAATGAACCCATGTGCTTTCCGAGCGGAGTGATACCAATATCTACACCAAACAAGAATACAGATAAACCTAAAATAATTAATATTGCTCCAATAATAAATCTTATTAGAAGTGGCGTATCAAGCGGCGTAAGTGTAAAATTTAATATTAACACAATAATTGTAATAGGAAGAACGGAGAATAAAACCTCTTTTCCCTTTTCTGTTATTATATTCATATATTCACTTCCTTTCAATATCAGCCTATAAAAATATTATGCACAATCAAAAAGTTGATATAACAGCATCATATATTATATTGTAGCGATATTTTGTGAATTTTTCAACAACATGACTAATCACTCAACGTCTATACTTTAAATTGCAACATATTGATGGCATTTCAGATTTTTATAAGCTGCATATACCGCTAAACAAATTCTAAATAAAAAAATAAAAGCCAAGCATAAAAAATAAGCCGAGTGAAAAAATCACCCGGCGATTTAATTAAAGCGTATTATAGCTTTGACGGCGTTTTTATCTCTGCCTTATTATAATGCTTTCTGCCCATCAGCATTGAAGTCAGACCGATAGCAAAAAGGAGAATTATCGCCAGAATTGCGAAGGAGCTTCTTCCTGTTGTTGCTTTCACAACTGCATAAAGCATAGGGCCGAGTATAGCGGCGAACTTCCCGAATATATCGAAAACGCCGAAATATTCATTTGACTTTTCCTTAGGGACAAGCTTCCCGAAATATGAGCGGGACAAGGCTTGAATTCCACCCTGAACTGTTCCGACCAAAGCGGCGAGAACCCAGAACATTATGTTAGCCTGAGACAGAGATAAGAACCCTTCCTCCATACCAAAGCCCATTATGAAGCCGAGTATACATATTAAAAAGTAAATAATTATAGCGCTGATTAGCATTTTTATTGTTCCGGCTTTCTCTGAAAGCTTCCCGAACAAAATTGCGCAGGGGAAGGCAATAACCTGTGTCACTAAAAGTGCTAAAATCATTCCGACGCTATCAAGCCCAAGTGCGCTTCCATAAGCCGTCGCCATATTAATAACAGTATTCACGCCATCAATATAGAAAAAATAAGAAATAATAAAAAACAGAATTCCTTTATTTTTTGTCATACTGATGATACAGCTTTTGAGTGAGGTTAAAGTGTTCTTGACGATATTTTTATCAGGGATTTCACTTCCATAAAGCTGCTTACAATTTTTCAGCAAAGGGATAGAAAATGCTCCCCACCAGACAACAGTTATCAACAAGGATATTTTCACAGCCATTGTTGCATCAATGCCGAAATTTTCACCGAAGGTTATAAGAGCTATTGAAGCAATAAACGGTATCGTGCTTCCGCCGATATACCCCATTCCATATCCCCATGCGGATACCTTATCCATTCGCTCAGGGGTAGTAACGTCGGTAATAAAGCTGTCGTAAAAAAGGCATGAGCCCGAAAAGCCTATGTAGGATATTGTATATCCAATGAGCATCAGCTGCCAGCTGTTCACGAATGCACACAGTCCGGTGAACACAAGACCTGTCATCAAAAATCCGGTCAGAAGGTTTTTCTTTAGCCCCTTATAATCGCCGAAAGCGCCTAAAATAGGGGACAGTATAGCAACGATAGCGGTTGAAACAGATGTCCCTATGCCCCACCACATATCACCGCTTTGTCCCGCTGCCTTGCAGACACTGGTAAAAAATATAGGGAAAACCGCCGCCAGCATTATTGTTGCGTATGCAGAATTCGCCCAGTCATATAGAATCCAGCTTTTCTCATTTTTTGTAAACTTCATTTTTATTTACATTCCTTTCCGCCAAACAGATATAGTTCTAAAAATTATTAGCCCTGATACTTCCCTCAAAATTTTCGTCAAAGCCTTTTATATTACTGCTTTTATTCTGATAAGCAGAGAATATCTCATCAATGAGCTTAATGGCATCCTTTTGTGCCTGTTTAAAAAACAACATCATTTTATGTATACATAAAGCATTCTGACTTCGCTTGTTAATACATAGGCTGGAAAGTGAATTGACCCTTCCGGCGAGGCGTTCAGCCAACTGAACAATTTTTCTATGCTCAAAAAGCCGAATTGTGCAGTGCATAGAGCATACCGCCTCCTTAATATCCTCAGCTGAAATACATTTGTAAATGTCAGCTATACTCTCGAAGCAGACCTCACGGGTGGGAACATACTTGTGCCTTTTGAAGCTCATGCTGTATTGCCTTATTATTGCACAATCAAAATCAGATTCAATCCGCTGATGGTCAAAATCCGTATGGGACTGGTTCATTACATACGGGTGACAGCTTCTGTCAAGCGCATAATGACAACAGGCACCGATAAGATATGCCAGAGCTTTTTCATTTAAAGCCGCATCGCCGGAAAGTGCGGTCTTAAAAAATCCCACAGCACTGTTATGGTGAATATCCTCGCCCTTTTTCTTTGTTTCATTGTCTTTAAAAGGCCTATAAAAAAACAGAATATCAGGCCCCTGCAAGCCCAAATCATACATCCGCTTATTGCTGTTTATTATATTTTTCAGCTTTTGACTTAAATCTGAAATAACTAGCTGTCCAAGCTGATAATGAGCTGCAACTGCCGGCATAAAAATTCACTCCCCATATTAAAAATACCCGTCCTTTAATCGACAGGTAAATTTTTAAAATCCAATCAGTATATTCAGAATAATCTTTTTTTATGATTTTATCAAATGACTATTTAAACTTAATGTAGTTTTGGTAAAATTTATGTAATTATTTATAGAAAAACGCTATGCCTGAGGCAGTTATATTTAAAAATCATAAAAAGGCATATAATAACCTGTCTATCTGCTGACTGGCATTTAAACAGGTTATTGTCAAAAAAACTTGAAGCGCTAAGTCGGAATGCCGGCGGCATCCTTATAAAGCTGAATGGTATAGTACCAGGTAACAGGGCCGACAGTCCCGGTGAGAGGAATAACATATTTTTTCTGAATCTCCTTAATTTGTTTTTCAGTATCTGTATCATAGATATTTGAAACAGGGACAGGAGAAATGAAGTTGTATTTTTTAGCGATTACATTTAAGTAATTCTGCAAATCGGTGACCTTATCGGATTTAGTGCCAAGAGTGATAACCTTCCCTGGATACAGATAAGGGAATTTTTCACTTATGTCAGCGGGGACATTTTTCACTATCTTCTGATATTCTTCTTCTAATGCTCGTTTTGTCGTTTCGGTAACAGTTCCGGTCTCTGGCAAACCCTCGTGCTTTTGAAACTGTATTAAAGAATTTCTGGTTTGCTCATCGAAAACTCCGGTTATCTCAGGCGGGTTAATATCCGTGAGAATGTTACCTATAAGCAATAAGTAGTATTGGAGAGCGATAACTTCAAAGCTGGTTGAACCAATAGCCAAATCTCTGGTATAAGGTCTGAGAAGCTCCTGATAGCCAACTCCTTCAGAGGTCAATTCGCCAAGCTTTTTAACTGAAGCATATATATAGTTTATTTTATACCAGGTCGCCTTGTCAACTTCACCGGTTTGAGGGAGGTTGAAAATTTCCTGAAATTTTAAAACAGAGCCGCCGGTCAGAGGGCCATACACACCGTCAATATCCGCAAGTCTTGGGATAGCCGGATAATCCCGTTGAATTCTGTTAAGCTTGATTTCAATATTTGCGACATCATTTCCTATATCGCCAAGCCCCAAAGGCTTCCCCGGATAGGACGCAATATCTGGGGACACGGGGACATTGCTGACAATTTCAATGTCATTTCCGTAATAATTCTGGAGGATTTCAAATGAGTTTTTCCCTTGATTTGCCAAAGCGACTGTTCCCCATTGAGAAAGCCCATCACAGGTCACGGTTGTTCCGTTACAAAAAGCTGTGAACATTGGTCCTATAGTTCCTTTTTTTCTGACGTAGCTGTTAAAAATATTATCGACGATAACGGCGATGTTATCATAAATTTCCTTGTCGGGGATATATTTCTGGTCAAAAGAGGTTGAGCTGGTAATATCAAAGTCATAACCCTTGCTGGGATACCATTCGGTATATATCCTGTTTAATGCGAAGGAAAGCGCTGCATAAATATTTGCTCTTATTGCGCTGTCCGGCCATGTCGGATATATTTCACTTGATACCACGTTTTTAATATAATAAATAAAGGGAACTGTAACAATTTCAGCGTCAGAGTTTGGTGCTCCCAGCTTGACACGGATATTTTCCGGAATATAAGGGATTTCATTGACTGCCATATTAAGTCCTCCTTTTCATTAGTGTTTAGGGAAAAGAATAATAGGCTGGGTGGTTGAAATCCCTCTAAAGGTCCTAATATCTCCAATAGCTACAGTATTATATCCATCTGCCTCAATTATTGCACTATAGGTGTAGTATGGTATCGTGCCGGTAGGCGTTTGAGAATATATAATTGGTGGTGCATCAACACACATAGGCGGAGTTTTTCCGCTTGAATTAGAATAAACTATTTTAAAAAAATTAGGTCCGACGCCTGTGTCCCTGGTTACTGTTACCTTTGCATTATTCACTGGGAGAACACGACCATTTGAAGTGATTCTAAAGACAATAATGGCCGGGCATTCCGGGTCCAGCGGTGGAGTGGGTGGAGAAGGCTGTTCAGAAGGAACAGTGTCAGCGCGAATACTCTGTTGCTGCCATATGTCGCGGGGGTTTCTATTATAAATCATAAGTTTACCTCCTAATAATAATTATTACAATATATGAAAAAGCGTCAGGAAGTGTTAATAACAATATTTAATCAGACTTTTAACAAAAAAATGGTTGAAGAATTTAAAAATTCAATATGAAACAGCTCGGCATAAAAGCTCGCATGATGTATAATTAATATAATCAAAAAGATAATAAATTCAAAACCCCCGACTACCAAAAGATAGTCGGGGGTTTAAAATTCAGTAAATAAACAATTAATAATATTTAGGTCTCAAAAGCATCCAAATAATCCAAAGCCCACCTGTAATAAAAATCATAAATATATCAAACAATATTGAATGGTGTCTCCTCATTGGGCCAGAAGCTGATGCTGCAGCCGCAGCTGAAGCAGAAGAAGAGGAAGAATTATTAATAATAATAGGTTGAGTCTGAGGTTGAACATTAGAATTGTTATAGGAATTAAAATTAGGAGTAGGTGAACCACAGTGTATGCAAATAACAGCAGTGTCTAATATGTCTTTTCCACATTTAATACAAAACATTTTATTCTCCTTAAAAAAATATTTAATATAACAATTAAGATTTTAACACAATATTTAAATTTTGTCAATATAATATGAAATAAAATGCAATTTTATAATATATTTGACATGTTGTTCTTATCAAAATTGCCATTATAAGTGTCATGCATTTCTCCTCGCATATTAAGCAGAATTTTGTTAATAATCTTTAAGAGGTGATTATATGGAAGCTTTTAAGGATTACACAATAGCCGAACTTACTCAGGCGCAAATTGATGTGATAAACAACGCTCAGGGCGCTTTAAAACAAAACACCAGCGAGGAAATAGTTCTAATAGCATACAAGAAAAACAAGGCTGCAAATTAGCAGCCTTTTCCATTTCACTTGCTTTTTTTTATACAACTTAGTATAATGAAAAAAAGAAGAAGGATGTCAGAAATGGTAATAGATTTTCACGTTCACGCTTTTGACGAAAAGGTCGCCGAGCGCGCAATCAAAAAGCTTGAGGACACAGTTAATCACTCTGCATATACCAGAGGGACAGTCGGCGAAATGCTCGAGAAATTTGATGAATGGGGCGTCGATAAGGGCGTTTTGCTCCCTATTGCAACAAAACCCAGTCAGCAGACCTTTCTGAATAATTGGTCGAAAGCACAGCAGAATGAAAGAGTAATCTCCTTCGGGAGTATTCATCCGGATAGCGAGGATGCACTTTCAGAGCTTGAGAGGATTAAAGCGCTCGGGCTAAAGGGAGTGAAGCTCCACCCCGATTATCAGGATTTTATAATCGATGAAGAAAGGCTTTTCCCCATTTATGAAAAATGTGCGGAGCTTGACCTCCCCGTGATTTTTCATGGTGGCTTTGATGCGGTTTCCCCTGAAAATATACATGCGAAGCCAGAGAATACAGCGCGAGCCTTTAAGGCTGTCCCACAAATGACGATGATTATCGCCCATCTTGGGGGAATGCGAATGTGGGATGAGGTCGAGAAATATTTGGTCGGGCTTGAGGGAGAGCTGTATTTTGATACCGCACTTATTGCCGGGAACTGCCCTCTTGAGCAGTTTGAAAGAATTGTTAAAAATCACGGTGCCGACAGGATTTTGCTTGCGAGCGACTGCCCGTGGCATAAGTCTTCTCAGGAGCTTGAAATGATAAGGCAGGCGAATTTTTCTGACGAAGAAAAGGAATTAATCATACACAGAAATGCTGAAAGAATATTAAAAATCTAATCAGCGAAAAACAAGGGGGTTCTTATGAACAATTGGATTACCGACGCGATTTTCTATCACATTTATCCTTTGGGCTTTTGTGGCGCACCGATGGTGAATGAAGAGAAACAGCCAGTGAATCGTATTGAAAAGGTTATCGGCTGGATTCCTCATTTAAAGGAAATGAATATCAACGCAGTATATTTCGGCCCTGTTTTTGATTCGCAATGGCATGGCTATGACACGAGCGATTACCGAAAAATTGACTGGCGGCTAGGGACTAATGAGGACTTCAAAAAAGTCTGTAACGCGCTTCACAAAAACGGCATAAGAGTTGTCCCTGACGGAGTATTCAATCATGTCGGACGAGATTTCTGGGCATTTAAAGATGTAATTCAAAATGGTCAAGCTTCGAAATATTGCGGCTGGTTTTCAGGGATTGATTTTTCAAAAAGAAGCCCGATGGGCGACGCATTCACCTATGACAGCTGGGAGGGGCATTATACCCTGGTCAAGCTGAACCTTAAAAATCCTGAGGTCTGCGAGCATCTTCTCAGCGCTGTCGGCGGCTGGATAGATGAATTTGACGTTGATGGGATTCGACTTGACGCCGCTGATTGTGTCGATATTGATTTTTTCACACAGCTTGCTAAGTATACTCAAAGCAAGAAAAAAGACTTCTGGCTGATGGCTGAAATCATTCACGGCGACTACACCCGCTGGGCGAATCCGAGCCTTCTCGATTCAGTGACGAACTATGAATGCTACAAGGGCTTGTGGTCATCACACAACGACAAAAATTATTTTGAAATTGCATATTCTCTCAACCGTCAGTTCGGGGAAGGTGGAATTTACTCAGACATTTTCACATACAATTTTGTTGATAACCACGATGTAATAAGGCTTGCTAGTGTGATAAAAAACCAAAAACACATGAAAAACGTTTATACTCTTTTGTTCACAATGCCTGGTGTGCCTTCGATATATTACGGAAGCGAATGGGGAATTAAAGGGGATAAAACTAACGGTGACGAAGGGCTTAGACCTTGTCTTGAGCTTGGAAACGTTCCCGACGCTGACAACGAGCTTTTTGAGCATATTAAGAAGCTGACAAAAATCAGGAAAGAGCTCGTCGCATTCAAGTCAACAGCGTATGAACAGCTTGTCGTGAAAAATGAGCAGCTTGTTTTTAAGCGTGAGGCTCAAAATCAAGTTGCCTTCGTGGCATTGAATTTATCGGACAAGCCAAGTGTAGTTGAGTTTGGAACAAAGTCAAGCGGACTTGTTGACCTTTTGAGTGGTGAAAAATTCGTTGCTTCAGGCGGGAGGGTCAGCCTTATAATCGACGAGTATTCGTCAATGATTCTGGTCGAGGCATAACAATTTTTTCAAAATAAAATAAAAATAAGTCGAGGTGCAATTATGAAACAGTACAAAAAAGCGTACATTGAAATAACTAATGTATGCAATTTGTGCTGTTCTTTTTGTGCTAAAACAAATCGTATGCCCGAATTCATGCCGATAAAGCGCTTTGAAAAAATAATTGAACAGGTTGCGCCGCTCACAGACTATCTTTATTTTCATTTGATGGGGGAACCGCTGCTTCATATGGAGCTAAAACAGCTTTTAAAAATTGCCGAAGGCTATAACAAAAAAGTCGTCATCACCACGAACGGAACGCTCATTTCAGAGAAAAGCGACGTCCTTTTGAATTCAAGTGCGGTCTATAAGGTCGCCATTTCACTTCATAGCTTTGAAGCGAACAGCGGTCAGCTTTCGCTAGAAAGTTATCTCAAGGCTATTGTGAATTTTGCGAAAACCGCCAGCAAAGCGTCAGAAATTATTACAGCAATCCGGCTTTGGAACCTTGACAGCGAAAGCATGACAGGGGGGAATTCCCTCAATGGCGAAATCCTTGACTTCCTGCAAAAGCAATTCGGTTTAAGAGATAAAATCACAGCAGAAAGCTTTTCTCAAAGGGACCTAAAGCTCAGCGAAAGAGTGTTCCTACAGACTGCCGAGCGGTTCGAGTGGCCGGATATGAATAGGGAAGTTGTTTCTGAAAAAGCGTTCTGCTATGGGCTTCGTGACCATTTTGGCATACTGGTCGACGGAACGGTTGTGCCCTGCTGTCTTGACCATGACGGTGAAATTCCACTCGGGAACTGCTTAAATTCGCCTTTGGCGGAAATACTAAAGAGCGAGCGGGCAATGAGAATTTTCAATGGGTTTTCAAATAGAATTGCCTCGGAAGAATTGTGCAAAAAATGCGGCTATATCTCAAAATTTAAATAATAACACAAATTTGTTGATAAAAACTAAAATTTATAATATTATATAAATAATAATAAAGGGATTTGGAGGGAGCATCATGGAATATATTAGAAACATAATCGCAGGTATAGTAATCGGCATTGCGAACATTATCCCCGGAGTCAGCGGAGGAACAATGGCTGTCGTTCTTGGGATTTATGACCGACTAATTGACTCAATATCACTTAGCCTTAAAAAGCTAAAGAAGAACTGGAAGTTTTTATTGACAGTGGGAATAGGTATACTAACGGGGATTCTATTATTTGCGAAGCTTCTGACCTTTCTGTTTGAAAGCTATAACGTTCCGACGAAGTTTTTTTTCATCGGCTTAATAGTGGGGAGTATCCCTCTGGTATGGAAGAAAACAACAGAGCATAAGCGTTTTCAGTCAGTGAATATTATTCCTTTCCTAATTACACTGGCGATAATGATAGCGATGACGGTAATAGGCAAGGGCGAAAATGTAGCACAAACTGTTCTCACAGCCCCGCTTTTCATCACGTTAATAATAGTATCAGCATTAGCTGCAATTTCAATGATTATTCCCGGCATAAGCGGGTCATTTATTATGACTGCCTTAGGTCAATATGAAACAGTCCTGTCGGCAATAGACAGGCTTGATATAAGGATGCTCATTCCGGTGGCAATCGGCGTTACAATTGGAATTTTGGGGGGAGCAAAGCTCATTTCGATTCTCTTAAAAAGGTTTCAGCAAGGTATCTATGCAGCAATACTCGGGCTTATCCTCGGTTCAATCGTTGTTATATTCCCACGGGAGTATGCTTTTAATCTTCAAGGGCTTATCGCAATCTTCGTTCTTCTAATAGGAATAACAATTCCGCTTCTGATGGAAAAGCCGGTCAAAAAATAGTATAAAAAAACAAGCCTTAAAGTGAATACTTTGAGGCTTGTTTTATTTAAAGGCTTTTGCCCTATTTATCAGCGACTGCCTGTCATTTTTGACCTCGTCAGAAATAACAAGCTCCAGAAGCTTATTCAAAATCTCGCCGATTTGTTTCCCCTCTTTGAAGCCGGATGAAATCAAATCATCGCCGTTTATTTTAAGATTATCGAGTGAAAAGCACTCGTTTTCCTCAAGGATTATCTTCCCTATTTTTTCGACAGCTTCAATCTGCCTTAGCTTTTCAGTCCTCAAATACATTGACTGTGCCGAGCAATCTGCCCGCCTCACCTTGTTTTGAAGCTTGAAAAAATCATAGTCATACTTGCTCATGAAGCTTTTGACCGCACTTTTATTAGCGGGATAACGGTTGTCATGCTCAAAAATCAGGGAGGTCACCCTTTTGATGGTGGCACTGTCATACTTCAGCCTTTTAAGAATAACCTCGCTCATCTCGGCGCTGACCTTCTGATGCCCCTTGAAATGCCCGACACCCTTCTCATCAACTGTGAAGCACTTCGGCTTTCCAATATCGTGCAAAAGCATTGTCAGCCTTAAAATCAGTTTTTTTGGCGTTGACTCCACGCTTTTGATAATATGGTTATAAACAGTCAGGCTATGGTGAGGGTTTTTTTGGTCAAAATCGAAGGTCGCCTCAAGCTCCGGGATAAAAACAGCAATAACCCCACGATATTTTTCGAGAACATTATATACATTGTCCCCGAGGAGGAGCTTGTTCAGCTCGGCTGAAATCCTCTCGGAAGAAATATTTTTTAAAAGCCCCTTGTTTTTTAAAATGCTTTCTGAGGTATCTTCGTCAATTTCAAAGCCTAGAACTGAGGAAAATCTCAAAGCGCGAAGCATCCTCAAGGCGTCCTCATTAAAACGAAGGTCTGGCTCGCCGACGCATTTTATCAGCTTGTTTTTTATATCCTTCTGACCGCCGAAAAAATCCTGCAAGCCGTTTTGAGCGTTAAAAGCCATTGCGTTCACGGTGAAATCTCGCCTTGAAAGGTCGCTTTTAAGGTCAGAAACAAAAGAAACCTTTGTCGGATGGCGGTTGTCCGAATATTCGCCGTCAAAGCGATAAGTTGTAATCTCAATGGGAATACCATTAATAATGACAGTGATTGTTCCGTGCTTCAGCCCTGTTTCAACAACCTTAAAATTGTGAAAAAGTTCGCTCATTTTTTCCGGCAAGGCGTTCGTGCAAATATCAAAATCGTGCGGTGGTATATTCATCAGACTATCTCTGACGCAGCCGCCGACAATATACCCCTCAAAGCCATTGCTCTTAAGCACTTCAAGGGCGATTTCTGCCTCTTTAGAAATTTCAATATTCAAAAAAATCACCTCACCATTCTGCATAATTTTAGCACACGGACATACTAATGTCAAATTATTGACATATTTTTCAGGACAATATCATATAATACTTATTGTTTTAGTGGGGTGAACAATGAATATAAAATATGATATTATAAATAAATTCAGCTATGCACTCTGTTTAGTATCAGGGATAATACTTTCCGTCGCCTTCACCTTCCGAAATGCTTGGTGGCTGTGCTTCATCGGGCTTGTTCCGCTAATGCTTGTCATTCTCGGGACAAAATACAACGCCCATAGGCTTGTTCGATACATTTTCACATTTTCACTCGGCTATTATGTTCCGCTGATGATGTGGATTTTTGAAATAAGCGCCATTCTTCCCATATCAAAAGGTTTTGCCTACTTTCTCCTGACTATCGGGATAATCCTCATCGGCTTGCTTCAGGGGACATACCTCGCCCTCGCAACAATAGTATTCCCAAAAATCAAAAGCGGAGGATTTCGTGACATAATATTTTTTTCTGCTCTTTTCGTTTTAGGCGAATTTTTTCAGGAATACACACCGCTAATCGCATTCCCGTGGGCGAATATTGCTGTGATAGCGACCGACTTCACCCCATTCATTCAGTCGGCGTCGCTCTTCGGCGGATTGTTCATATCGTTTTTAATTATATTTATGAATGGCTGTATTGCGTATAAAATACTGCATTTTAGAGAAAGAAGAAAAGTGATTTTCGCCTTTGCGGTTATGCTGATAGTATTTTTGTCAAACACAGCATACGGGTATGTGAGAATTAACTTAGAAAAACCTCGTGACGGCTTTGACGCACTGGTTGTTCAGGGGAACCATTCAGGGCTGAATAAGTGGAGCACGACCACAGAAACAATGTTTGACGAGTATGTTTCGCTCACTAAAAAGGGGGCAACCCCCGGCACGAAGCTCGTTGTATGGCCGGAAACAGCAATACCGACCGACTTTTTCAGCCATCCGGAACTCCAAAAGGAGCTGGTCAATCTGGCACAAGAGCTGGACACAACCTTGCTCGTTGGGTTTTTCATCAATGAGGGTGGCGACCAAAGCTATAATTCAATGATAGCGGTCTCCCCAAGCGGCGAAATCTCAAAGCCGTATCATAAGCAGATTTTAGCGCCGTTCGGCGAATACTTCCCGCTCGGCAATTTTTTTAAAAAGCTATTGCCTATGCTAAGCGAGGTCATCGACAATTCGTCGGGGGTTTTAAAGGGGGAGGCGGCGGAGGTAATCGACACTCCACTAGCTAAAATCGGCGGGATAATCTGCTACGAGTCGATTTTTTCGAGGGTATCGAGGGACAGCGTGAAGGGCGGGGCAGAAATTCTGGCAATAGGGAGCAACGATTCATGGTTCGGCGAAACCTCGGCATTATATCAGCATTATTCCCACGCGATAATGCGTGCCGTCGAAACAAAGCGTTTCGTTTTAAGAGCGAGCAACACAGGCATCTCAGCGATAATTTCCCCTTTCGGCGAAGTCAAAAGCTATGCCGCTCCATTTGTGGCGACATATTCAAGCGCTGATGTTAATCTTATTTCAGAGCGGACATTATATTCAAAAATCGGTGATATTATTATCATTCCGTGTGTTATTATTTTCTTGTTTGGCTTTTCAAAAAAAATAATTAATAAAAAGCGCAAAAACTAGTGCAATTTATATTTTTTGTGGTAAAATAATATTTATATTGATGAAAAAATTTCAAAAGAGCTTTTAGATGATTTTGAAAATAATTTAGATATAATAATAGTATTACTTAATTGGAGGCGGGACAATGAAATTATTATTTGTCGGCGATGTTGTTGGGAAAGAAGGTTGTAATTTTCTCGCTGAAAAGTTGTATGGACTAAAAAAGGAGCATAATGTCGATGTTACTGTTGTCAACGGTGAAAATTCAGCAGCAGGCAACGGGATAACAAAGCATTCTCTTGACATTCTCACGAATTGTGGAGTTGACGTAGTAACAACCGGTAATCATTGCTTTAAAAGACGTGAATGTGTTGATATTTTTGACACTGTCGAGCATCTTGTCAGACCCTTGAACTTCCCTGAGGGAGTAATAGGAAAAGGAGTTTATATCCTTGATTTAGGGAGGACACAGATTGCCATCGTTAATTTAATGGGAGTTGTTTATATGGATGCCTTGGACAACCCATTTTTTGCGATTGACAGGGCTTTGGCACAAATCAAAACGCCGAACATTTTTGTCGATTTTCACGCTGAAGCAACAGCGGAAAAAAAGGCGATGGGGCATTATCTGGCCGGGAGAGTTACGGCTTTAATGGGGACACACACTCATGTTCAGACAGCGGACGAAGCAATACTAAAAAATCACACGGGATATATCACTGATGTCGGAATGACAGGCCCTGAGAATTCGGTTTTAGGGATAAAAAGTGAAATCGCAATCGAGAAACTCATGAGGCATTATCCTGTTAAGTTTGTTGAAAGCAGCGAGCCTTGTCAATTAAACGCTATTTTAATTGATTTTGATGAAAATCTAGGAAAAACCATTAACATTTCAAGAATAATTTGTAGATAATTGACAAAATTAATAAACCTACTTGAAATTTTTGCTAATTAAAGTTATAATGAGTTTACATTTAATACATGTTTTGTTTTTTTCGTATTAACAAAGTATGTGGATGTTCATTGCTGTAATGTAATTCGAAAATAACTGTAGTAAAAATTATGGAGGTTTCAACATGGAAGTTTTAAAGGTTTCATCACATTCTGTACCAAATTCAGTCGCAGGAGCTATCGCAGGAGTTGTCAGAGATAAAAGTGCAGTTGAGGTTCAGGCTGTTGGTGCCGGTGCTGCTAATCAGGCAATAAAGGCAATAGCAATAGCAAGAGGCTATCTTGCGCCTGTCGGGATTGATTTAGTTTGCATTCCTGCTTTCGCTAATGTCGTGATTGACGGTGAAGAAAGAACAGCAATGAAGCTAATTTGTGAGATTAGATAGTCCATACATAATTAGGTAAAATAATTGTGTAACGAGGATGAAATGAAAAAAACAATATCCGCTTTCGTCTTGATGGCTGTAATGCTATCAGGCTTGACAGCGTGCGGGAATAACTCATCCAGTAGCGGTGAGTATGACAGTAATATAAGTATAGGCAGTGAAAAAATTGAAAACTATCTTGCGGGGAATGAAGATTCTCTAAATAGTATCAATGATGGGATTAGCCCTGGCGGTGAAACGTCAGAGAATCCACCTATCACAAATTCACCACCGGCAATAACTCCGGCGCCATCGCCGAAAGCGCCGACAACAACGAATAAGCCACCTGTCACATCGAGCCCGAATGTAACTCCGGCGCCTGGGCCAAGCTCGTCATATGTTTCAGAAGTGGTTAGACTTGTTAATATAGAGCGTCAAAAAGCCGGAGTGCCGCCGCTTACAATGTCGGGCGAGCTTAATAACGCCGCCGGAATTCGCGCGAATGAGATTATTCAAAGCTTTAGTCACACACGACCGAATGGGACATCCTGCTTTACAGTCCTTAGCGAGCTGAACATTTCATACAGGACATGCGGCGAGAATATTGCCGCCGGTCAGCCAACCCCGGCAAAGGTTGTCGAAGGATGGATGAATTCAGAGGGGCATAGAAGGAACATTTTGAATGGAAGCTATACAAAAATCGGTGTCGGTTACGTTACCGGCGGTTCTTATGGGACGAACTGGGTTCAGCTTTTTACAGGCTAATGGTCATTGTTAAATTTTTAAAGTAGCTATCTATTTTGATAGCTACTTTTTATTTTTTCAAAAAAACACTTGACAAATTGAAAGGTTTGATATACTATTGTATTATATCATTAATACAATAGTTAAGTAGTACAACATTAACTGGAAAGGAGGATACTATGGGATGGAATATCAGCTCAGACAGAGCGGTTTATTTACAGCTTGTTGAAGAAATTCAGATGAGGATAATCTGTGGACTATATCCGCTCGGCGAAAAGCTCCCCTCGGTGAGAGATTTAGCGGAGGAGGCATCGGTTAATCCGAACACAATGCAGAAGGCATTACAGGAGCTTGAAAGAATTGGATTGGTTTTCCCTCAGCGCACAAGCGGAAGATTCATCACGAATGATATTGAACTGGTTTTGAATATAAAAAATCAGTTTGCGAAGCAGCATATTGATGATTATATAGCGAAAATGCTAAAGCTGGGCTTTTCTAAGAAAGAAGCCGTTGAAAAGGTTCAGAACAATTGATAGTATGAAAAGGAGTTAAACAAATGGGACAGATTTTAGAATGCCATAATCTCAATAAGGCGTATGGCAAGAAGATAGCTCTGAACGGAGTTAATCTTACTTTTAATCGTGGCAAAATTATTGGGCTTCTTGGCCCTAACGGAAGCGGAAAGACCACATTGATTAAATTGACGAGTGGGTTGCTTGTTCCTTCTTCAGGTGAAATTTTAATAAATGGGAAGAAGCCGGGGGTTGAAACAAAAAACATAGTCGCCTATCTTCCGGAGAGAAACTATCTTCCTGACTGGATGAAGGTAACAGATATGCTGAAATTTTTCGGCGACTTTTATTCAAACTTTAATATTGAAAAGGCGAAGGATATGCTTTCAAGGCTGAATATCAATATTAATGACAAGCTAAAAACAATGTCAAAGGGGACAAGGGAGAAGGTTCAGCTTATAATGGTAATGAGCCGTGACGCTGAGCTATATCTTCTTGATGAGCCTATCGGCGGGGTTGACCCTGCTGCCCGTGATTATATTTTAAATACAATTATTTCAAACTATAATGAAAACGCTTCAGTAGTAATTTCGACTCACCTGATTGCTGATGTTGAGCCTGTGCTTGACGACATTATTTTTATCCAGAACGGGACAATAAGACTTCAATCCACTGTTGATGAAATTCGCGAAAACGAAGGGAAATCAGTTGACTCACTTTTCAGGGAGGTTTTCAAATGTTAGGGAAATTGATTAAATATGAATTCAAGGCGACCTATAAAACATTCTTATCACTTATTATTGCATATATAGTAATTTCAGGCTTGCTAAGGCTAGTAATGTTCAATACATCTGATTTCATTGTAATAACAATAATTACGGCGCTTATATCCATAGCATTCCAGGGGATTAGCATGGTGGTGTCAATATATCCAATCATTCTAAGTATCGGTCGTTTCAGAAAGAATCTTCTGGGCGACGAAGGATATTTGATGAATACACTTCCTGTCAGAACAAGCAGTCTGATTTTTTCTAAATTCATCGCTTCTGTTGTATGGTTCATTGTATCCTTTGCTGTCTCACTGGTTTCAGGATATATCGTCATGTCGGGACAGGATTCATTGTCAAATGTATTAAGTCAACTAGATAAATTTATTAAAGATTTCGCTCCTTATCTATATTCTCCACAGTTTATTGCTTTAGCTATAGCATTTATTATAGCGTCATCAATGTATGCTATATTCATGTTCTATGCATCTGTTGCAATAGGGCATCTGTCTAGTGCGAACAAAAAGCTGTTTGGATTTCTCGCATTCATGGGGATATTCATTGTGAATATTGTGCTTATTGGCATTTGCGTTGATTCAATGTCAAAAACATGGACTAATACTTCAGACGAAAATATAGTGTATTTAATCCTAGGGTTCTTCACAGTATATAGCATTGTATTTGCCGCAATATACTATTATATAACAAGCACAATATTAAAGCGGAGACTGAATCTCGAATAGCTTTCAAGAGGGGGAGAAATCCTCCTCTTATTTTTTTGTATTTACAATTTTGCCATAATATGCTAAGATATATATAAAAATACATAAAGGGGTTTTTATATGAAAAAGCTTATTTCAATTGCTCTTATCTGTGGCATGATAATGACATTGACCAGCTGCAAAATCACATTCGGCAATAAGAATGGTTTAAGCTCAGAGAATTCATCAAAGGCAGACACGACCTCAGTGACCACAACGACCGCAGCAACCACAAAGGAGCAGGCTAAAACAACGACAGCAGCGACAACCGCTCGAATTCCTTATGGTGCGACCGTTAGCTCACGCGACAATTACTTCACCTTATGCTATGCTATGTCAACCATTCATCCGAAAGTGAATGAGGAGTTTAAAATTTATACAAAATTCACTAACGTTAGTAAAAATGTATTTAAAGCCGGTCTTCATCAAAAGGATAAGCCCGTTCAGGTGTTAATGGGGAAGTCAACATCACCATGGGGCTATGAGGGGAACGATACAGCTATAAACTCAACCATTAATCCGGGGCAGGAATTTGAACAGGTTTATACAAGAACCTTCACTGAAAAGGGAACCTATGACGTTCTGATAATAGCTGATTTTAAGAGAGACTTTTTGCCGGGTGAAACCTCCAACGACAGCAATAACCTCATGGGGGATACAAGCTTAGCGTATTCAAGTGTTTCCTTTGAATTTTTCCAAATAGACGTGAAATAATAAAAAGCCCTGAGTTAATACTCAGGGCTGTGTTTTTGGGGAATAATTCGTTTACAACAGAAAATAATTATGATATAATAAATAACTGACTATAAACTTTTATGAGGTGATTTTGTTGTCAATCGGGCAGGAAAATATAAGGAACTTTTGCATTATTGCACATATAGACCACGGGAAATCGACGCTTGCTGACAGAATTCTTGAGCTGACGTCAACTGTTTCTCTGCGTGATATGGAGGACCAGCTTTTAGATAATATGGATATCGAGCGTGAGCGTGGGATAACTATAAAGGCTCGAGCCGTTAAGCTAAACTATCTCGCCGATGACGGACAAACCTATATACTAAATCTCATTGACACTCCGGGCCACGTTGATTTCAACTATGAGGTTTCACGTTCTCTTGCCGCTTGTGAGGGTGCTGTTTTAGTTGTTGACGCTTCACAGGGGATAGAGGCGCAAACTCTTGCCAACACATATCTGGCGATTGAGCACGACCTTGAGGTTGTCCCTGTTGTCAACAAAATCGACCTCCCGTCAGCCGACCCTGAAAGGGTTTGCGCTGAGGTTGAAAACGTAATCGGCATTCCCGCGATGGATGCCCCACGAATTTCGGCGAAAATGGGGACGAATATCAAGGCGGTGCTTGATAAGGTTATTTCGGAAATTCCGGCGCCGACCGGCGACAGAAGCGCCCCGCTTAAAGCGCTGATTTTCGACAGCTATTATGACGCATACAAGGGCGTAATCATATACGTTTGTGTTAAAGAGGGGACAATTAAGGTCGGAAGTGAAATCCAGATGATGGCGACCGGGGCGAAGTTTGAGGTTGTAGAGCTTGGCTATATGGGTGCCACAAGTCTTGTGCCTTGCGGTGAGCTGACTGCCGGCGAGGTTGGATATGTTGCCGCTTCGATTAAAAGCATCGGCGAAACAAATGTCGGCGACACAGTTACCGAGGTTTCAAGACCATGCGACTCGCCGCTTGCCGGCTATAAAAAAGTCAATCCGATGGTGTATTCGGGAATTTATCCGGCTGATGGCGCAAAATACGGCGACCTTCGTGACGCACTCGACAAGCTCCGTCTGAACGACGCATCACTTTCCTTCGAGCCGGAAACCTCGATTGCGCTTGGCTTTGGCTTCCGCTGCGGATTTTTAGGGCTTCTTCACATGGAAATTATTCAGGAGCGTCTTGAGCGTGAATACAACCTTGACCTTATCACGACAGCCCCGTCGGTTATATATAAAGTAACAATGACGAACGGCGACACAATATTAATCGACAACCCAACGAATTACCCCGACCCGGCTCACATTCAGTCGGCGGAAGAGCCGATGGTGAACGCTCATATCCTCTCGCCGTCAGATTATGTCGGGAATATAATGGAGCTTTGTCAGGACAGGCGTGGTGTTTTTAAGGACATGAAATACCTTGACGAAACCAGAGTAGACCTGCATTATGAGCTTCCGCTTAATGAAATTGTATATGACTTTTTTGACGCTCTGAAGTCGAGAACAAAGGGATATGCATCGTTCGATTATGAAATGCTCGGCTATTCACCGTCAAAGCTCGTCAAGCTCGATATTCTTCTGAACGGTGATATTGTTGACGCGCTTTCATTCATTGTGCATACAGATAAGGCATATGCTCGAGGAAGAAAAATTGCCGAAAAGCTCAAGGAAAATATCCCTCGTCAGCTTTTTGAAGTCCCGATTCAGGCGGCAATAGGCGGGAAGGTAATAGCCCGTGAAACCGTCAAGGCAATGCGAAAGGATGTTTTAGCGAAATGCTATGGCGGTGACATTACCCGAAAGAAGAAGCTCCTAGAAAAGCAAAAAGAGGGCAAAAAGCGTATGCGCCAGCTAGGCTCGGTCGAGGTTCCGCAGGAGGCATTCATGAGCGTTCTGAAGCTTGACGAATAATCATTGTTAATAATTTGAGGTGAGTGAAAGTGGCTGTCGGGCTTTATATCCACGTTCCGTTTTGCAAGAGAAAATGCCCGTATTGCGACTTTTATTCACAAGAGCTGAGCGATGGGCTTGAGAGCGATTATATCCATGCCGTCATCCGAAACCTAATAAGGTATAAAGGTGAAACCCTTGACAGCATTTATTTTGGTGGGGGGACGCCGTCGCTTTTATCGGATAAGAGCTTTGAAGAAATATTTTTCGCGATAAAAGACAATTTCACACTTATAAATCCCGAAATTTCACTGGAGGCGAACCCTTGCTCAGTCACATTTGAGAAGCTGAAATTCCTTCGTGAAGTCGGCTTCAACAGGATTTCATTCGGCGTTCAAAGCTGTGTTGACAGTGAGCTTGAGGCACTAGGAAGAATACACACCTTTTCTCAGGCAGAAAATTCCGTGAGAAATGCTCAAAAGGCGGGGTTTTCAAACATTTCCTGTGACCTTATGCTCGGGATAATCGGCCAGACGAAGGAAAGCCTTGACTTTTCAATTTCAAAGCTCACCGACCTTTCGATAACCCACGTTTCCGCCTATATTTTAAAAATTGAACAGGGGACACGATATAACCGCAAGGAAATTATCGAAAGCCTCCCCGACGAGGATTTTGTTTCAAAAGGGTATCTTCAAGCTGTTGAAGCGCTATCAAAAAAGGGCTTTGAGCAGTATGAAATTTCAAATTTTTCAAAAGCTGGCTATGAGTGCAGGCACAATCTGAAATACTGGCTGTGTGAAGAATACATTGGTATAGGCCCGTCTGCGCATTCATTTTTTAACGGGAAGCGCTATGCTGTTCCCCCCGACATAAAGAATTTCAATGAAAATGCCCATCAGCGAGAAATTGTTAATGAAGAAAGCCCAAGGACTTTTGAAGAGGTCGCTATGCTTCGGCTAAGGCTAACCGACGGGCTTGAATTTTCAGTATGTGAGGAATTTGGCGTTGACAAAGAAGTAATAATTAAAAAAGCCGAGCCTTTAAAAAAAGCTGGCTTCGTGAACATTTATGAGGATAGAATCGCTATAACAAGAGAGGGCTTTTTGGTATCGAATGAAATCATCGCACGGCTGATATAATTTAAAAAATAGCGCACGAAGATATGTTACTTACTGTCTTAATACAGAAAGTAACCAAAGAAATCAATGCAATCCTCAGACACTCAAATTGCTGATGCAATTTGCAACTCGGATTGCCATTATGTGCTACTATTACTACCCAGTGACGGTCGCTCAATCAGACAGGGTTGTTTCATAATATGATTTAAAAATGTGCGTGTCTGATTTCGTGCTTCGACCTATTTATAGTTTGTGGTTCTTTTGTTACTTTTCTCGAACAAGCAAGAAAAGTAAATACGCTATTAAAACAATAATTTTAAATGAAACTAATGCAATTTGATTAATTATATATGCTTTTTAAACAAAAAACGCTGCCTGAAAATGACAGCGTTTAATTTATCTATTTTGCCAAAAGCTTCTCAACGCTCGCAAGCTTAACGCATAGGCAGAAAAGCTCCATAGCTGTTTCAAGCTCGCTGACAGGCGGGAAGGTCGGGGCGATTCTGATATTTTTGTCAAGCGGGTCTTTCCCATAAGGGAAGGTTGCACCGGCAGGAGTCATAACAACACCGGCATTTTTGCAAAGCTCGATAATTCTCTTAGCGCAGCCGTCCATCGCATTAAATGAAATGAAATATCCGCCGTTTGGCTTCACCCATTCGCCGATTCCAAGAGGTGAAATTTCCTTATCAAGAATAGTCAGAACAGCCTCAAACTTAGGCGCAATAATCGCCTTGTGCTTTTCCATCTGAGCCTTTAGGCCGTCAAAATCCTTGAAATACTTAACGTGTCTTAGCTGATTAATCTTATCGGAGCCGATTGTCTGAATTGTGATAAGCTTCTTTAAGAAGTCGATATTGTTTTTTGAAGCACCCATCATTGCCACCCCGGCACCGGCGTAGGTCACCTTAGCGGTTGAGCCGAAAATGAATACCATGTCAGGGCTTCCGGCTTTTTTACATTCGTCAAGAATGTTTAGAAGCGTGTCAGGGGTATCCGTCAAATGATGAACGCAGTAAGCGTTGTCCCAGAAAATTCTGAAGTCGCTTGCCTTAGGCTTGAGAGCCGCAAAACGCTTAACGGTTTCGTCAGAGTATGTCACCCCGTCAGGGTTTGAATACATAGGGACACACCAGATGCCCTTGATAGTGTCATCCTCACCGACAAGCTTTTCGACTAAATCCATGTCAGGCCCGCTGCTTGACATAGGAACATTAATCATCTCAATCCCGAAGCTCTCGCAGATAGCAAAGTGCCTGTCATATCCGGGAGCAGGGCATAAGAACTTGATTTTCTCATACCTGCCCCAAGGCTTTTCGCTCCCCAAAACTCCGAAAATCAGAGCCTTCGCGATAGTATCATACATTATATTCAAGCTTGAGTTCCCGCCGATAATAATTTCATCGGTCGAAACGCTAATCATTTTTGAAAACAGCTCCTTAGCCTCAGGAATTCCGTCCAGCACGCCATAGTTTCGGCAATCAGTCCCGTCAAGCGCCTTTAAGGTATCCCTTGAAGAAAGAACATCCATCATGTCGTTCGACAAATCCAGTTGTGTTGAGCTAGGCTTCCCCCTAGACATATCAAGCTTTAAGCCCATGGCTTTAAAAGCCTCATACTTAGCTGACAAATCCCCCGAAAAATCAGATAGCTGATTCTTATTCATTTCCTTTAGTAGCATAATATCCCCCTCTAATTTCTATATTCATATTATATAACATAATATGAAAATTTGCAAGAAGAATATCCATTCTTGCAAAAAAATGATATTTTTACGAATATTGCACGTCCTAAAGTTAAAAAATGAGTAATATTCACTATAAACTTGCTTATTCTCAAATTTTAACTTTAATAACGGAATAATCCATATCAGAAATCACAATCTCATCGTCAGAAGCATTCCCCTTTAAAACCTCAAAGGAGATGGCTTTTAAACCAAGCATTTGCTCAAGGCTCAATCGCATTTCACAATAGGATTTATTCAGCATAATTATTACAGCCTCAGTGTGATTGAAATTATAACGGATGAAGGATAAATAATTCTCACAACAGGCTAAGAACTCGAAGCTCCCGTCGCGAAATTCCTCACACGAATGTCTGATTTCACCGAGCCGTCTGGTGAATTCCAAAAGCTCGGTATCCTCATTCCCCCAAGGATAGCAACGCCTGTTAAAAGGGTCGCCATACCCTTGAAGCCCGACCTCATCCCCATAATAAATGCTGGGAACGCCGGGGAGGAAGTATTGAAGCACCATAGCACATTTCAGCAGGTTTTTCCCGTGCTGATACTGTTCATTTGATAAATAACGCTCTGCCTGCCAGTCCTTGTTTTTCCCATCAGGACTGTCACCGCCGAAATTTGTAATGGCTCTCATAATGTCGTGGGTCGAAAGGAAATTCATAAGGCAGTCAATCGACGGCTTTGGATAATTCTCAAGAATTGTCATTATCCAGTCATGAAAAATTTGAGCCGAGCCGCCTTTTATATAAAAAATAATTGCGTCCTTAAAAGGATAATTCATTACGCTGTCGAGCTGCCCCCCGATGAGATAGCGACGCTTCATGCCATAGCTTTCCTTGTTTGATGCATCCTCCCAGACCTCGCCGATGATGAGGTTTTCACTGGAAACGCGCTTGACACAGGCATTCAGCTCGTCAAGAAAATTGTCGGGGAGCTCGTCAACGACATCAAGACGATAGCCACAAGCCCCAAGCCTCAGCCAATGCTCAAGAACGCCATTCTTCCCGCAGATATAGTTCAAATAATCCTTATCCAGTTCATTCACGTCGGGGAGAGTGTCAATCCCCCACCACGATTCATATTTGTCGGGATATTCAATAAAAGAATACCACGAATAATACTTGCTGTCCTGTGAGTTATATGCCCCGATTGTGTTATATCTCTTATACTTGTTAAAATAAACGCTGTCAGCGCCGGTATGATTAAAAACGCCGTCGAGAATAACGCTTATTCCCATGCCCTTGGCTTTTTCACAAAGCTCCTCAAAATCCGTTTCAGTGCCGAGCTGAGGGTCAACCTTCATGTAATCAGCGGTATTATAACGGTGATTTTCATGTGCTTCAAATATGGGGTTTAGATAAAGGCAGGTTACACCGAGGCTTTTTAGATATTTGAGCTTCCGGATAATCCCTTGAAGGTCACCGCCGAAATAATCGTTGTTCCAGACGTGTCCATTTTGGTCAGGACAATAAAAAGGGGTTTCGCCCCAGTTTTCTCGAATTACTCTGTCCGTCGGGATATTTTCCTTCGGGATACCGCTGTTAAAGAAGCGGTCGGGGAAAATCTGATACATTATCCCGCCCTTTAAAAATTCAGGCGTTTTAAAATTATCGTCATATACAGTCAGCTGAAAAAGCCCACCGTCGCCAAAGCCACCAGCCGAGGCGGTCTTCTTTTTAATAAAAAATTTCACACCATTATTGATAAGCCCGAAATAATAATAGTGAACCCCCATGAAATTCGGGGTGTATTCCGTTGTGTATTCTATAAACTCATCGTTCTCGAAAGCCTTCTGCATTGTCAGAAAACGCTCTTTAAAACCGGTTCTGAAAATTATCATTACAGGATTGCTGTCATATTTCGTGCTTAGTGGAATCTTGACAGAAAATCTGCACACCTCATGAATTTTTAAAGCTCCAAAAGTGCTCTTATAAACCTTGCTCCAGCTGTTGTATATATCAAACATAAATCCTCCAAAATAAACCGTGAATATTAATAGTATAATTGTATACAAAAGCAATACACTTTGTCAAGTAAAATAAAGGCGAATATTCATCGGTGATTATAAATTATTTTTATACTAAATAATTTATAAGTATTGGTGAAAGAGGCATGGTTTATAAAATGAGAATAAAAAAGCAAACTTAGATTTATGCTATTGACAAAAGAAAAAAAATCGTATATTATTATTGTGAACTTATAAGTTAAATTCAGTTGACAATTTAAAAGGAGTTAAAAAAGTATGAAAAAATCACTCACAAAGAATCTTATTCTTTGTGCGCTTTTTGCCGCACTGACCGCAGTATTCTCTCAAATAGTTGTTCCGATAGGGCCTGTCCCGATTAATTTAGCAACCCTCGCCGTATTTATAGCGGGCGGGCTTCTGGGTGCAAAATACGGGACAATCAGTCAGGTTGTATTTGTTATGCTGGGCTTAATCGGCGCGCCTGTTTTCGCCGGCTTTCATGGCGGGATTGGTGCGGTTTTCGGGAAGACCGGCGGATATATATTAGGCTACATCCTCGCTGCATTTCTAGTCGGGATAATTTCACAAAAGGCGAAGCTCACGCAGAAAATACTTCTGCCTATTGCAATGCTGGTGGGGCTTCTTGCCTGTTATATCCTCGGGACGGCGTGGTTTATGCTGGTCACAGGGCTAGGGCTATGGACCTCGCTAGTATACTGCGTGTTCCCGTTTATTTTCGGCGATATTCTTAAAATTGCTCTGGCAACCTTCTTAGTTTTAAGGCTGAAAAAGGTTTTAAAAAATATTTAAATTAAAAATACCCCCAGAATATACTGGGGGTATTTTTATCTGTTCAATACGAAAATACCAAGATTTAGATATGCAGCAAAAGATACCCACGCAAGATATGGCAGCAATAAATATGCGGCGAGTCTATTAATTTTATAAAAGCTGATAATAGTCAGCAAAATGGTTATCCACAAAAAAAGTATCCAGATAAAGCTGAAAAACAGCATATTCATATTAAAGAAAATAATAGGCCAGAAAAAATTCAGAATGAGCTGCAAGCCATAGAGAAAAAGTGAATTTGTCTTCTGTTTTCTATCAGCGTCCGACACAAAAATAAGATATGCCGAAATTCCCATCAGAATATAAAGAATTGTCCAGACGATAGGGAAAATCACACCGGGCGGGGCGAGAAGAGGAAGATTATAGCTCCTATAAACCTCCATGCTGTTTTTAATTAAAAATCCCGAAAGACCGCCGATACCAAGGCTGATGACAATACTGATTATTAAAGGCTTCCATTGAATATTCGAAAACATATTGCTTCACGCTCCCTTGAGATAATAGTATGTATCATTTTGGCTTTTATGCCAAAAGTTTAAAGTATCCATGCAGTAGATATTATAAATTAAAAAACCCGCCATTTTCCCTTCATTATAACTTGGCGTAAATGCAAAGTCAAATAAAAGTAACAAAGGCGGGTGATTTTGAATATTTTGCTTACGGCTTTTTTTCTTCTTTCGGGATTCCTTTTCTCTTTTTAACGGCTTCGCTGAGAATATATTCAATCTGTCCGTTTATAGAACGAAAATCATCCTCAGCCCATTTGTTGATTTCATTCCATAGAGAAGGGGAAAGACGGAGAAGAAGCTGTTTTTTCTCGTTCTTGTCAGCCATGAATTAATAAATGCTTCCGCTGTTAACGATAGGCTGAGCATCCTTATTTCCGCATAATACAACAAGAAGGTTTGAAACCATCGCTGCCTTTCTCTCGTCATCAAGAGTGACAATCTGGTTTTCGGACAGCTTGTTAAGAGCCATTTCAACCATTCCGACAGCGCCCTCAACGATTTTCTGACGAGCCGCAATAATTGCCGCCGCCTGTTGTCTTTGAAGCATAGCCGCCGCAATTTCCTGAGCATAAGCAAGGTGAGCGATTCGTGCCTCTAAAATTTCTATGCCGGCAATTTCAACACGGCTCTGGATTTCCTTTTTCAGCTCATTGGCGACTTCATTACTGCTTCCGCGAAGTGATTTCTCATCGCCATCCTCTGAAATGTCATAAGGATATTGTCTGGCAACCTGACGGATAGACGCATCCGATTGGATAGAAACATAAGTTTTGTAATTATCAACCTCAAAAACCGCCTTAGTTGCATTCGTAATACGCCAGATAACAATAACGCCTATTTCGATTGGATTTCCCTCACGGTCGTTGACCTTTTGCTTTTCATTATTTAGTGTTATTGCCTTTAGCGAAACCTTCTTGCCGTGACCCAAGCTCGCTGATGGGTTAACGGAAATGCAGAATGGGTTAATCCAGAAAAAACCCGGCTTTGAAATTGTTCCGTAATAGTTGCCGAATAAAACGAAAACCGAGGCCTCATTCGGGTTGACAGCCTTTAGCCCTGCGTACAGAATCGGACCGATTACCCAATAAGCTGTTGAGGCAAGTGTCCCAATGAGAGCCAGTGCGTCAAAGCCCTTATCAAGCTTAACAACACAGAAAGTGAAAAGAACGAAGCTAATCAGCAGGAGCAGCGAGTTAATAATAAGTATAGGGAACCCGCTGACAGGGCGTAATAGCTTTTCTTCCTTAAAACCGTTTGTATTCTTATCCATAGAATTACCTCCAATATTATGATATTAAAATGATATCATAATAATAGCTAATTGTCAATATACAGAAAAAATATTTCTTATAAAAGTAAATATCTAGCGAAAATCACATTAATTATGCAAAATTTATAAAATATTTGTTAAAGCATACAAAACTGCTCAAAATATTTTTAATAGCATTGACAAATCAGCAACAAAACTGTAGTATTGTATTATATTATTAATACAATAAGGAGGAAGAACAAATGTCAAAATTAAAGCTGACAAAAGTAGTGAAGGATTATAAGGTTGGGAACACCGTGACTCATGCGCTGAAGGGTGTTTCTCTTGAATTTCGAAAGAGCGAGTTCGTATCAATCCTCGGGCCTTCAGGCTGTGGAAAGACAACGATGCTGAATATTATAGGTGGGCTTGACCAATACGACTCAGGTGATTTAATCATCAATGATATGTCCACAAAGGATTTTAAGGATAGTGACTGGGACGCATACAGAAACCGTTCAATCGGATTTGTATTTCAAAGCTATAATCTGATAGCGCATCAGACGGTCCTGCAAAATGTTGAGATTTCAATGACACTGTCAGGTGTTTCGTCAAAGGAGAGAACAAGAAGGGCGAAGGAAGCTTTGGAATCAGTTCAGCTAGGCGAAATGCTTCACAAAAGGCCGAACCAGCTATCAGGCGGACAGATGCAAAGGGTTGCTATTGCCCGTGCGCTTGTGAACAACCCTGATATAATTCTGGCTGATGAGCCAACTGGCGCACTAGACAGTCATACCAGCATTCAGATTATGAATATCCTTAAAGAGATTTCACAAAGCCGTCTGGTTATTATTGTTACACATAACGGCGAAATGGCTGAGCAATACAGCAGCAGAGTAATAAGAATTTTAGACGGCGAAATTGTTTCAGACAGCAATCCGGTAACAGAGCCGGCTGAAAAATCAGCGGAAACCAATGCTCGTCAAGACAAGAAGGCATTAAAAAAGACTTCAATGTCAATGAAAACAGCGATAAGCCTATCCTTTAAAAATCTTTTGACTAAGAAAGCTAGAACACTGATAACCTCAATAGCCGGAAGCATAGGTATAGTTGGTGTTGCGACGGTTCTCGCCTTGTCGAACGGCTTGAATCATCAGATTTCCGAGCTTCAGACAAATGCCTTGGCAGGCTTCCCGATTACCATTTCAACAGCTGAAAAAAGCTATTCGGGGGATTTAATAACAATAAAAAATAACAGTAATGATAATTCAAAATTCCCTGATAAGGATGAAGTATATTCCTATGACAAGGCAAAGGAACAGAAGCTTCACGCAAATATTCTGACTCAGGATTATATAAATTATGTCAATAACTTAGACACGAAGCTTCCCGGCGCCGCAAATTCGATTTCATATACTTATAAAATGGATGTTAATGTCCTGACAAAAAGCGGCTCAGCAGTCAAAAAGTATAATACTCTCCCGACAATGTCGACTGAAACATATGGACCTAATGCCTATGAATCGGGATATTGGAATGAGCTGCCTGGGAATAAGGATTTTGTTCTCTCTCAGTATGACCTTATCGGTGAAGGAAGCAAATATCCGACAGCTAAAAATGAAGTTCTTCTCGTCGTGAATTCCTATAACAGAATTGATGATACATTCTTTAAAAAGATAGGAATGGATGTTAAGGATACTTTTAAAATCAGCGACCTGATTGGCTTGAAAATTGCAAAGGTAATACCAAACAATGATTATTACAGCAAGAATCAGGACGGAACCTTTAAGGCGGCAAATGAGGGCGAATACTCAAAGATTTATGACAAGGCAACAGGTGTTGAGCTGACTGTAACAGGAATTCTCAGAATTAAAGAGGATGCCCCTATGGGTTATCTTGATACTGGAATTGCATACACACCTGAATTAACAACATATATGATGGAGGATGCTAATAAATCTGACATCGCTGTTGCTCAAAAGGGCACGAACAATGATGTGTTCACAGGTGTTCCGTTCATGACGACAAAGGAAAAAGAAGAGAAGCTCATGAAAATCGGAAGCGATACAATGCCATCAGGCTTATATATTTATCCAAAGGATTTTGATAATAAGGAAAAGATAAAAAGCTATTTAGATGATTATAATAAGGATAAGGCTGATACAGATAAGGTTTTATATGAAGACCTAGCTGAAGCGACAACAAATCTTATAAGCAAGTTCTTAGATACAATCACTCTTGTTCTTGTTGGCTTTGCCGCAATATCACTTGTTGTATCCTCTATCATGATTGGAATAATCACTTATGTATCAGTTATTGAAAGAACCAAGGAAATCGGTATTCTTCGAAGTGTCGGAGCCAGAAAAATCGATATCAGCCGTGTATTCAATGCTGAAACACTCATCGTCGGCTTCGCGGCGGGAACAATCGGTGTCATTGTTGCTCAGGTTTTAACAATACCAATTAATGCGATTGCAAACAGTGCAATTCAGATTAATAATGTAGCACAGCTAACCTTGACCTCATCAGTAATACTAGTTTTAGGAAGCATGGTTCTCACATTGATTGCCGGCTTTATCCCATCAAAAATTGCAGCTAAGAAGGACCCTGTTGTTGCACTAAGAACAGAATAATTTAAAGCAAGCACTATAAATAAAAACAGCATGCAGATTCATTCTGTATGCTGTTTTTTACTTTTTATTGCTATATTATAATAATTATGCTATACTATATCGGATAAAAACGAAAGGAAAGGCTGAAGAAAATGCGAATGAGAAGGAAGAAGCGCCTTGATGAAAGACTTGACGCTTGCAAAAACCTGATTTTAGAGATTGATATTAACGATATGAATTTAAATAAATTTGAGAAGAAGCAGAGGTTTAATGCGCTTGAGGCTTTCGGCGATACAAAACCCGTCCATCTAGAGATAGGTTGCGGAAAAGGGCAGTTTATCATTGAGCTGGCGAGCCGTCATCCTGAAATCAATTTTATTGCCGTTGAAAAAACGCCGAATGTCATTGTTACCGCTGTTGAAAACGCAATCAGCTGTGGAATCACGAATGTCCGCTTCATTAATTGTGCGGCTGAATATCTTGAGGATTATTTTGATGAAGGCTCAATTGAAAGGCTTTATTTGAATTTCAGCTGTCCCTTCCCAAAAAACCGTGACTCAAAGCACCGCCTCACTCATGAAAATTATCTAAAAATTTATAAGAAAATACTAAAGCCCACTGCTGAAATCTTCATGAAAACCGATAACTCCAAGTTTTTTGAGTTCACGATAAACAGTATGTCGGGATTTGGATATACATTGAAAAATGTTACATTTGATTTGCACAACAGCGGGTTTGAGGGGAACATTATCACTGAATACGAGAAGCGTTTTTCGGATATGGGGATGCCAATCTTCCGATTAGAAGCATATTTCAAAGTGTAGTCAGATAGACTAGAAGCTTTTTTCAAGGCATAAAATAACCCTCAGGGAACCCCTGAGGGAATTTTTATATCATTTTTTCCATTAGATAATCATCCATAACGAAGCCATTCCCGACGTCGGTAATATGCTCCTTAATTATCTTAAAGCCTTTTTTCTCATAAACCTTAATGCTGTCAGAATTTTGTCTGTTAACATTCAGCCATATTCCAACCAAGTGATTCTGGCGACAAATCTCATCTAAAAGCTCAAAAGCCTGGCTGGCATAACCCTTTCCGCGATAATATTTTAAAATATAAAGCTTGCTCAAAAAGAGCTTTTCGCCGTCATGCTTAATCCCGATATAGCCGATTTCCTTATCATCAATCTCAAGAAAATAATAGATATAGCCTTGCTTCAAAAGCTGGTCATGAATAGCCTCAAAGGATTGAAAGGAGTCGAGCATATAGTCAATTTGTTCGTTTGAAATTATAGCTGTGTAGTGCTCATGCCATATTTCATCGGCAAGTATGGAAAGCTTCTTAATCTGTTCGGCATCTTTAACTTCAGTGAATTTTAAGCTCATATAAAACACTCCTTTTTATAATTATATTGGAGTCATTATAATAATTATACATCAAGAAAAATTAAATGTAAAGCTGATATGTTTTACACATTATAGCTTAGCTTTAAAAGCTCGTCCGTCGTTGAAATCCCCTTGACAACAAGCTCAGCCATGCTGTTAAAAAGAGTAGTCATATTTGTTTTTGTCACAGCATATTGAAAAATCTCTTCAATAGGCGTTTTAGCGCTAATCATCCTGACAATTTCCTTGTCGACAATTATTATCTCGTGAATTGACTGGCGCCCCTTGTATCCGGTGAAATTGCATAGATGGCAGCCCTCGCCCTTATAAAGCCTTTCAACGTCAGTTTTAAGGAGGCTTAATTCGTTTTGTGAGGGTGAATATGCCTTCTTGCAGTTTGGGCAGATTTTTCGGATGAGCCTTTGCGCAACAACTCCATTCAGCGAGCTTGCAATCATATAAGGGTCAACCCCCATGTCAGTGAGCCTGGCAATAGTGGAAACAGCGTCGTTTGTGTGAAGGGTTGAGAGAACGAGATGCCCAGTAATTGCCGCACTGACAGAAATAGAAGCAGTCAGAGCGTCACGGGTTTCGCCCACCATAATTATATCAGGGTCCTGTCTTAAAAGTGCCCTCAAGCCCGATTCAAAGGTCAGCCCCGCCTGGATATTAACCTGCATCTGATTTATACGCTGAAGATTCTTTTCAACAGGGTCCTCAATGGTTGAAATATTCACCGGCTTTTTTGAAAGCCTTTCGAGAGCCATATAAAGGGTTGTCGTCTTTCCGGAACCCGTCGGGCCGGTGATATAAATTATCCCGTGAGGCTTGTTCAGCATGAAGCTCAGCTTTTCATAATTCTCAGGCGTCATTCCAAAATGCTCTTTGTTATCGAGCTGAGTGTTCGTCGTCAAAAATCTAAGGACAGCCTTTTCTCCGAAAACCGTCGGGATAACCGAAACACGAACATTCAGCTCAATCCCGTCTATTGTCTTTTTGAAATGTCCGTCCTGAGGGACTCTTTTTTCGGCGATATTGAGGTTCGCCATTATTTTTGTTCTGGCAATAATTGAAGTGTGAAGTGAGCTTGCAACCTTGACATAATCAATTATCATGCCGTCAATTCGGATACGGACATAGGTGCTGTCCTCAAAAGGCTCAATATGAATATCACTCGCGTTCGAGTTATAGCCCTTTATCAGAAGCGAGTTGAGGAGCTTGACGACAGGGGTTTCGTCGCCTGAAGAGGGTGTATCCTCGACAGTTGCCTCTGTGATTTGAGGCCTTGTCGATTCGGCGACATTTCTAGCATCAATTTCAGCGTAGTAATAATCAATTGCTGATATAATCATGGTTTTTTCACAAAGATAAATTTCGATAGGGAGGTTGGCGAGAAGTCTGACATCCTCAATGGCATAATAATTCAAAGGGTCGTTAATTGCAACCTTAAGATGGCCCCCATCCTTAGAGAAGGCAATAAGATTATACTTTAGGCAAAGGTTTTTAGGGATAATTTTAACAGCCTCAACGTCAATCGGGATATCGTTGAAGGAGATTTTTTTGATGCCGAGCCTTTTCCCCAGCGCCTCTAGCATTTGAGATTCTGTGACAAAGCCGAGAAGCATAAGGATATCGCCGAGCCTTTTATCCTGGTTTGATTTCTGATATTCCAGGGCTTTTTTAATCTGCTCTTCCGTTATATAGCCGTATTCTTTTAAGACCTCTCCTATCGGAATATTTTTAATCATCGGTTTTTCTCCTTTTTTAATAGCTGGCAAAAATTAAATTTGATTTTATGAAAAAGCTTTAAAGTGGGGAAAGTGGCTAAACAGCTTTGCTGCTGAATGAAATTATCGGGTTAATCAGCGGCTTGTTAATAAGCGAGCTGTCAATCTCAATTTCAGAGGAGGTCAGATTGAGGTTGAGAATTTTAATTACATTATTTGTCGAATATAAAACCTCGGTCAGGCTTGAGGAAATCACGCTAACACTGATATTCATTGAGGTTTTATCCAAAACAGTCACTGTGACCCGAAGCCTGTTCCCGTTATAATAGCTTTCACCATAGATATTATTGTTTTTTGAAGAAGCTTTATCAAAGCCCAGCATATTATTTGTCATATAAAAAATGCCGGTATATTTTGCGCTTGAAACGGATGAGTTGTTCAGTATCTGGATTTTATCGGCATATTTAAGCTTTTCGCTCAAAAAGCTAAGGACATTATCGCCCACGATTTTATTATTACTGTTTTTAATTGAATTGCTGAATAGCTTTTGCCCCACGAAAAAAAATGAAGTGGCGAAGGCGAGAATAATGCTGACAATCAGCAAAGAAACAATGACCTCGACAAGAGTGAAGCCTTTTTTGCTTTTCAAAGCATTAATTTTCATACCACCACTCCCTTTTTAATTGCAAAGGCTAGAACGGATATTTAATCAGCACCCAGTTTGAAAGACTGACATTCGGAGGCTCTGCCCACGTCTGATTGCTTATTGTGAAAACGTAGTAGTTGCCGTTCCAGTATACCTTGTCGCCCTTATCGATTTTCCCGCCGGTCGTGTTATAAAAATCCGTCTGTGTCCCGCCGTTCCATTGGATAACAGCTCGGCTTGAAATCTGAACGAGGTTATTATTACTGCCAAGCCAGTCCCAACCACCTTTTGTCGGTGTCGGATATGGTGAGCCGGGGCCGATATTAAGGTCCTGTGCGGCGATATAGTATACCCCGTCATATACAATGGTCGTCCATTTTGGTACTGTGACATAGCTCCATGTTTCAGGGAACATCGCCGGCGAGGGCCATTGTCCGTTCACAGGCTTGTCTGTATCGGGGATGAAATTATTCGTGTTATCTGACTTTGACGAGATGAATTCGGTCAGCTTGAGGTTGCCTGACTGACTGGTTTTATAAGTTCCCTTTGCCGAATAGCTCACACTCCCGAGAGTGAAGCTGATTGTCTGCTGAGCTGATTCGGTGACAGTTACTCCCGTCGGAGTATTCGCCGATTCAATCCCCATGATATTATTATTGCTGTTATTTTTTACCTCTGTGGACTTCACAACAAGATTAGCGGCAGTCAAAAACCCCGACAGGAGGATAATTGCCGATAAGGAAAACAAGGCGAAAGCAACAATACATTCGACGAGAGTTGAACCATTGTCGTTAAGCTTTTTTATCATAAAACCCCTCCTTATCCTCGTGATGAGGTGATATCCTTGCTGTCATACCCTGTGATTGCCCATTTTCCGGTTGAGCTGTTTTTAGTAAGTATTGATGAAAAGGTCTGCTTCTTATTATCCCGAGTAGAAACAGCGGTAACAATAATTTGTGCCTTCGAGCTGATATAGATAGCGGAAACGGCACAGCTCCCCATGTTTTTTTCAGGGGTGAATAAGCTTGAAACAGTGAGGACAGTATCCTTTTTGGCAATCAGCTCGTTGACAAGCGGTGTCCCCGTCGGCGAAATAATTTCATTCGCCACCATTGTCCCGCCACTTCTTGCCGTGAGATAAAGCTGTCGGTTCAAGTTATTGTCATAGCTCCTTGAAACCATTGAATAGCCTATCGCCAGAGCGGTCATAGCGAAAATGGAAAATATTAATATTATAACAACCGCCCATACGAGCACAGAGCCTTTATTATTTTTCATTTTCACCATTCCTTGATTGTTAATGTGCGTGAGCCGGCTATTCTTTTAGCATATAAAACCTGACGGTTAAATCCAGCGTATATGTGCTTTTTGTAGAATCAAATACAATGCTGTAGCCTGAAAGCTCGAGCTTAGAATTCACCGCAATATCATCAATCATTACTCTAATGTTTTCAATGCTTCCGGTCGCTGAGATTGTTGCGGACATTTTAATAATTGACGATTCATCTTCTGCCTTTGATGAAGAAGCATCTCTTGAATCTGACGCCACGCTTGAGTCATCCTTTTTTTCCTCAACTTTTGAAATTTCAAGCTTTAGTGGCATGAGGGAATAGCCTGACATTAGATTTGTGAGCATGAAATCAATCTGGTCGTTTAGCATAAATGGATAGAAATTCTGCCTCATCAGATTCAGCTTTGAATCGACCTCGTCATTTTGTTTTTTTCGCGAGTCATAAGCGTTGATGTCGAGGAGCATGCTCTGCTTTTTCATATTGAGCATATTTTTTGATTCATTCAGGCTGTCATATTTATTTTTAGCGGGGAGAATTATAAGATAGCCAAGCCCGAAAACAATAGCCACACATATCATTATAAAAATAAGAATTTTTTCTCTTTTAGTCAGTTTTTTCATAAAAAGCTTAAACCAATCCTTTCAAAAACTATTTAACAGAAAAGGTGCAGTCAACAATAAAAGTATATTTCTGGGACGTTTCGTTATAGGTATATCCGTTGTAATTAACAGCGCTGAAAAGCTTTGTTGAACTCAGCCTTTTAACAAATTCGTTCACATCAAACTGACTTATGCTTTCAAGCTGGAGTGATAAGCTTTGAGCTGATTTATAAAATGTAACAGCAGAAATAAAAGTGCCAGGACTGTTACATGAATAGATAGTGTTTTGAGTATTAATATCCATTTTGACGCCGTATTGCATTAGCTTTAGCTGAGTATCAAGCCCCGATAAGGTTTTTGTTTTCATCTCTATGTCGCCCAAAAGTGTCTGAGATTTAGAGAATGAAGCGTTGTTCTGGGGTGAGGCGATGAAGCTGTTCAGCCCGTTGATATCTTCAGAAAGAAATATTATCCCAGAAAAATAAAACGCAAAAACAGAGGCAACAATCAAAAAAAGCAAAACGGGGATTAGTACAAAAGACTTCCCTGATTTTTTTTGCTCGATTATTTTAGGCTTTCTGTAATAAGGCTCTAAAAAATTGACATCCTTGATGATTTTATTAGCCATAGGGCACCTCACTTTCTGAAAAATGCACCGATATTAAAAATGAAGTCGGAAGCATTCATCTCTAGCCGATAATTCAAGCAGGTAGCGACAGAGCTAAAAATATCAGTCGAGCTGTTTTTTATACCGAGGTCGCTGATATACTGACTGCAAAGCTCGCTTTGTTCTTGAGATAAGCCACAGAGAAAAACCTCGCTTATGTCGCCGCCATTCTTCTGTGACTTGTTGAACTGATTTAACGCTGAAAGCTGTGTTGAAATTTCCTGAAAAAATTCTTCAGTTTCAAAGTCGTGAATAAGTCTGGCGCGGGTCGAATAATAATACTTGTTGTTGACAAAAAGCACAAGCGTGATATTATTTTTATCCACATTAGCTATTGCATACGTCTTGTTTTCAAGCGAAGGGACAGCGCTGGCGAGCTTAATGAGGCAGTTTGTGCTTACATTTATCGAAGAAAGAGTGATTTCCTCCTCCTCAAAAAGCTCAATTATGCCCTTAATCATATTTTTTTCGACAGCATAGCATACGATGCTTGAGCTATTCGTCTTTTCCTTATGCTTTTCATCCTTGATGAGTGAATAGTCAAATAGCATTTCCGTATTATTTGAATCAATTCCGATAAATTCATTTTTAACAAAAGTGATGATTTGGGATTTTGAAGCATTTGGGATTGTCGCTTGTTTAATATAAACCAGACTGCTGTTTATAATAAGGCTGATACTTTTTGAAAAAATCGAAGCATCGTCCTTAATCTGTTTTAGGACAGACTTAACGCTTGAGCTGTTTGTTATAACTCCGTTTATAATTGAACCCTCGCTCAGCTCAAAAACCTTGAAATTCTGAACATGAACATGATTTTTAGTTAATGTTCCCGACATTGCTATTATTCTGTCATTTAGAAAGCAAATTGTTGTTTCCATAAAAACTCCTTAGTCAATATTTGTCAATATTTGCCTGCGTTAGCCTACATTCTGATACAGCGACAGTATGGGCAACAAAACTGAAACAGCGATGAATCCGACGACAACAGCCATGAAAACAATTAATACCGGCTCCAAAAGTGCGACCAGCTTTTCTGTTGCCACCTCAGCCTCATAGTCGAAGGAATCGGAAACAGAATCGAGCATCTTGTCGAGCTGACCCGACTCCTGACCGATGAAAACCGAAAGCCCCAGCTTAACATCAAAGCCCTTTATGCCTTGGATTGCATCAGAAAGCGATTCGCCGCTCCTGACCTTTTCTATTGCCGACGGCATTTGGTCCTCGATAAAGGTATTGTCAATGGTTCTTGAGCATATTGTGAGAGCATTCACTATTGAAAGCCCGCTTGAATAAAGTGAGCTGAGTGTCCTCGCGAAACGGGCGGTATATATTATTTTGTTGAGCTTCCCGATTTTTGGGAGCTTCAGCTTCATTTCGTCAATTTTAAGCCGGACATTTCTTTTCTTCGTGACATATTGAAATAATAATGCAAGAAGACAGGCTAGAATCAATAAAGGCAACCAGTATTTAACCATCCCATTGCTTAGTGCAACAACAATTTTAGTCGGGAGCGGAAGCTCAAGGTTCTCAAAAAGCTTGAAAAAGCTCGGGAGGATTATTGTGAAAATAACAATAACCACGACAGTCATCAGAACGAGAAGAATCTTCGGATATATTGTTGCCGATTTAACCTTGTTGTTGAGCCTATGCTCCTTTGTATAGTGAAGCGCCATTTTTGCGGCAACGATGTCAAGCCGCCCGCTCTCCTCACCGGTTTTATACATATTTATGAAAAGAGTGGGGAAGGCCTCGCCCTGTCCCTCCATAGCCTCGGAAAGGGTTTTTCCGTTGCTCAAATCTGAATAAAGGCATGAATAAACATTTCTCAGCTTTTCCTTTGAGTCACGCTTTAAAATGATGTCGAGAGCATGAATTATAGTAATCCCGGCTGAAAGCATCGTCGCAATTTCCTGTGAAAATTCAGCAACCTCATTAGCTTTAAGCTTATAAACGCTCCTGACCTCCTCCTCGACTGGGGAATAGCTTGTCACCATAAGGCTTTTAGCTCTCAAAAGCTGTATAAGGCTTTCGCCGTTCTCGGCAGAAATTGTCCCTGTGACCTTTTTTGAGTCAAGGTCGATTGCCTTATATTTAAAAACAGGCATTAAATTCACCTCTCTAACTAATTCTGAAAAAGCTAAAATACCACTTTAATATTTTGTCGCCATACAAAAGCGAAAGATATATTCCGGCGCAAAGTGCCGGCCCGAACGCAATATGGTCGCCTTTTTTTAGCTTTTTCAAAAGCATTTTTATTATAACATAAGCGCCCTCAATTAAAATGCCAATGAAGGTCGCAAGGAGAATATACTTCCAGCCGAGGATTAGCCCGCTCACCGCCAAAAGCTTTATATCACCGCCACCGAAGCAGTCGGGGATAAGCATAGTCAGTAGAAGCATAGGCACGCTGACGCATACAAAGCCAATCGCTCTGTCCAAAAGTGATATTTCAGGGAAAAGAAAATACGAAATAATTGCAAGCGGAATTATTGCAATAATTAGAGAATTCGGTATTTCCATCGTGTCATAGTCGATAAGAGTAATAGCCACCAAAATAGCACAAAAAGCAAAAGCCAAAAAAGCCTTTGCTGTGAAGTCAAAATTTATAAAAATTAACACCGCTAAAACACCCGTCAGCATTTCGACAAACGGATAGCGGAGAGAGATTTCTTTCTTACAATTCCGACACTTCCCCTTTAAAAAAAGAAAGCTCAGAATTGGGATAAGGTCATAGTCCTTAATCTTCGTATTGCAGTCAGGGCAAAACGAGCGCCCTTTTGCTATTGAGATTTTTTTAGGGATTCGATAAACAATAACGTTCAAAAAGCTCCCTATACATATCCCGAGGAGGAATACGAAGGCATAAAGCAAAAAGTAGATAAAATAAATCATCAAAATTTCTCCCTTGTGGGAAGGATGGTTTTAAATTGCTATAAAGGCTCTCAATCTAGTGATGAAGAGCCTTTATCTTAAATTATTAGGTGGTTGTTAGCTGACAGAAGCATCTCCGCCCGGAGTGATTGTGACAGTTTTCCCGTTATTAACGAAAACTAAGCTTGTCACCTTTCCGCCCGAGACTGTAGCAGTGACAGATGTGCAAGTCAAGCTGGCTAGTGATTCGACCTTTGCTTTTGTTATGGCTGTAACGCAAGCAGCATCCTTATCAGTGGCTGAAGTAGCTGTTGAGGTTGCATATGTTTCTGTCGCGATAGTCTGAGCGGCAACATAAGCGGCACGCGCATTAGCAATTTCTGTTTTCTTCTTAGCGTCGTCAACGAAACCAAGCATTGTCGGGATAGCAGCAGCAGCGAGAATAGCTAGGATTACCAGAACAACAATGATTTCAACAAGAGTAAATCCTTTTTTGTTTTTCCTTAAATTTTTCAATTTCATAATTTCCTCCTTAATTCTTTTTATTATAATACTATTTATTTAGTATAAAATGCATTTATAACAATTAATATGAGATAAATAGCATGATATAATAAACAAATAAAATATTATCTTATAATTTAGCAATCAAGCAATAATTTTACTTACATTTTATCACATATTTTACAAAAATCAAGTGCTAGAAAAAGCCTAAAAAGTTAAAAAATTTATTAATTTTATAAACTATAATATTATTCACAGCTATTTAATGAATATTATGAAATGTTTTAAATAATTAACAAATGATGGTTGTTGATTTTAAAATATTATTACAAAGATTTTGTAGAATTTTTGTATAAATAACCAATTTGTTTAACCATTTCTTGAAAAACTATTTAAATTTTTGTCGAATTATATTATTATATAAATGAATAAATAGAATAGATTTAAGCTCTTTATAATAGTTATACAGGGGTGATAAGATGACACATCGGAGTAATAGGCAATATCAGATTATAAGCTCTTTTGATTTATTTGAAGGGATGTATATTGATTGCGAAATTTGCTATAGGGACAGCAAGGATAGATATGTCACCGCTTTTCGAAACTCAACCCTGACCAAGGTTTTATTATTAAAGCTCCAGAAGCTCGAAATGACTTATGGGAGTCTTTTTATTGAAGAAACATATATAGATTCTATACAAAATGAGGCACATAAGTTTTCTAAATTTCATCCTTCACCTGAGATAACCAGGCATTATACGGAAATCAAATTCAAAGCAAACAGAATTTTTGAAGATGTTGTTAAAAATAATAATGTTGACCTTCCACAGAGTGAAAGAATTTCCTTTGAGATTAAAGAGAAGATTGTCACTGTCGATGTTTCGAATATTATACAGCTTATCAACAGCGTCAGAAGCGATGACAAGACGCTTTTCACCCATAGTGTGAACGTTGCTTTTTTAAATGGAATTATGGCGAAATGGCTTCAGATGTCAGAAAACGATATTATGCGACTGACGAAAATCGGGCTTCTTCACGATATAGGGAAAACGATGATTCCCAGCGAAATTCTGGACAAGCCCTCGATTTTGACGAAAGAGGAATTTGAGGTTATTAAAACTCATCCTGTTCATTCATACAATATTCTTGTTAATTCCGGAGAAGCTGATGAGGACGTGTTAAAGGCGGTCAGGGGTCACCACGAAAAAATTAACGGAACAGGCTATCCTGATAAGCTTCAATCCGATGAAATCAGCTATTTTTCAAAGATAACAACAATTTCAGATATATACGACGCAATGTGCTCAAAGAGGGTTTATAAGCCGCTTAATTCGCCGTTTGAAGTCCTTGAGGAATTCTCGACGGGGCGTTTTTCTGACCTTGATACTCATGTTATTAACGTATTTCTTGAAAATATGCCGAAGGAGCTGGTCGGGAAGAGAATGCTCATGTCTGACGACAGAATCGGCACTGTTGTATATGTTAACCCGAATAAGTATCTTTATCCTATTGTTCAGATTGATGAACAAGTTATCACAACCAGTGAAAATCTAAAATGTATATGCAGCTATGATTAAAAAAAGAGGGGGACTAAAATCCCCCTCTTTAACTATTTAACCATAAGGTCACAAACTAAGTTTGAAAATGCAACAGGGTCTTCGATTGAAAGCCCCTCGATTAAAAGCGCCTGTGTATAAAGTATATCCGAATATGCCTTGAGCTTTTCCTTATCCTCTGAGTGAAGCTTTTTGAGCGTCTCAAAAATCGGGTGATTAGCGTTTATTTCGAGAACCTTTTCCGCCTTGACCTTTTGATTATTCGGCATCTGGTTTAAAACCTTTTCCATCTCTATTGAGATTTCGCCGGCGTTAGTTAGGCATACAGGGTGAGATTTCAAACGCTTTGAAAGGCGAACCTCTGAAATTTTCTCGCCCAAGGCTTCCTTCATTGTCCCGAACAGGTCCTTGTTCTCCTCAGCCTGTTTTTCGACTTCTTTCTTCTCGTCCTCAGTTTCGAGGTCAAGGTCGCCGCTTGAAACAGACTTGAATTCCTTATCCTTATAGCTCATGAGCATTTTTATAGCGAATTCATCGACATCATCAGTGAAGTAAAGTATCTCATAGCCCTTGTCACGAACCAGCTCAGTTTGAGGCAAATGCTCGATTCGGGCGACGCTTTCACCTGTTGCGTAATAAATATACTTCTGCTCGTCCTTCATTCGGGAAACATACTCGTCTAGGGTTGTCAGCTTGTCGCTGAACGAGGTTGCAAACATCAATAGGTCCTGAAGCAGCTCCTTGTTAGCGCCATAACCGTTGTATATTCCGAATTTGAGCTGCAAGCCGAAGTTCTTGAAGAAGGCTTCATACTTTTCTCTTTCGTCGGTCAGTATTTTCACAAGATTATTTTTAATCGTCTTTTCAAGGTTTTTAGCAATAAGCTTCAGCTGTCTGTCATGCTGGAGCATTTCTCTTGAGATGTTCAGTGACAGGTCCTCGCTGTCAACAAGCCCCTTTATAAAGCTGAAATAATCAGGCAAAAGGTCGGCGCATTTTTCCATAATGAGAACGCCATTTGAATAAAGCTGTAAGCCCTTTTCATACTCCTTTGTGTAGTAATCATAAGGGGTTTTTGAAGGGACATAAAGCAAAGCGTTATAGGTTGCTGTTCCTTCGGTTTTTATGTGAATGCTCTTAATTGGGTCTTCAAAATCGTAGAATTTATCCTTATAAAATTTGTTGTAATCCTCGTCGGAAAGCTCAGCCTTGTTTTTTCTCCAGATAGGAATCATGCTGTTTAGTGTTCGGGTTTCGACAGTGGACTCATACTCGTCCTCACTGCCTTCCTTCAGCCTGCTTGTTTCAAAATCCATTTTGACAGGGAAGCGGATATAGTCAGAATATTTCTTGACAAGTGACTGAATGCGATACTGCTCAAGGAACTCGTCATAGCTCTCGTCCTCGGTATTATCCATTACTGAAAGGACAATTTCAGTGCCGACGCTGTCTTTTTCAGCCTCACTTATTGTATAGCCGTCGACGCCCTCAGACTCCCACCTATATGCTGTGTCGCTTCCATAGGCTTTTGTTGTGACTGTCACCAGCTTGCTCACCATGAAGGCTGAATAAAAGCCGACGCCGAACTGCCCGATGATGCTCACATCCTCGCCGAGGTCATTATCCTTTTTGAATGCAAGAGAACCGCTTTTCGCGATTGTCCCGAGGTTGCTCTCGAGGTCCTCCTTGGTCATGCCTATTCCGTTATCGGTGATTGTGAGGGTGCGGTTTTCCTTATCCGCCTTGATGAAAATGCAAAAATCGTCCTTTTTAAGCCCAACATTATTGTCGGTGAGGGAAAGGAAATACAGCTTGTCGATAGCGTCACTTGCATTTGAAATGAGCTCTCTCAGAAAAATTTCCTTATGAGTATAGATTGAGTGAATCATCATATCCAGCAAGCGCTTTGATTCAGCCTTAAATTCTTTTTTTGCCATGAATTTGACACTCCTTATAATTTATAATTTGCGTATTTTTAGCACTCATTATAGCTGAGTGCTAAAAATAGTATAGTACAAGTGTCAGCAAAAATCAATACATTTACAAAAAATATTAATTTTGTTTACATTTACTTAATAAAAACACAAGCGAGCATATATAAATGCCCGCTGTCTGAAAAAGTATGAAAAAATTATGATAATTTCACAGTCACGATAAAGCCGTCAACGTTATTCCCCGAAACGGAATACTCATGCTTTTTTGGAACAGGGACCTTCGTCATGAGAGATGTGCTCTTGACGTAATAAATTTCGTAATCCGCCCCGTCGGCTCCCTTGGCTTCTAGATTGTTCCTCCCGAATTCAAACTGACGGAGATAGTCGATGTATTCCTCTAGGCTTAGGTTTTTTTGCTGCATAATATAAGCATGAGGCTGACCGACATAACGGAAATGCCAAGGCTCATTGTCGATTTTGGTTATGCCGGCTTTTTCTTTTCTATATCTGACAACGAAGCCGTATTTATATGAGTTTTCGTCAATCCAGGAAAAATCGCCTGTCCCGTCGAATTCTTTTGTGACCCCGTTAGTGGGATAAATCCCGAAATCAACAGCATAGCCTGTATGATGCTCGCTATGTCCGGGGAGAGCGACGAGGTTTGAGGTGATTAGTCCTGTGCGTTTTAGCTCAGCATCATACAGCTCCTGTTGTCTGGCAAAGGTCCTGTAGCCGCTGATGACCATAAGACTGTTGTTATTTTTGGCATTAAAAAAATCGTCAGCCATTTTGTTCAGTGCTGTTATTACCTCAGGCTTGAGCGAAACCTGAGCGTCCTTTGTCTGATAGCTTTTTGTCTTTTTTGAATAAACGGTAACAAGGTCGTCAGGTGCGTCGGCTAAAAACTTATTATCACCATTCACGAGGATTAGGTTGCCTTTGTTTATCTGTGAGGCATCAAACTCTTTAAAATCATAGTTGGCGTTAATGGTATTATCAACTGAGGACAGCGAGCTGTCAGAGGAATTCATGCTCTGTGTATTTGAAGAGGAGGTTGATGGCTTTTCTGATTTATCAGGAAAAACAGTAATTATCACGATAATGAGAATTGCAACAATGAAAACGGCAATAAAAACCCTGCCCCATAAAATTCGAACCTTTCTTCTTTTAGCGCTCATTTAATATCCTTCCCTTCAATACAGCAGACAATGTTAATTAGCTAAATTATACCATAATTATTTAAACAAAAAAAGATGCATAACATTAAAATATTTTATAAAGTTTTTAAAATCGCCTTGACTTTGCAACAACAAATGGATAATATGAAAGATAATAAATTTAAAAGGAGAAATATATGAAATATATTCCAAATCCTGAAAGATACGACAGAATGATATACAATAAATGCGGGAAATCAGGGCTGAAAATTTCAGCCATGTCGCTTGGGCTATGGCAGAATTTCGGCGACAAGGATAATTTTGAAAATATGCAGGAGATGGTGCATACCGCCTTTGACCTTGGTATTAACAGCTTTGACCTCGCCAACAACTACGGACCTGCACCCGGCGCCGCTGAGGAGAATTTCGGGAGAATACTCGATAAATCTATGCGACCGTATCGTGACGAGCTTTGCATTTCAACAAAAGCCGGATACGATATGTGGGAGGGTCCTTTTGGCGCTAAGCACGGCTCGAGGAAGTATCTCACAGCCAGTCTTGACCAAAGTCTGAAAAGAATGGGGCTTGAATATGTTGATATTTTTTATCACCACGTTTATGACCCTGAAACCCCAATGAAGGAGACTATGCTCGCCCTTGACAATGCCGTTCGGCAGGGGAAGGCTCTGTATGTCGGCATTTCAAACTATGGGACACAGCAGACTAAGGAGGCTTTAAGTATTCTAAAAGAGCTGAAAACTCCTTTTATCTTAAATCAGCCTTCATATTCAATGCTCAACAGATGGATTGAAAGTGACAAGCTGACTAGGCTCGCTGAGGATGAGGGCTTTGGGCTGATTGCATTCAGTCCGCTTTATCAGGGGCTTTTGACGAACAAGTATCTAAACGGTATCCCTGAGGATTCAAGAATAGGGAAGGGCAACGGAAGATGGTTCAAGGACGCTCTCACGCCTGAAATGGTTGTGAAGCTTAACAAGCTAAGTGAAATCGCAAGCAACAGGGGGCAGTCGCTCGCTCAAATGGCTCTCTCATGGGTTCTTCGAGATGGGAAGGTGTGCTCTGTTCTGATTGGGGCAAGCCGTTCTTCACAAATCACTGAAAACGTCGAGGCAGTTTTTAAGTCAAAATTCACCTTTGAGGAAATTGATGCTATAGACGGGATTATTCTTGGCTAGAGCATCTGATTCTAATAGTAAAAATTATGTTAAGCACAGCAGGGGATAACCTTGCTGTGCTTTTTTTAGCATATATAGACAATCTCATTATCGGGGAAGCGCTTTGAAATTTCCTCCCTTAAAAATGCCTCGCCGTCATCACGAAGGGGCTGCCTGTACCAATACTTCCCTCTGCCTCTCCCAACCATTTTTTCCTTTGAATACAGCTCGGGTGCGTGAGGGAAAGCTTCGACGTTTATTGCCTTGTGGACAAAGCTGTAGGTCATGAAAATTACCTCAATGAACATTTTATCCTTGACCTTTGCTGAAAGCTGTGCCTCAAGCTTATCAAGAAGCTCGATATAAAGTGCCTTCCAGTTATCAACAAGAATAACAGGCGCAATCAGCAAGCCGATGATATAATCAGCGTCAGCCATTTTATTGAGGGCGTCAATTCGCTCGTCGAGGGTCGAAGTCCCCAGCTCAATCCTCCCGATAATTTCTTCGGGATTGACGCTCATTCTGAAAATGGTTTTCCCCTTGTGTTCTAAATTCAAAAGGTCATCGACCATGTGGAATTTAGTCGGGAAGGTGATTTTCCCCCTCCCTGTCTTGGCGAATTCCTCAATCGTCCATTTAAGGTTGCCGGTGATAACATTTTCGGCTACGAGGTCGCTGTTGCTCCCTATTTCAAAGGTGAGAGGGGTCGCACTTTTTCGTGAAAAGGTTGTCAGCTTGTCACACATCTGTTCGCGGTTAGTGAAAACCCTGAGATACGCGCATTTGTTATAATTGCAGACTAAATAGCAGTAAAGGCACATAGCACTACAGCCTGACGATGTCCACGGGACGAGAAAATCCGAGGTCTTGAAATTCGGAACATACTTATGCGTTTTTCTTGTCCCTAAAATCAAATTGAGCTTCATACTCGCAAACTCGCTGTTTTGTTTCTCACGCATTTCGGGGATGTTGTTGTGGTTTTCTATTTCAATAAAGTCCCGGTCGGAGAATTTTTCCCTCAGCTCTTTCCCTAAAGGATATTCAAGAGCTTTTGGCTCATAATATATTTTTTTTGGGAACAAGCTATCACATCCAAACATTATATTTTTATTATCTTGTCCGATTAAAAAATCCGCTATACTATAAATTTTTGGGTGATTAAAAATACATAAAAATGGGAATAGTATAAAGAGGTGATTTTTTGAAATCAGTATGGAGCGACAGTGTTAATATAGATAGAAAATTGCATTTAGAAGTTGATATAAGCTGTGATGTTGTGGTTGTCGGTGCCGGAATGGCGGGGATTCTCATCGCCCATAATCTTTCAAAAAAAGGCGTCGACGTTGTCGTTCTTGAGGCGAGGGAAATTGCAGGCGGAATGACGAAAAATACGACAGCGAAAATAACGAGTCAGCACAGCCTGATTTATAACAAGCTTATCCATGATTATGGTGAAAAAAAAGCGAGCCAATACTTCCTGACTAATGAAATCGCAATCAGCAGGTTCATGGAGATAATTAAGGCTGAAAAAATTGAATGTGATTTTGAAGAAAAGGACGCTTTTGTCTATTCAATTGACGATGCCGAAAAAATCAACAATGAAGTGAGGGCTGTTCAGAAGCTCGGTGGGAGTGCCGAATATATCAGCGAGCTTGAGCTTCCGTTCAAGATAGCCGGAGCTATAAAATTCACAGGGCAGGCACAGTTCAACCCCTTGAAATTCATCGCTCCAATTGCGAAAAAGCTCCAGATTTATGAAAACACAATGGTAACCCACGTTGAAAAAAATGTTGTTTTCACTGAGCACGCAAAGGTGACCGCTCGAAAAATTGTCATCGCCTCACACTTCCCGTTCATAAATTTCCCCGGATTTTATTTCTCGAGAATGCATCAGGAGCGTTCATATGTCATCGCACTTGAGAATGCAATGAAGCTCAACGGAATGTATATCGATGCTGACGAAAAGGGGTTTTCCTTCAGAAGCTACGGCGACCTTCTGCTGTTAGGCGGTGCCGGTCATCGAACAGGGAAGAACAAGTCGGGAGGATGCTATGAAAAGCTAAGGCTAAAGGGGGCAAAGCTATTCCCCGACAGCGTTGAAAAATATCACTGGTCGGCACAGGATTGTATGACGCATGATGAAATCCCATACATCGGTCAGTTTTCTAAAGCGACACCGGAAATGTATGTCGCAACGGGCTTCAACAAATGGGGGATGACAACGTCAATGGCCTCGGCTATGATACTGTCGGATATGATTATGGGATATGAAAATGAAAATGCCGAGGTGTTTTCACCTCAGAGATTCAACCCGCCAGCCGGAGCGAAAAATTTAATAAAGGATTCAACACAGGCTGTCGAGGGGCTTGCTTTAGGGGCATTTAAAATTCCATTTGAAAAGCTTGAAAAAATTGAAGCCGGACACGCGGGAATTGTTGAACACGATGGGCACAGGATTGGTGTCTATAAGGACGAAAACGGGGCGACCTTCGCTGTGTCAACAAAATGCCCTCATCTAGGCTGCCTTCTTGAATGGAACCCCGACGAGCTTTCGTGGGACTGCCCTTGTCATGGGTCGAGATTTAATTATCGAGGGAAGCTGATTTCAAATCCATCAATAAAGGAGCTAAAGTATGAACAGCTATAAATGTCACAAAGAAAAAAAGCCCCCTTATTCTGAGGGCAAGCCTAATTTTCAAGGCTGGTATTTCAAGCATCAGTGCAGCAGCGATACAATCGTTTTCATTGTCGGGAGAAATGTCGGCGAAAACGGCGCCGGCTCGGCTTTCATTCAGGTTATTACTGAATATAAGTCCTATAACGTGAACTTCCCGATTTCTGATTTTCACTTTATGAAAAAAGGCTTCGGGGTCATTGTCGGGAAGAATTTTTTCACAAGCAAGGGGATGTATGTTGACATTGACTCGGGCGGATTGATTTTAAAAGGGAAGGTGTATTACGGTCAGCTCACGCCACTAAGTTACCCAATAATGGGGCCTTTTCAATATCTCCCGAAAATGGAATGTCAGCATGAAATAATAAGCCTTCACCATAGAATTCATGGCTTTTTAAGGCTCAACGGCAAGGACATAGACTTTGAAAACGGCGTCGGATATATTGAGGCGGACGCGGGGTGCTCCTTCCCGAAAAGCTATATGTGGATGCAGTGCAATGATTTCAGATATGCCAAATGCGGATGCAGTGAACATACCTCAAGACTCACACATAAGGAAATTGTTGCCGAGGAGATTGATAAAAAGCTCGTGAAACCGCCGAAGGCTTGCATCATGGCTTCTATGGCGCAAATTCAATACTTGAAAATGAATTTCAAGGGGGTAATCTGTGTTGTTTATTTTAAGGAAAAGCAATACAGGCTGGCGACCTATCTCGGGGTTAAGCTTGAATTTTTTAGCGATAACTGTGTGGTTTTAAAACAGGGGAAATACAAGCTGGTTATTAAGCTTTGCGACAGCAAGGGGCAGAAATTGCTCGCGCCTAAAAACGGGAATATGTCAAGGCTCATTGAGGAGAGCCTTCTCGGCAAGGGGAAATTCTGGTTTTATGAGGGGGAAAAGCTGATTTTTGCACTTGAAAGCGACAGGTGCTCATATGAGAGGGTGAAGTAGAAGACTTCGCCCTTAATTTTTTTAAACAAAAAAGGGGACACCGTCCCCTTCAAAGCTCAAAATACCCTGTTTGGAAAAATACATAATAAAAATATGTTACTTTCTGTCTTAATACAGAAAGTAACCAAAGAAATCAACGCAATCCTCAGACACTCAAATTGCTGACGCAATTTGCAACTCGGATTGCCATTGTGCGTTAATATTACTACGCAGTCACGGTCGCTCAATCAGACAGGAGATTTTTAATATATAATTAAAGAATGTCCGTGTCTGATTTCGTGCTCCGACCTATTTGTAGTTTGTGGTTCTTCAAGTATTTAAAAATATTATTTTGTTAGTCCCCAAATATCTCTGGCGTAATCCTCAACAGCTCTGTCAGCCGAGAAAATCCCTGCGCCAGAAATGTTAGCGAGCGACATCCTGTTCCACTTGAGCGGGTCCTTATAGCATTCCGACGCATATTTCTGCGCCACCTGATATGCCTCAAAGTCAGCGAGAACCATATATGGGTCAGAGAATTTAAGTGAATTCGCAATATCCTCAAAGGTTGAGCCATTAATCCCGCTATAAAGGCGGTTTATCGCTGCCTTGATAATCGGATTGCTGTTATAGTATTCCTCAGGCTTATAGTTTAGCGATTTTTTCACATCAACCTCGTCCTTAGTCATACCAAAGGTAATGATATTTTCAGCACCGACTGCCTGAAAAATCTCAACGTTTGCACCGTCCATTGTCCCGAGGGTAATGGCACCGTTGAGCATCAGCTTCATATTCCCTGTTCCCGATGCCTCTGTCCCCGCCAGTGAAATCTGTTCGCTGATATCACTCGCCGGCATTAAAAGCTCGGAAAGGGTAACACAATAGTCCTCAAGGAAAACAACGCTGAGCTTCTGGCAGATTGCCGGATTTTTGCGAAGCTCCTCTGAAATTGACCATATAAGCTTGATAATCTGCTTTGCGAGGAAATATCCCGGCGCTGCCTTGGCGGCAAAAATATATGTTTTCGGGACAAAATCGGCATCCGGATTTTCAAGGAGGAGGTTGTATTCAGCGATGATGTTCAGCGCATTTAAGTGCTGACGCTTGTATTCGTGAAGACGCTTCACCTGAACGTCGAAAATGCTGTCGACATTAAGGACAATATCCATCTTATCCTTAACGTACTTAGCGAACTCAACCTTGTTCGCCCTTTTTATTTCAGCCAGAGCATTAAGAACCTTTTTGTCCTTTTCAAATACGGACATCTTTTTTAGCATTGAAGCATCCTTTAAATAGTCGGCGCCTATGCTTTTGTTAAGAAGATTTGTTAGCCCCGGATTCGACTGATAGAGCCATCTTCTGTATGCAATACCGTTTGTTACATTCTTGAAATGATGCGGCTTGTATTCATATTCGTCACGGAAAACAACATGCTTGACTATCTCTGAATGGAGCTTTGAAACACCGTTGACGCTATGCGCTGTCGCAACACAAAGGTTCGCCATTTTAACCTGATTATTTGAAATAATTGACATTCTCGAAACCTTTTGAGAATCGCCTGTTGTATTCATCAGTGCCTTGCAGTAGCGCTCGTTGATTTCAACAATGATAGAAAGAATTCGTGGTATAACCTGCTTCATCAGCGAAATATCCCACTTTTCGAGAGCCTCGCTCATTACAGTATGATTCGTGTATGCAAAGGTGTTCTTAACAATATGCCACGCCTTATCCCAATTGTATCCGCAGTCGTCAATGAGAATTCTCATAAGCTCAGGGATAGCAAGAGTCGGGTGTGTGTCATTAATATGTATGGCAACCTTTTCGTGAAGGTTGTCAAGTGTTCCGTATACTGACATATGGTTCGCAACAATATCGCCTATCGAAGAGGCGCAAAGGAAATACTGTTGGCGGAGGCGAAGCGACTTCCCCTCAAGATGGTTATCATTCGGGTATAGAACCTTTGAAATAGCCTGTGCAATTGTGTTTTGACCCAGTGCCTTTGAGTAGTCACCCTTGTTGAAAAGCGCCATGTCAATGCCCGGAACCTCAGCCTTCCACAGTCTTAAAACAGAAACGCCGTCGCTGTTATAGCCGGAAACATACATATCATAAGGGACAGCGTGAACCGTCGTGAAATTAACGAGATTAACGCAGTGATACTGATTGTCCCAAAACTCCTGAATTTCGCCGTCAAAACGGATGTCGATTGCTCTTTCCGGCTTTTCAACCAGCCAGACATCGCCGCCGGGGAGCCAGTTGTCGGGGAGCTCAGTCTGCCACCCTTCCTCAATCTTCTGCTTAAAAATGCCGAATTCATAACATATGGAATAGCCCATCGCCGGATAGCCCTGTGTAGCCAAGCCGTCAAGATAGCAGGCGGCAAGTCGGCCGAGGCCACCGTTCCCAAGACCTGCGTCAGGCTCATTTTCATATATTTTTTCGATATTAATATCATAATCCTTTAAAACAGAGGTGACTTCCTTCACAATATCAAGATTATAAAGGCTCGTTTTTAGTGAGCGCCCCATCAAAAATTCCATAGAAAGATAATAAACCTGTTTCTTCCCTTGAGAATTAACCTTGTTGATGAATCTTCTGCGCTTTTCGTGAAGAAGCTCAACGATAACAAGAGAAATTGCCTTATAAACCTGATTGTCAGATGCCTCATCGGGCGAAATATTAAATTTTGAGCGAAGTGTATTCACAAATGCAAGTTTGAATTTATCTTTCGTCATGCTGTTGTTAAAATTATTTGTCATACGAGCCTCCAATATGTAAAATAGATGATTTTTATATAGAAGAATTATACTACAAATATTTTTTTAGAGCAAGGGGTTTAAGAGTTTTATAGACTATTTTACAAATTTTGAATATTTTCTTTACTTAATTGCATGTTTGTATGCAAAGCCCTAATGCTTTCTCGCTGTAAGTGAAATGTGAAAGGGGCGAAAGTATGGGACAGGACAATATTTTAATAAAAAAAGCATTCTGGTTTAATTATTTGAAGCTGAGAAACATCAGTGAAGCCGCGATAAAAGCGGGCTTTTCAGAAAAGGATGCTTTTTTTGAGGGCATGAAAATCCTTGAAAAAAGTCAAACGCAAAGGGCATTGAACAGGATTTCCGAAAGGGTTAATTTCGGCGGAAATGTCAGAGCGGGGCTTGAAAGACTAGCCTTCGGGAGTATAAATGATGCTGTGAAGCTGGCATTTTTAGATGAAATGCCCTCAGAAAATGAGCTTTCGGGCTTTGACCTTTTTAATGTTTCAGAAATAAAAAGAGTCAAGGGCGGTGGGGTCGAAATAAAGCTTTTTGACAGGCTTAAGGCTCTGGAAAAGCTCTGGGAAATCGAAAATACCGCTGAGGTCAACAGCTCAGCCGAGAGTTTTTTTAATGCGATTAAGGCCGGCGGATTTTCTTCCTCACAAAATGAGGGGGAATGTGAGAATGACTAGCTTTTGCAGGTTTTCACAAAAACAGAGGACCGTCCTCACATGGTGGAACTCAAGCGAAACAAAAAGCTTCGACGCAATAATCTGTGACGGGGCGATAAGAAGCGGAAAGACGCTTTGTATGTCGATTTCTTTCGTGGCGTGGGCAATGGCAAGCTTTAAAAATTCAAGCTTCGCTATTTGTGGGAAGACGATAACCTCACTCAAAAGGAATGTCACCACACCGCTCATTCGCTTTTTAAAGGAGCTTGGATTTTGCTGTGTTGAGAGGGCTTCAAAAAATTATATCGACGTGAGCTTTAAAGGGGCTTCAAACAGATTCTATTTCTTTGGGGGGAAGGATGAGGCGAGCGCATCGCTTATTCAGGGGATTACGCTTTCGGGGGTTATGCTTGACGAGGTCGCACTAATGCCTCGTTCCTTCGTGGAGCAGTCGCTGGCGAGATGCTCTGTGAGCGGCTCAAAGCTATGGTTCAACTGCAACCCTGAGCATCCCTATCACTGGTTTTATCGGGAATGGATACAAAAGGCGAGGAGCAAAAATGCCCTGTACCTTCATTTCACTATGGATGACAACCCTTCACTTTCAAATGCAATTAAACGGCGATACAACTCACTTTATTCCGGCGTTTTTTATGAGCGATTTATTCTGGGGAAGTGGACGGCGGTGACGGGGCTGGTTTATCCTATGTTTTCAGAGAAAAAGCATATCACGGAGGCAGCTCCTAAGTGCAGTCGATATGCGGTTTCATGCGATTACGGGACCGTGAACCCCTCATCCTTCGGGCTTTGGGGCGAGAATGACGGGAAATGGTATCGCATCGACGAATATTATTATTGCTCAAAGGAAAAGGGACAGCTTCGCACAGATGAGGAGCATTATCTTGCTCTTGAAAGGCTCTGTGAGGGGAAGAAGATTGAAGTGGTTATTGTTGACCCGTCGGCGGCAAGCTTCATCGAATGTATCAAGCGCCACGGGAAATTCAAGGTTATTCCGGCAAAAAATGATGTTTTAAGCGGAATCAGACGGGTGTGCGACTATCTTAGGCAGGACAAGCTGATATTTTGTGAGTGCTGTAAGGACTCAATAAGGGAATTTTCACTTTATTGCTGGGATTCAAAGAGTGGTGTTGACGCACCCGTTAAGGAGAACGACCACGCAATGGACGATATCCGTTATTTCGTGAACACATTTTTGCAGGAAAACAGCGACGACTTTTTCGTGGCATCTTTGAGAAGATAAAGGGGTGATTAAAAAATGAAGTTATTTCAAAAGGGGAAAAATACCCCTGACATTGCAACAGTTCAGTCGGCAAGAACAGTCGACAAGGATATGCTGAGATTCGTCGGGAACGTCAGCGGGATTGAGGCTCAGCTTTATGAACAGCTGAGGCTTCAGGTTCCGCTAATTGATGCCTGTGTCAGCAAAATTATCCGCCTGACCGGCGATTTTAAGGTCGAGTGCAGTGATACGAGGTATCAGGAGGAGCTTGACGAATTTATTAACGGCGTGAGGGTTGGCGTTTCGGGGCAGTCGCTTTATTCCTTTGTGGACAGTTATCTTGATTCGCTTTTAACCTATGGCAATGCAGTCGGCGAAATCCTCATAAATTCAGAAACAAAGCAGGTCGCAGGGCTTTATAACGCGGACAGCAGTTTTGTTTCGGTAAGGGCGGGGAAAAGCCCGATAGACAGGGAGTTTTATATCGGTCGTGGTGAGGAGGCAGTGAAAATCTCACATCCCGAAAGGCTTTTGTATTCGGCACTGAATCCGTCAGCGAAAAATCCGGACGGGGTTTCTATTCTGAGAGGGCTACCTTCAATCAGCGGGATTTTGCTCCGTATTTATGAAAGCATAGGGCAGAATTTCGACAGGGTGGGGAATGTTCGCTATGCCGTGACCTATCGCCCGACCAGTGATTCAGGCGACAAGGCTTTTGCTAAGGAAAGGGCAATGCAGATAGCTCAGGAATGGTCTGACGGGATGAATGCGTCAAGGGACGGACAGATTCGCGACTTTGTGGCTGTGGGCGATGTGAATATCAAGGTAATCGGCGCCGAAAATCAAGTGCTTGACACTGAAATCCCTGTTCGCCAGCTTTTGGAGCAGATTGTCGCAAAGCTTTCTATTCCGCCGTTCTTATTGGGGCTTAGCTGGAGCACGTCAGAGAGAATGTCAAAGCAGCAGGCGGATATGCTCACAAGTGAGCTTGAATTTTACCGAAGATTGTTAAGCCCTGTGATATCGCAGATTTGTACAACTTTTTTAAGGCTTTTAGGGAGCGACAGCAGGGTTCAGGTTTCATGGGCACATATCAACCTTCAGGACGAATGTGAGCTGGCACAAGCAAGACTTCACAACGCACAGGCACTTGAGATTGAAAGTGCATTAGCTAAATTATAGAATGAGATGAAATTTGAGTTTTTTGTCAAAATTGCGACCGAAATTCGGCTAGTGCCGAAACGCTCAAAACAATCTGATTCTGTTAGAAAGGAATGGTGAAAAGATGGCTGAAACAATTAATGAACAGCTTCTTAAAAAAATTAATGAGTATACAAGGCGGGAGCTGACAGCGGACGAGGCATATGCTTTTTCGGTTGTGCTTTGTGATAACGAGGTTGACAGGGATAACGAGAGGTTTTCGGTTAGCTCGCTTTTTTCGCTGGCTAAGCTTTTCGTCGGGAAAACGGGGATTTTTGACCATAACCCAAAGGGGAGCAATCAGACAGCCAGAATTATCGATACCGAGGTTTTAACCGACAGCGCTAAAAAGACATCAACAGGCGAGGCTTATACATATTTAAAGGCGACGGCTTATATGGTGAGGACTGACGCAAACGCTGATTTAATCAAGGAAATTGACGGCGGGATAAAAAAGGAGGTCAGCGTCAGCTGTACTGTTTCACAAAGAATCTGTTCAGTGTGTCGCGCGAATTTGAGCGAAAAGGCTTGTTCTCATAAAAAGGGGAGGGTTTATAACGGGGTGAAGTGCTATACAATCCTTGAAAACCCGACTGATGCTTATGAATGGTCATTTGTTGCAGTCCCCGCACAGGTTAATGCCGGGGTAACAAAACGTTATGGCGGGGATTACCTTGGCGAGGGCGAGGTAATCATCAAGGCAAGCGAGCTGGAGCTTTTAAAGAAAAAAGCAAGTGACAGCGAAACGCTTTCACAGGAGTTTCGTGACGAAACAATTCGTGAGGTGATAAGGCTTAGCTTTTTATGCCACCCCGAGGTCGCTGTTAAAACTGTCGTAAGAATTGCCGAGGGGATGAGCATGAGCGAGCTTATTGACATGAAATGCAGTCTTTCAAAGGCAGTAAAAAATGTCGAGAAGGCACAGCTTTTTAAGGCAGAGGACAAAAGTCTCAGCGACAACAAGAAATTCAAGGTTTAAAAAAGAAAGGGAGATGTGTATGTTTAACACAATCAAGTTGGAAAAAGGGCTATACAACATAGCCGGAAAAAGCTTCACACAGGTTTTGGAGGAAATGGATAAAGGCTCATGCTATGAAAACACTGAGCTTCGCGGACTTGACGCTTTTGAAAGACAGCTAAAGAGATTCGACATCAAGGTTTTTGGCTCTGAAAGCGATATGGTTGAAAAATTCTTTCAGACAACAGAATCAGCGGTTTTGTTCCCTGAATTTGTTCGCCGCTGCATAAGACAGGGCATGGATAATACTTCAATCATCCCTGAAATCATTGCGGCACACACTAGTGTCAGCGGGCTTGACTTCAGAGGTGTCAGCATCATTTCAGAGGGGGAAAACGTGAATGTTAATCAGGGAGAGGCACTTCCTGTCACTACTGTGAAGCTTGCCGCAGAATCAACTCAGCTGGTTAAGTTCGGACGAAAGGTTTCGGCTTCATTTGAAACAATCCGTCAGCAGAGAATTGACCTTTTCGCCGCCGCACTAAGAACAGTCGGCGCACAGATTTCAGCCGCAGTTAATAAAAGCGCATTGCTGACACTTTCGACTGGGGCTATTCCCGCTGAAATTGCCGGGACAGCAATTGCATATAACGACCTTATTTCACTATGGGCTTCCTTCAATGAATATAACCTCACGACTATCCTTGTTTCACCGAGCGTTATGGCAAGCATTCTAAAGCTTTCAGAAATGAAGAATTACACCGGTGAATATATGACCAGCGGAATGCTGAAAACTCCTTTCGGGGCAACTCTTGTGAAGTGCAGTGGCATGAGCGATGAATACCTCATCGGGCTAGACAAAAGCTGTGCTCTTGAAATGATTAACGGCACGGATGTTGTTGTGGATTTTGACAAGCTGATTTCAACACAGATGGAGGATACGGTTTTCACTGTATCTGTTGGCTTTTCTAAAATTATACCTGAGGCTATTAAGCTTTTGAGCGTAGTTAAGGAATAGTGGCAAAAAAGCAAGGGGGCAATCTCAGCCCCCTTTGTTTTTATATAATAATGAGGAGGAATTGGCATGGAGGAGGCTTCATCGGATTTTATACTTTTAAGCGGGATAATCAGTGAGGACAGCGAGCATAGTTCGCTAAACATCCCGCTTGATGATACATACACACTGGTGTGTAAAGCCTATGAGCTTTCACGAGGGAATAAGCTAGTCGAGGTGCCTTTGATTTCAAAGGACGTCATAACGCGGCTTTGCGGAGTGGGGGCACTGACAATAAAGGTGAGCGGTGAGGTTTCACTCGGGACTAACGGGGGCTTCATTTCTGTCATTAATGAAATTTCAAGCCGCAAAACACCGTTCACCCTGAATATCGGGAGCCTGAGCTTCAGCAACATTCTTTTAAAATCATATGTTGCTGAAATTGACAGCTTTGGAATCAGTGCTGCTTGCAGTATTGTTTTCGTTCAGGTTTAAAAAAGGAGGGAAAATGGACTTATGGAAAATTCGGTTGTGATTTCCGTCCTCGAGAGAGGGAAAACTGTGCGCCGGATAATTTCACAGTGCGTTTCAATTTATTTTTCAAAGGAAAGATATACGCCGTACAGCTTTTTTAGGGGGAGCTTTTATACGACAGAAAGCTTTTCGGAAATTTTTGAAATAGAGGTCGCCATCAACGGAGTCCTTGTGCATAAGGGGGTAATTGATACCTGTGAGGTGAAGGAGCTTTCTTCACAAAAGCTTTTAAATATAACCTCAAGAGGCTATTCCTTTGCACTTGGCTATAACGAGCTGGCTGACGGAATAATTTATGACGTTGATTTGAATATGCTGATGACACAAAGAGTCAGCCTCCCTTTTGTGACCTATGAAAATCCGACAAAGGTCGCAAGCTATCTTTTTGTGAAACAGCATACAAGCCTGTGGGATGCTGTTGTGAACCTGTGTCTAAAGGTTGAAACAACACAGCCGTATGTCGCTTATCCAAATATGATACGCTTCACAAAGCATCAAAATAAGAAAAATATTCTTTTTTCCGACAGTGAGAAAATTATTTCCTTTTCAAGTGGGAACGACCTTTCAAAAATAATCAGCGAAATTCACATGAAGGATACGAACGATACATACAACACATATAGCGCAAGCACAGCCTATGCCGATGACAGGAATATCGTCAGGCATAAATATATCGACTTTGACAAGCAGTGGCTGATTGACCCTGTTCAGGGCTTAGGCTTCAGGCTGAATTTCGCGTCGAGGGGGCGGGCTTTCAAGACGATAACCTACTCCGGTTTCAATGGCGAGGATATCAATGACAGCTTCACTGTTTCAACAGAGGAAAAGCAAATGGCGGAGCAGTACATTTCAAAAATTGATATTTATGGCGGGAAAAACGGGCTGGTCACAAGGCTCACAGCATATAAGGATTCCTACTGTAATACATAAAAAAGGGCGAACATTTTGTTCGCCCTTAAAACATAAAAGACCCGTTTTTAAATAAATACTGCACGAAATATGTTACTTTCTGTCTTGATACAGAAAGTAACATATTTTTGCACACAATTTTCAAAACTAGGGTTTTATAGCTTTAGAGTTTGTTATCTTGAAAAATAATATATTGAATAAACGATGACAGGGAAGATATAAACCACGATGAAAAGTATCCCCGCTATCGAGAGAAAGCCATAGTACAGGGTGTTTTCAAGCAACTTCACCGGCTTGTACTTAAACCTTTTAAAGAGAAGCGCTGTTGCGATTAATGCAAAGATTCCAACAAAGAAAATGATTAGTCCAATATTCAATCCATATGGTGAATAGCTCAAGCTAACGGTATTTTCGCCCTTCTCTAGTGGGATTGCCATAAAGGCGTCGAGCATTTTTTCAGCCTTGACCGTCTTCCCGTTTACGCTGACCTTAAAGCCCTCGCTGTATGGGATTGTGAGCATGAGCGACTGATTATCCTGTGTGGCTGTTGCTGTGGCTGTGATTTTGTCGCCGTCAAGCTTAACATCGGCGGGGTTCATCGTCTTTATGCCTTCCCCTAGCTCATCAAGGTCAATCCCGAAAACGCCGAAGGAGTTCGCATAGCTGCTTTTCAAAACGGAAATAGAAATATTGACGGTTTCATTTTCAAAAGTCCCGAGGTCAAGCATCCCGTTTGCATACTTCGCCGGATACTTTCTGAGGATATTGTTGCCGTTGACAATAATATTAAAGCTGTCGTTAATCGGCTCTGAAAGATTCGTCGTGAGATTTCTGAAACAGTCAAAATAAAGATTCTGTCTTCCGCTGACAAAAATCTGATAGGTCAAGGCACCGGCGTTCCCGCTCTTGATAGCGTAATTCGTATCGCCGCCGTTATTTTGAATTAGAACTCCTCCTGAACTAGAAATGTCATATCGATGCACAAGAGGCGTTTTTCTGTTTGTCAAGGTTTGATATAGAGTCTGCTGAAAAGAAATTCTGTCCTTTGGCGGGATTGTTTTTAATGCCTCAAGCTGATTTTTTGAAATAACATTCCCTAGTGACATATTGTATTCATTCTTACAGATATTATAAACATCATTTGAGTGAACTACATCCTCATAGCCTGTCATGTTGTTATATCGGATGATTGTATATTTATTCCCGAGGAGGGCGTCAGTGAAGGCGGTTGAGCCGTTTGAATTAACCTCCATCCAATAGGAGGAATAGCCGAGCTTTTTCATGGCGAAGATATAGTCGCTGTCAATAAGCGAGGTATAGTGCGCAAGAGAGTTATACCCCATAGCGCCGACAAGATTAACGTCGAAATACTTGTTTTCGACCTTGACTCTGTAGGTGTCGTCATCGTCAATACTGTTCGAAAGGGATATCGCCTGATTAAAGCCCTTTGTATCACGGGCACCAAAGCCGATATAAACAGAGCAGTTAAAAAAAGCTTCAATTATAATAACCGAGCATAGCAATAATGAGAAAATCCCAGACGAAAGCCGTTTCTTCTTATACTGCATGAATAAGACGAAGAGAATAGCACAGGTGACAACAGAAAAAATCAAAATCTGAATCATGAACTTGTTGTCGCCCCAAAGCGTGGTCGAATAGCGCTGCAAAGCCTCATCATAGGTATTGACATACCATCTTGAAAAAACAAGATATTCAAGAATGACAACCATGAAGAGTATAAGAGGAATTTTCTTGGTTTCAGTCACATATCTGTTGCAAAGATTCATTCTCTCCATAAAAAGAGCGGCAAGTGAAAGTCCAACCAGCACAGCCATATAGCCATATCTGACGGGGAAGGCCTGATAGCTCCCAGTATGCCACATTTTGTTGATGGGATTAATTATAATCGGGACGAGAAGAAGGGTGAACATTATTATTAGAGGGATTGCCGTCTTGTCACGATAAAGATTTTTTCTATATAAAAATGGGATAACCACGATTAAAAGACTTGTCGCCAGGATAAAGGGAATAGTCGTCCCCAAATCAGTCGTCAAAAATCCGGAGCAAAGGCTGTCAATAAGGCTGACTGTCCTCGCCGAATTCATGTATTGCACGAGCGCGGGGACGAGGACAGGGGAGGTAATCATTATCGCTAAAACAGTCCCGATAGCGAAAAATACGACACTTCGCTTCCTTTTTTCTGGGTCAGAAAAGAAAAGAAGATAAACGGCAAAAGCAAAAATAAGAAAAAGCGCCACCATATATCCTAAATAAAACTGGAATAATATCATCAGCGACAGCGAAATGACATAGGGCGTGATTTTTTCTTCAAATACAAGCTTATAAAAGCCAATCATCAGAAGCGGGAACATATACATTACATCAAGCCATGTGTGAAGCTGATAAAACATCATGCTGTAGCCGCAGATTGAATATGAAATAGATAATGCTATTATCTGACCGTGATTGAGGTTTTTAAAAAACTTTTTGAAAAACAATCCAGAGGTAACAGAACAGGTCATGAGCTTCAGCATTATCATTATATTTATATAATACACAAGATTCGCTTTTTCAATAAATCCGGCCAATAACGAAAAGGGACTTGAGGCAAGAAAAAGAAACATCCCAAGAAAGTCCATCCCGCCGGCATTCGCCATTGAAAAAAACGGGCCGGTCTTCCCGTTTAAAATATCCTTAAAATCTATAAGGACGGGGAGATTCTGCTGAGCCATGTCGCCCCAGTCTAGTGCCTTATAGCCGAACGGGAACAAATTATACTGATAAAAAACTATAAACATAATCCCCATGACAATAAGCGGAGCTAAAATTAAGTAATATTTTTGTTTTAAAAATTGCATATTTACCCTCTTATAGTAATTTTATGTCAAGCCTTAAAAATTATAACACTTTGATTTTTTCTATTCAATGTAATTTTTACACAAAAAACAGTTGCATTTATATCCAGCAACTGTTAATAGTATATTACATTATCAATAAAGCTAAACAAGAATTTCAGGACTTTCATGCACGATTAAATCCTCGATGGTAATATTGTCAACAACATCGTCGATAGCAGTTTTAAGCTTTTTCCATACCTGAATGGTGGGGCATACGGCGGAGCGAACGCATAGATTTTCAGAATCAACACAGGCAACAGGAGAAAGGCTCCCCTCCATCAGCCTTAAAACCATCCCAACAGTATAGCTTCCCGGAGGGTTTGAGAGCATATAGCCGCCCTTTGCGCCACGAATACTTCTGACAAAGCCGGCCTTCGACAGCTGGTTTATAATCTGCTCCGCATATTTATCTGAAATACCCTGACGGCTTGAAATATCCTTTAGTGAAATATATTCACCTGTTTTATCTGACGCTAAATCAATTATTATCCTTAAAGCATAACGCCCTTTGGTGGAAATTTTCATAAATCTGCCCCCTAAAGCTTTTAAATGATTATACCACAATTGCAGGCTATTTTCAAGCTGTTAATGTGTCATTTTTTTCAACGATTGACATATTACGCCATTTTCCTCTGTTCCATCTGATAGTGAAGATAATTCCGCGAATCAGCTCGTCGGATGCAAGAGCAATCCAAACGCCAACGATGCCAAGATTAAATACGACGCCTAAAAGGAATGCACCGCCAACGGCGACAACCCACTCGTCAATAATTCCGAGAACAATCGGGAACTTTGTATCCCCGCATGCCTGAAGCGCTCTAACTGTACAAAGATTCAATGCTCTTCCTATTTCAACAAAAATGTCAATGAACAGAATCTGCCGGCATATTTTTATTATTTCAGGGTCCTTGACGAAAAGACCGCAAATCGTCTCGCTAAATATGAAAAGAAGCAGGGAGCCAAAAAAGCTAAGCAAAACTGAAATATTTCGGGATACTCTAAAACGTCTAGCCGTCCCCTCTATATCACCGGCACCCATTAAAAATCCGACGACAATCTGGGTTGTCTGAGCTATAGCGAAAGCGAATATCCATGATATAAAGGAAATAAGATTAACGGTAACTCTGGCGGCGACAACAAGCGAGCCAAAGCTGTTTATTGCCTTTTGAATAACAATAATTGAAATGCTGTAGGCGAAGTTTTCGCCGGCGGACGGAAGACCGATTTCCATCATTTTTGTGAAAAGCTTTCTCGGGAAAGGAAATAAATTCCGGAAAGAAATTCTGGCATTAAGATTTTTTCTGGCTGATATAATAATGATAATAAGTCCGATTATCTTGCTTAATACTGTTGAAATACAAACCCCCCAGATTCCGAGCTTCGGGAGACCGAAAAATCCATATAATAAAAAGAAGTTTGAAACAATGTTGATTACATTCATTAATATCGAGAAATACATACTGTGCTTCATCATTCCGTTGCTCTTGAAAAAAGAAGCAAAGGTGAGGTAAAGGGAGGTTAAAAACAAGCTCCCGCCGACATAGGTGAGATAAATCATTGAGTCGTGCATCAGGCTTTCAGGGCATTGAAGCCAATTCAGCAAAGGCTCTTTAAAAAAGATAATTATTGCACTCACTAAAACCCCGAAGGTAATATTAACGACAAGTGACAGCGAATATATCTGCTGAATTTTATCATAATTTTCAGCGCCTCTATACTGCGAAATCATTATAATAGTCGCAAGATTGATAACGTTAAAAACAATAATCAGCATATTGATAATCTGATTAGCATTTCCAATAGCTGAAAAAGCGGTCTGTGACTGATTGCTTATCATAAACTGGTCAACGTTGCCGATAAGACAGTTTAAAAGCAGCTCAATGAAAATCGGAATAGTTATTTTTAACAAGTATTTGTTGGTTTTTACGGTTTCAATATTCTCCATAGTTACCTCATTATTTTTATAGTATAATAATTATATTCTAATTTTAACTAATGTCAACCTTCATCATATTAAATTTTATATTTAACAAAATTAATTTGCCAGTGTTATTATTCCTATATTAGAATTGATTTATTTATCAATATATAGTATAATAAATGTATAGTAAATTAATATGATTTCAAAGGCGACTGGGAGGCAATATGAGAAGCTTGGTTGATAAGTTATATAACAATAAAAATCTCTCACAGGACGAGCTTTTTAACCTGATAGAAAACAGAAATGACGACGTGGCGGAGTATCTTTTTTCTAAGGCAAGAGAGGTTTCACAAAGGAATTTCGGGAATAAGGTTTTCACTCGCGGGCTGATTGAAATTTCTAGCTACTGCAAGAATGACTGCTATTATTGCGGGATACGAAAAAGCAACAGCAATGCTCAAAGATATAAGCTTGACAAAGATACTATCCTTAACTGCTGCAAAACAGGTTATGGGCTTGGGTTTCGAACCTTCGTGCTTCAAGGCGGCGAGGGCGGCGGAATAAGCGACGATGAGCTAATCGGAATTATCGAAAAAATCAGAGGGGATTACCCTGACTGTGCCATTACACTTTCTGTGGGCGAAAAGTCAAAAGAGGTTTTTCGGAAATTTTTTGACGCCGGGGCGAACAGGTATCTTCTCCGCCACGAAACGGCGAGCGATGAGCATTATAAAAAGCTTCACCCCGAGTCAATGTCGCCGGAGAACAGAAAGCAATGCCTTTTTGACCTCAAGGAAATTGGATTTCAGGTGGGGACAGGCTTCATGGTTGGCTCGCCCTTTCAGACGACGGAAAATATCGTCGAGGATTTAATGTTTTTAAAAAAGCTGAACCCTCAAATGGTGGGGATTGGGCCTTTTATTCCGCATAAGGACACGCCCTTCAAGGACTTCCCGTCCGGGACAGCGGAGCTCACAACATATCTGATAGCGATAATCAGACTGATGTTCCCGAATGCACTTATTCCATCGACAACCTCACTCGGAACTGTTGATAAGAAGGGCCGTGAGCTTGGGATTCTTGCCGGCGCCAATGTTCTTATGCCGAACCTGTCACCTGTCATGGTGAGGAAAAAATACGCACTTTATGACAACAAGATTTGCACAGGGGAGGAAGCGGCAGAGTGCGCTGTTTGCTTAAAAAACAGGATTAATTCAATCGGCTATGAAATTGTTACCGACAGAGGCGATTTCAAGGAATAGATTATTTTGAGTTTTGACATTGTGGAGGTCGAAATGGTTGAGTTTTTAATAGTTGGGCTTGGCGGATTTATCGGCTCCTGCCTTCGTTTTGGCGTGAGCAAGCTTTTAAGCGTGGCAAACCTTGATTTCCCGCTTTCAACCCTTATAGTGAACGTTTTAGCGGGTTTCATTGTCGGGTTTATTACCGGGCTTGAGGCACAGGCCGGCGCATTGTCGCCGAGGCGGAAGCTTTTTCTGACGACCGGAATGATGGGCGGGCTAAGCACCTTTTCGACCTTTAGCATTGAAACGGTGAATTTGTTTTCTCAGGGGAAGTATCTATACTCCGTGGGGAATGTGGCTTTAAACCTGAGCCTCAGCCTCATCGGTGTTGTTTTAGGAATGGCTCTCGCAAAGCTTATTATAAAAAAATAAAATAACTTTAAAAAAATATAAAACCGCCTGTTGTGATAATAATTCTCAACAGGCGGTTAGTTTTTTTATTTTATAAATTCGTCATTAAAAATATCAGCGGTGAGTTCCAGTAAATTGTAATCTCATTACAGGAATAGCTTTGAGCGTTGTCGGCATAGCATTTTGCCGGAGGCTTCCCGGAAAGAACCGCCTTAGCGTATGGGTCCTCAAGACTTGAGTCAGGTCCGCCAACGAGCATCCCCGGCATAGTTTTCTTCAAAGCCTGAGATGGTCTGTGATGGGTTGACACAGGCGAAACTGTTCCAAAGCCAGTCACATAGCTTATCGACATCGGATTTGTCCCAAAAAGATAATTAAAATGGCTTCTGGCATAGCTCACATATTCAGCCTTTGGGGAAATCTTGTTCGCGAGCTGTAGGAGCATTCCATTATTTGCGACTGTCATATTACTGCCCCACGGATAAGAGCTTCTAAGAGAAATCATATAGCCGTCGTTCTTTGAGGTTTCAACAAAGCCGTCAGCAAGAGATATGAGATTTGTCTTCATTTTTTCATAAAGGGCGGAGTCTCTTTTTTCAGACGGAAGATTCAGATAGCTGTTCATTGCATATATTCCTACATTCGCCCAGCCAAGGTCATAGGAGGTCGAAAAATATAGGGATTTCAGCTTGTCATGGTATTTCTGATCGCCTGTCGATTTATAAAGCTGAGTGCTTGCCCACATGAATTCGTCATTGATATTTCCGTCGCCATATTCGCCGGTGACAATCCCCGTTGAGTTCGAAAAGCCCGTTAGTTTATCCTTTGAATTCAGATAATCCCATGCTTTCTTTGAAGCAGCGAGGCACTTGTCGGCGAAGGCCTTATCAATGCCGCTGTAGGTATCATAGCTCATCGCCATTACCGACGCAAAGTCGGCAGTCGCCGCATCTGAAACAAGGCTCACGATAAGCGGCTCAGTTTCCTTCTCCGGCATAATCATCCCGGGGAAGTTCGCACAGGTCACCTTATGGTGGACTCCGCCTGTTCCGGCATCCTGCATTTTCAGCATCCAGTCAAGCTCGTATCGTGCTTCGTCCAGAATGTCAGGGACCTTGTTGCTGCTTTCGGGGATACCCGAGCTGTCACCGAACTTTGATGGATTTGACTGATAGGCAAGCAAAAGGTCAGCAACAGTTTTTGCACCGGCAACAACATATCGGCCATAGTCGCCGGCATCATGCCAGCCGCCTGAAACATCGATTTTATTATTTGTTCCAAAAATAGTTGCGGGGGTGTTATGACACGCGGGGTGAGCGAAATCACCGGCTGTCGCCTTTGTCAGCTCTGTTCCGCAGCGTTGGAGATAAAGCATTTTTAATACGCTGTTAAAGGCATTGTCATATACATCGTTTGAAATTTTAAACTGATAGGATTCGCCCATTGACGCTGTTGTTATCTTGTAGTTTCCGGCATCCTTAACCGAGCTGAAATCACCGTAGTAATTAGTCTGCCCCGCCGTTGAGTTCTCTTTTTTATCCTTGATTTCGCCGGTGTATACAATCTTGTTGGTATCAACATTAACTACATTGAAGTTTTTGTCAGCTGTGCTCCCACTGAATACAGCAATCTTCTGATAGTCAGGGCGATAGCCGAGCTGATTCACATTTATATTGATTGAGCCGTCTGAGGTGCTCGCTTTAGCCATAGCCGAATCATCGGTCAGCATGAGCGAGGCGTTGCTGATGAAAACGCTATGCTTCCCCAGTGGAGCGCTGTCCTTCGGAAGACCTAAATTAAAACAGAGTCGTGGCGCCGGGTCACTAGCCTCTGTCATATCAAGCTCAAGCGTATAGGTCTGAAGCTTGTCGGTCAGGTCAAAAACCTTTTCAACATAAGCATGATAATCCCCGCCGTTTATTTGAATTCGGGCGGTGAATTTTCTGTTCACTGTTGATTTTGCATCAAAAGTCAAGGTGTACTTCCCACCCTGATAAAGCTTAAAGCCATCCTGAAAAACCTGAACGGCATAGTCGAGTGTGCCGGCATCCTCAACAGCAACCTCCATCTGTGAATCCGTGTTGCTCACCGATGCCTTTCCTCCGTTAAAATACGAACCCCAATCAGTCATACTAGTCTTTTTAAAATCTCCGTTCTTTAATAAATTAACATTCTTTTCAATTTTCTCAGCCGTTGTTGTTACCTCCGGCGAGGATGAATCGTTATTGCCGGAGGAATTTTTATTATTACAGCCAACCATTAGCAAAATGCATATTGTCAGTATTATTGCTAAAAACTTTTTCATTATCAATTAACCTCCTATTAAATTTGTATAAATTAAGCTTATATTAAATAGATAGCTGTGTCAATTATCTAAAATATATAAAAAAATCATGGTATATTTAGGTATTTAGCGACGTTAAGTAAATTAAAATCGGGCAATATTAAGACGATTTCTAATACGAAACGAACTTTTTAGCTAAGCAATAGGATTTCAAGATAAATTTATTGTTGCATTTTGACAAAACGAATGCTATAATATAGAAAATATTTTAGTTTTGGCATTATTTTAGCTTTTATAACAAATTTTAGCCGCGAGGTGGAACAAATGGATGTTTTTTTAATTATATGCTGTATGCTTATACCGCTAATAATGATTTTTATCGGTCTTTTGTGGCGAAAGCATCCGCCGAAAAAAATTAACAGTATTTATGGCTACAGAACATCAATGTCAAGAAAAAGCAAGGAAACGTGGGAGTATGCGCACTCATATTTTTCAAGCGTTTGGTTCTGGAGCGGGCTTGTAACCTTGGTGATGTCAGCTATATGTATACTAATACTAAAGGACCATAATGACTTTGAAACGAACACAGCATATCTTGCATATGGTCAGATTGCCATTATGCTAGCTGGGATAATCCCGACGGAGCTGGCGCTTCATAAGCATTTTGACACTAACGGAAAAATTAAAGAATAAATAATAAAAAAAAATATCCCACCCTTTTCGGATGGGATATTTTTTATTAAATCTTGATAAAATCTGCACTAGAGTAGCCAACAACACCATTATAATAAACAACATACCAGTTATCCCATTTTCCTAAAACATAAATATCGGCGCCTTTTGGAGCTTTTCCCACTATGTTGGCATTTATATTCGGCTTTGAACGAATATTAAGATTTCCTGATTCAACATTAACCTTTGCTGTTTGGACAGCCTGAGCATTAATGAACGGAATATCGAAATACTTTGTTATTGACTCAACGGTGTTTCTCGCAATTTCATTGATATTATTTTTTATCCAGTTTGCATCATCAACATTGTCATGGTAGGCATATTCAATCAAAACAGACGGGGCATTTGTTCTTGTTACTTCACCTAGGTTTGTCGCTACCCGTGTCAGAACCAGACTTGGGTCAGGATATATTTTCTTTAGGTTATTTGCTTCAATTTCTGCGAACTTCTTGCTTAAACTGCTGTTCGGTGAATAATAGACATCAGAGCCGCGAAGCTTCCCTGCAAGACTTTCAGGAGCGGCGTTTGAGTGGAGTGCAACATGCAAATCAACATTGCTTTGGTTTGATTGAGTTATTGAGCTTGCCGCTGTCATTTGAGGTGTATTCCTCATTACTGTTATTCCGCTTGAACGTAAGTATGGTATCATCGCGTCAGCAATTTCATTCATCCAGTATTCCTCGTTGCCCTCTGTGACATAATCATTATACTCTTGAGTTGATGGGCTTAAATATATTTTTGGCATAATAAACCTCCTATTATTATTTTTATAGATATCAATATATTTTATGACAGATACTCATTTTGTGTTAATAAAAAATTCCTGAAAATACTAATTATGAAAAAAATGCACATAATAGAAAACATTGAACAAATAAATTAATAGTCAAAATAGCCAGCATTTTTATTAATTGAAATAATCTAATAGGTCAATATAAGAAATCAATGGAAAAGTGCTTGCATAGATTTAAAAAATACTGTATAATTTTACTTTAGTATAAGTGGTAGCTATGCTTTTTTGCTGGCTGCTAAAATCTTTAAAAAAGTGTGGTAAGAATAATGGATTTACAAATGGTTAGTTATCTTTCAGAGCTGGGGAAGCTGTCTTTCAGTAATGATGAGCTTGAGAAGGTTGCACACGAAATGACTGACATCATGGATTTAATGGATACGATTAAAGACCTTGATGTAACCTATGATGCACTTTTGGACAATAAGAATGTTTATCTGAACGACCTTCGTGAGGATAATGCCTTGCCTTCAATATCGACCGAAAAGGTATTGAAAAATGCTGTCAGCAGTAATAACTGCTTTGTTGTCCCTAAGGTTGTTGAATAAAACGATAAAAATTATTAATAGATAATTACTTCACAATTCAAAAGGAATGGAGATTTTTATGGACGTTACAGCATTAAAGGTTCGTGAAATGCGAAAGCTCCTTGACAAAAGGGAAATTTCAGCTATAGATTTGACGAATGAATATATAAAAAGAATTTCAAAGTATGATGACAAGCTCGAGGCTTTTATTACAAAAACTGAGGATAATGCCCTTGAGTCAGCGAAATCAGCTCAGAAGGCTATCGACAGCGGGGATGCTTCCGCACTTTGCGGTATCCCAATGGCGATAAAGGATAATATTTGCACTGAGGGCGTCAGGACAACCTGTGCTTCAAAAATTCTTGAGAATTTTATCCCTCAATACAACGCAACTGTAATGGACAACCTTCAAAAGCAAGGGGCTGTAATGCTTGGGAAGCTGTCGATGGACGAGTTCGCCATGGGCGGCTCAACACAGACATCAGCTTTCGCGAAGACCAAAAACCCTTATGATACCACTAAGGTTCCGGGTGGGTCGTCGGGCGGAAGCGCTGCTTCTGTTTCGGCTTCACTTTGTGCGGCGGCACTCGGCTCGGATACGGGCGGCTCAATAAGACAGCCTTCGGCTTTCTGTGGCGTAACGGGAATCAAGCCGACCTACGGACGGGTTTCTCGCTATGGGCTTGTTGCATTCGCATCCTCACTTGACCAAATCGGGCCTATCGCTAAGGATAGCCACGACTGCGGGATTATTCTGAACGCTATATGCTCCTATGACCCGCACGACGGGACTTCTTCAAGGCAGGCTGTCCCCGACTTCACTTCAAAAATCGGCAATTCTATAAAGGGCATAAAAATCGCAATCCCCGCTGAATTTTATGGCGAGGGGATTGACGAGGTTGTCAGAAAACAGGTTTTGGCATCCGCTGAGGCATATAAGGCAATGGGCGCTGAGCTTGTTGAATGCTCTATGCCATCACTGAAATATGCAATCCCTGCATACTATCTCATTTCATCGGCTGAGGCCTGCTCAAACCTTTCACGTTATGACGGGATTAAGTACGGTCACCGTTCAGCTAACAACGACAGCTATGAAGCGCTCATAAAATCCTCTCGCTCCGAGGGCTTCGGCGACGAGGTCAAGAGAAGAATTCTTCTTGGGAACTATGCTCTTTCAAGCGGATATTATGACGCTTATTATAGAAAGGCTCTCGCACTAAAGCAAAAGATAAGAGCTGAATACAATGATATCTTCACTGGCTGCGACGTGATTTTAACACCGACAACTCCGTCAACTGCTTTTGGAATAAATGAAAATATCAGCGACCCTGTTAAGATGTATCAGGCGGATATCTGCACTGTTACTGTCAATATTGCTTCACTTCCCGCCCTGTCAACAACCTGTGGCTATGACAATAACGGAATGCCTATCGGTATGTCCTTGATAGGGAAGCCATTTGATGAGGCAACATTAATTCAGGTTGCGAACGCTTTCGAGCAAGGCTTCAAGCCTGTCGCTCCGAAACTTTAAGGGAGGGCTGGGCAAATGAGTAACTATATTACCGTTATCGGACTTGAAATTCACTGTGAGCTGGCAACAAAATCAAAGGTGTTCTGCACCTGTTCCGCTGAATTCGGCGGTGACCCGAACACACGCTGCTGCCCTGTATGCACAGGTATGCCGGGGACGCTCCCTGTCATTAATGAAACTGCTGTTGAGTATGCCGTTAAAGCGGGCTTTGCGCTGGGCTGTAATATTAATAAGTTTTCATCGTGGGACAGAAAGAATTATTTCTATCCTGACCTCCCAAAGGCATATCAGATTTCACAGCTTTATTATCCGCTTTGTGTGAATGGGAATGTTCCTATTGAGGTGGACGGGAAAGAAAAAAATATAAGAATACATCAGATTCACCTTGAGGAGGATGCCGGGAAGCTTGTTCACGACGACTTCAACGGTGTTTCTCTCCCTGACTATAACAGATGCGGTATCCCTCTTATTGAAATTGTTTCTGAGCCTGACATGAGGTCGGCTGATGAGGTTAAGGCTTATGTTGAGCAGATTATTCTTCTTTTAAAATATGCCGGAGTCAGCGACTGTAAGCTTGAGGAAGGCTCAATCCGCTGTGACGTTAATATTTCTCTAATGAAGCCGACCGATAAGGAATTTGGAACAAGGGCTGAAATAAAGAACCTTAACTCACTTAAATCTATTGTTCGTGCTATTGAATATGAGCAGTATCGCCAGGCGAAGCTCCTTGATATGGGGCAAAAGGTCGTTCAGGAAACACGCCGTTTCAACGACAACCGCGGTGAAACAAAAGCAATGAGAAGCAAGGAAAATGCTCACGACTATCGCTATTTCCCGGAGCCTGATATTCTTCAGGTTAATTTCACTGATGAAATGCTTGAGAAAATTAAGGCGAAGCTCCCGAAGCTCCCGAATGTTCGCCTGAAAAATTATGTTTCGGACTTTGGTCTGAGCGAGGTTGACGCAAAAATAATAATTCAGTCCAAGGCTGTTTCTGATTTCTTTGACGAAACGCTTTTGACATACAATAACCCGAAAAGTGTCTGTGCCTTCATTCTTGGCGAGCTGATGAGAAGAATTAATCTCGGCGAAATGACAATGGAGAATATCCCTTTCACAGCAAAGGATTTCGGGGAATTGATTGAAATGTCTGACACTGAAAAGGTTTCAAAAAATGACGCTAAAACAATTTTCCGCTATATGGTTGAAACCTCAAAATCACCGATGGAGCTTGCTCGTGAGCATGGCTTCCTAATTGAAATCGACACTAAAAAGGTCGATGTAACAATAGATAAGATTTTCGCTGAAAATGAAGCAATAGTGTCACAGTATCTCGCCGGAGAGCAAAAGGTTTTCGGCTTTATTATGGGGCTCTGCAGCAAGGAGCTAAAGGGCGTTGCCACACCAAAGGTAATCAAGGAGGCTTTAGAGGCGAAGCTTAAATCTGCAAGTGTCAAGGTCGATAATGCTTTGACTTCAGCTGATGCGAATGCTGTTTTTGAAGCTGACACATCAAAGCTCACAAAATATAAAAATGCCGACGCATTTAAGCCAGCCGGCGACGGCAGTATATTAATGATAAACGGGAAGAAGCTCGTGACCGAATTCAATCTTGATGACGCTAAGGCGAATATCGGCTATGAAACTGAATTTTCCGGCTGCGTTCACAGAGTTAAAAATATGGGGAGCATTTCCTTCGTGCTTTTGAGAACGGGGAGAAATGTTGTTCAGACAGTTTATAATGCTGAAAACTGCAAGGACAGTATTGAAGGGCTAAAAGAGGGTTATTTTGTAAAGGTTCACGGAACTGTTGTTGAAAACATCAAGGATGTGAACGGTGTTGAAATTGTTCTTTCTTCAATTGAGTTTATATCAGCACCGGCAGACGAATATCCGCTGAAAATTTCTCAAGGGAAGCTGAACTGTTCACTAGACGTTAATCTTGACAACAGAACGGTCGCTTTAAGAAACCCTATCGAACGTGCAATATTCAAGCTTCAAGAGGGGCTTGTTCACGGAATGCACAGATTCATGCAGGATAACGGCTTCACTGAAATTCACACGCCGAAGATTGTTGCTCAGGGGGCTGAAGGCGGAGCTAATATATTCCATATAGATTACTTCCAGAAAGCCGCATTCTTAAATCAGTCACCGCAGTTTTATAAGCAGACTGCTGTTGCGTTTTTTGACAGAGTATATGAAATTGCTCCGGTATACCGTGCTGAAAAGCACGCAACCTCACGTCACATAAATGAATATATCGGGCTGGATTTTGAAATGGGCTTTATCGATAGTATGTATGATGTAATGAATATGGAAACGGCTATGCTTTCATATATAATGGAATTCATCCGTGAGAGATATGCTCAGGAAATTGAGCTGCTCGGCGCTGACGTTCCTGTTATCAAGGATATCCCATCAATCACCTTCCTTGATGCTCTTGAGCTTTTAAGAGGGAACGCGGGGAATTCAAATGCTAAAAAGCTCGACCTTGAGCCTGAGGATGAGGTTCACCTTTGTGAATACGCTAAGGAAAAATTCGGTTGTGACTTCATATTTGTCACTCACTTCCCCAGCTCAAAGCCGCCATTCTATGCAATGAATTCAAAGGAAGACCCGAGGGTTGCTTATAAATTCGACCTGTTATTCAGAGGGCTTGAAATAACCTCTGGCGGGCAGAGGATTCACGATTATAACGAGCAGCTTGAGAAGATGAAGGCTCAGGGACTTGACCCTAAGGATTTTGAAAGCTATCTTGAGGCTCATAAGTATGGACTTCCTCCACACGGCGGGCTGGGAATCGGGCTTGAAAGACTTCTTATGAAAATTCTTAACATGAATAATATCCGTCAGACAAGTATGTTCCCCAGGGATATAAACAGGCTCTTGCCATAATCCTCAATAACCAAATAATTAGACGCTTAAGAGGCTTTAAAGCTCTTAAGCGTTTTATTTAAAATTTAGCAATAAATATTTAATTAAATCATTTAATATTAAAATAAAAAATTTAAAATTATTGTGAATAATTAATTAAATAATAAATTGTATTTTGGATGAGAATGTATTATAATTAAATAGTATTGCAAAGAAACAGTAAAGTAATATATATAGGGGGGTAAAATATGAAGATTAAGCATAATTTGTTAATTGTTATATTAGCTATTTCACTTATTCCACTGATAGTATTTAGTGTTTTTTCTATATATGATATTACCTCTGTAAGTACTACTGCTAATGAAAAAATTGTCCAAAACACTTCAGAGAATCAAGTCAACAGCATATCTAAATTTTTTTCTGAAATAGTTCTGACCTCAAAGAGTCTGGCATCTGATATTAACTTGGTTAGCTTTAGCAACCTTAATAACTTGACGAGCCGGAATGCTCAGCAGGAAAAGGATTTTAAAAAATATGAGGATCTGGTTTCGTCCAGAATAAGCGCTCTTTATCAGGTTGATGCTGATGTTGAAGAGGTTTTGATACTCGACAAGAATGACAATATTGTCATGGTCAACAGTCAATATCATTCATATGAATCCATGAAAGATAAAGGCATGATTGAAAATGAGATTAACTTTAAGGGCGATGTAAAATTTGATAACGTCAGTGGATTTTCTTCTTTTTTTCAATTCAATAAATTAAGCAACACTTGTTTTTTCGCTCATAAAAGCGCTATCCTTGACAATGCGGGGAAGAATATCGGGACTTCTATAATCGTATATAAGACTGCATATTTACAAGATGTTTTGAATAATTCAAAGTCGTATAAAACCTTTAAAAGTATAATTGTTGACGGCGGGAATATGGTTTTTGATTATCCATATAATTATGTATCTGATTTTTTAAGCAGCAACTTCTATTCAGACTTAGCGTCAAAATGCTCAGGGAAGTCTGAAAATGGTTTTTATAATTATTGCAATGGAAACGAAGAGCTAATTGCTTTTTGTTCGACTATTCCTTATTCAAACTGGAAGGTTTTCAATATTATTAATAAGTCTGAATTATCCTCGACAGTGTCTCAGGAAAAGTTGAAAAGTATTTTATTAGTTTTAATTCTCCCTGTTATCATAATAATAATCAGCTGTATTTATGTAAGCAATTTAACGAAGCCGATTGAAGAAATGATGTTTGTTTTAAAGAAAAAACAAAGAGGCGACAAGTTCGCAACCTTCAAGGTTTCAACCAAAAATGAGTTCGGGAAAATCAGCGAGGCTTTCAATATAATGGTCGATGATATAAGTGAAAGCGAACAAAGATACAGGACTGTTGTTGAAATGTCTGATAATATTACTTTTGAATATAATATCCCGAAGGATTTCGTTAGGTTCAGCAGTAACTTTAACAATAAGTTTAGCTTCCGGGCTAAGAGCGAAAAATATGTGGATAGCTTCTGGCAAAATTGTCAGACTCATCCTGATGATAAGCTGCTTTATCTTGAAACCTTAAAAAACGCATTTCAAAAGGCAAACTATGTTCAGGGTGAATTTAGATTTAAAACCATATATGGCGATTTCATCTGGATTTTAATCAGAGCCTCAATGCTGTATTCAAGAGAGGAAAAACCGTATAAGGTCATCGGCGTTATGGTTGATATTGACCGAGCTAAAAAAAGCGAAATGAAGCTGATTCAACGTGCAAATTATGATTCGCTCACTAAGCTTTTTAACAGGGAAACCTTTGAGAAACGTTTAGCTAACGAATTCGAGCTGTCACGAATGAGAAAAGAAACTAATGCTGTGCTTTTTATTGACCTTGATGATTTTAAAAATTGCAATGACACCTATGGACACGCCTTTGGCGATGAGGTTTTAAGATATGTTTCATTGACAATAAAAAATGCGGTTGAGAAAATCGGCTTCGCCGGAAGATATGGCGGCGACGAATTTGTTATTTGTATCAGCTCTCAGAATATTCTTTTTGACGCTCAGAAATTGGCGAAGTCGCTAATCGAAACCTTGAAAAAGGGATTCGTCAGCGAAATAACTCAAAAAAATGTCAAGGTGAATTGCAGCATTGGTATATCTATGTTTGACGATACTGCCAGTAATATTGACACCGTCGTTGAAGAGGCAGACGAAGCTATGTATAGCGTTAAAAAGCATGGGAAATCTAATTTCGCTGTTTTTAATAAAAATATATAATCCAAAAAATAGGGGCATCGGTATATCCGATGCCCTTTTGTTATTGAATTTTAACTATTTCTCAGCGTACTGTTGTACCATTTTCTTAACCATGTTTCCGCCAATTGAACCAGCCTGCTTTGATGTTAAGTCACCATTGTATCCTTGCTTTAGGTTAACTCCAACTTCGCCAGCTGATTCCATCTTCATTTGGTTCATCTTTTCCTTAGCCTGTGTTGAATAATTGCTTTTCATAATAGTAACACTCCTTCAAAATTTGTACTGAATTTATTGGGGTTTGCTTTAATATTATTACTCAAATGATAAGATATATTACAGGTAATTTTTTAAAAAAAACTCAAATTTTTCTTTTATTACTGATATAATTATCATAAAGTAATATCATTTTTAAACCCTGATACTATTATAATCAAAATTGTTTTTTTTATTTATGGCGCAAAATTTTCCATAACTTTTAATGCGACCTTAATTCCGTCAACAGCTGCGCTCATTATTCCGCCTGCATATCCGGCGCCCTCGCCGCAAGGGAAAAGATTTTTTGTTGAAATTGATTCAAAATTTTCATTTCGATTAATTCTGACAGGGGAGGAGGTTCGGGTTTCAGGGGCCGTGAGGATTGCATTAATATCGCCAAAGCAATTCATCTGTCTTGAAAATTTTCTCAGCCCGTTTTTCATCATTTGACTGACCTCAGATGGGAACAATTTTTGAAAATCACATTGGACAACCCCACGGGAATAGCTTGGGATAATATTACTCCGAGTATAAATGCTAGAGCCGTTTAAGAAATCGCCAACGGTTGAAACAGGGGCAAAATAGTTCCCGCCCGTCAGCCTGAAAGCGTTCTGTTCGATTTTTCTGGCAAAGTCAACGCCGTCGAGAGGCTTGTCCCCAAAATCATCCTTTGAAACAGAAACAACCAGAGCGGCGTTCGCATTTTTTTCGCTTCGTGAAAATTCGCTCATTCCATTAGTTACAACACCGCCTAGCTCGCTAGCCGCCGGCACAACGATTCCGCCAGGGCACATACAGAAGGTATAAACCGCCCGACCTGAATTATCTCTATGAGAAAGCTGATATTCGCCCTCTGGGAGAAGCGGGTTGTCGGCGTGCTTCCCGTAAAGGCTGTGATTGACGTCGGACTGAAGATGTTCAATTCTTGCGCCGACCGAGAACGCTTTGTTTTCTAAAGAAACGCCATTTTTTAAAAGCTTCTCAAAAGTATCACGAGCGCTGTGGCCAATGGCGAGAATAAGCGCCTGAGTTTTTACATTATGCTTTTCGGTTGAAATCTCAGTGAGCTTATCGTTTGATATTGAAAAATTACTCACAGTAGAATTAAAGTGAATTTGCCCGCCCAGACTAATTATTCTCTCACGAATAGCTTTGACTATAAAACGCAGGTTATCCGTCCCGATATGAGGCTTCGCCTTAAAAAGTATTTCCTTAGGGGCGCCGAATTCAACAAATTTAGCTAAAACAACCCGGCATAAAGGGTCCTTTATTCGTGTTGTCAGCTTCCCATCTGAAAAAGTCCCTGCACCGCCTTCGCCGAACTGAACATTTGAATTCGCTTTCAGCTCGCCACCCTGCCAGAAGTAATTAACCGACTTAATTCTTTCTTCAACCGATTCGCCACGTTCAAAAATAATCGGGTTATAGCCATACTCCGCTAAAATCAAGCCGGCAAACATTCCGGCGGGGCCAAAGCCGGCGATAACAATTTCGCCGTCACGCTTTTTTTCAGAAATGACAGGAGAAAGCCCGTCGCTCTCAACAACTGAGCAACAGGCGAATTTTTCGCATATTTTTCTCTCTAATTCCTTGGATTTCAGCTTTAAATATACCGAATGAACAAAAATAATATCGCTTTGCTTTCGAGCGTCCAAGGAGGTTTTGAATATTTCAGCAGTGTCAACCTCGGCGTCTGAAAGATTGAGCTCCTTAAAAGCCTTTGAAATAACGCTTTCCTTATTTTGACTGAGCGTCGCTTTTATCTGAGAAATAATTAGAGGCATAATACTCCTTAAATTAATTTGTTTTATTAATATTTAAAGTGGCGGTGTAGTTGCCATACGCCCAGACATTGTTATAAGAAGGGCAATAAATCTGAACAGGCATTGCATAGGTCGTGTCTGTTATATCAGTGTGAAGCAAATCAATTTCGGCAATAATATCGGCGGAGGTGATGTTTTTTATTGCATCCTTAGGGCCGACCAGCTTAATATTCTGAAGGCTCACCGTCTGTAAGGATATGTTGTAATTCGACGGAGAATTGATAATGTGAATCTGTGACTTGTTCACCGAAATGGTTTTTATGGCATAATTTGAAGTGTCAAAAGCGACAGAAATTTTATCAAAGCCGGAAAGGTTTCGGTATCCGACCTGAAGATGAACAGGGAATTCAGTCTTATAATCGAGTGCAACACTCCGAAGGTCAATATACCCAAGGTGGAAATTCGCAAGGTCTGAAATAAGTGCGCTTGGCGCCGCTATATCAATTGAATCGTGTGAAAATGAATATTTCAGCGAAGTCATATCGAAATTTTTCGGCGCATTTTGAATTTCAATTTTAAACGGAAGTGTCTTTATCATATAAATTGGAATCTGAATCGAAACATTATCCTTGCCGAAGGTGAAGATAGAGTTGTCCATTATCGTGTCGCCGTTGTATATGACGAGCTTCGTGTCTGTGATATTCTGGGATTCCGTGAGGGTTAATTCAGAATCCGTTTTAACAACAACCTTAGTGATTTTTTCAATTTCAGATTTAGGGCCTTTTATAGTAACAGAATTAGGCATTGCAATAGGCGGGTCAATAAGATAGCCCTTTTCTGCTTTGGCATTAGGGGCATCGGCTATGACATTAAAATCCTTTTCAATGATGCTGTCAAACTTAACCTTAACGGTTGAGGGTTTAATAGAAAGAACATCGAACCTTTTCCCGTCCTTGCTGACAACCTCAATCGGAAGGTCGTATTCACCCGGCTTGTTGATACCGCTGACAACAACCCTAGCCTCAAGGTCGTCGGCAGAATAGTTGCCGATTTCATATCTCATCCCGCTAATTTTAACTGTCGAATCCTGCTGCTGGAAATTCACCGGACTAAGAAGGTAATCGGCGGCAATAGTCCCCTCTGTCTTGATTGTGACAGGAACATTGCTGATTGTCCGTGTTATCGTCGGATATAATGTTATGGACAGGATGAACCATATAAGTATAGCGAGAACAACAGCATAAATCCTTAATACAAAGTCATAATTTTTCCCGGACAGGAATTTTATTTTTGGCATTTTCATTTCGTTTTCGCCTTTCCAGTAAAAAATTTTCGCTCTTTCTTTTCGTCAGAAGGCTTTTCTGGAATCAGCCTTGCTTTTAACAGCTTCCTGAGTGAGTCCTTGTTAAACCCACGGGAAAGAGAGCCGTTTTCAGCGACTGAAATAGTCCCCGATTCCTCAGAAACAACAATAATAATTGCATCGGAAAGCTCACTCATGCCTATTGCGGCACGATGGCGAGAGCCAAGCTGCTTATTAATAAGCTCTTCCTTTAAAGGCTTTGGGAGAAAACAGCCGGCGGCTAGAATCTTCCCCTCTCGTATGATAACAGCACCGTCGTGAAGCGGCGTGTTCGGATAAAAAATATTTTTCAAAAAAGCGGCGCTTGTTGCACCGTTGATAACAGTCCCCGTATCAATCTGCTCCCCGAGCTTTGTCATACGCTCAATAACAATCAAAGCGCCTGTCGAGGACTCGGACAAGTCGCCGCAAGCCTCAACCACTGAATTTATTGCAATATTCCAGCGGATGGATATATCGGTGTCGCTATCGTTCCCCAATGCGAACATATTGAAATTTGAAACCCTGGCTCGTCCCATTTTTTCAAGAGCACGGCGAAGCTCAGGCTGAAACATAATGATAACCGCGAGAATCCCCCACTGAAAAAAGTTCTCAAGCAGGAATCCCATAGTCTTGAGATTCAGCTGTCTGACAACAAAATATGCCACGCAAAGAAGAGCGATACCCTTTAAAAGCTGTTCGGCACGAGTTTCTTTAATTAATTTTATCCCTTTATATAGAAGATAGGACAATATAATCATGTCAATAACGTCGGAAATAGATATAGATTTAACGACACTGACTATACTGCTGAAAAAGTCAAATATAAAATTCAATAGTTCACGTCCCTTCGCTTTGGTCAATCTTATTGTATGGGCTTAAATATAACAATAAAGCCCATACAAAAAATTCTATATAATAATTTTACCATAATATAATATAAATACAAGTTAATTTTTCAAATTAACAAGAATTTTTTTCAAAGAATTTACAATCAGCATAACTTCCTGCTCTGTGTTGAATGTTGAAGGCGCAAAGCGGACTGCTCCGCCGTTTATTGTCCCGAGATAATTATGGGCGATTCCGGCACAATGCAGACCGCCTCTTAATGCAAAGCCCATTTCGTTGAGCATTTTTGAAACCTCACCGGCGGCAAGACCATGAATATTAAAGGAAACAATAGGGACATAGCGGGCATTGTTCTGACGATAAACCGTTATGCCCTTCAGGTTTTTGATTCCGTTTAAAAACATATTGCATAAATGATTTTCATGTGAAAAAATCTTATACATTGAATAGCTGTTAATAAATTTAATTCCGGCGCCAAGCGAAATTATTCCGACAGTATTAAGAGTTCCGCTTTCAAGCATCTCGGGGAGGATTGGTGTTTGCTCCAGCTCGTCGGAGGTTGTTCCCGTTCCGCCTTCAATTATTGTAGAGAGCTGATACTTCCCGTCGGTAATAAGAAGCCCTGTTCCTGTTGTCCCATATAAGCCCTTGTGACCGGCTGTGCATAAAAAATTAAAGCCGTCAGACATTTTAAGCGGGATAATTCCACAAGCCTGAGCGCCGTCGGCAATAAAGCATAAACTATGCTTTCTGCAAAGCTCGCCTATTCTTTTATAAGGGAGAACCTGACCCGTCACGTTACTGGCGACAGTGCATATTATTGCCTTTGTATCGGGATTTATCAAACTTTCAAAATTATTTATTGTATCATCATCGTCAACACAAACATTCGCAATGCTATAGGACACATTTTTCTTTGAAAGGGCGTATATCGGTCTTGAAACAGAATTATGCTCAAGCGATGAGAAAATAACGTGACCGCCATCCTGTAAAAAGCCTTTTATTGCAAGATTCAAAGCATGTGTGCAATTTAATGTGAAGATTACATTTTCAGCCTCGGCGCCAAAAAAATTAGCGGCTAGATTCCGAACATTATAAACCTGTTCTGCCACCGCCATTGAAATTTTATGACCGCTTCTTCCCGGATTGCCACCATATTTTGTGATAGCCATAACAGCGGCGTTTCTAACCTGAAAGGGTTTTGGATAAGTCGTTGCAGCATTATCAAAATAAATCATAAGTTACACCTCTATACAGAAATATAATCTTTAACTTTTATGCCCTCGTAAGCCAGTATTGAAAGAATTAAATTAATATCATTCTTGACGAGGATGCTGTAACCGCAGCCGGTCGCCAGCTCCTTCGGGGTTCGTTCTATCTCACAATAATAACCCGCGCTATTAAGTAAATTCTTCGCTTTTATTGCATAGGTTATTGAAGAAAGTGCAATTATTGTTTTCTTTGAATTCAATCCATTCATATTTTCACCTCTAGCATAAAGATAAATATATTCTATAATATGCTATCAGCTAGATTTTGCAACAATAAATTTTAAACCACGAGGCAGATTGCTGTGGCTGAAATTCCAAGCTTTTCGCCCGTGAAGCCTAAATTCTCCTCGGTTGTTGCCTTGACGGAAACCTGTTTCACATCTATACTGCAAGCCTTCGCTATATTATTTCTCATATCAAAAATATATGGGGCGAGCTTCGGGGCTTGTGCCACAATTGTTGAATCAATGTTTGAAATAGTATAGCCCTCAAATTTAATGATAGAAACAACCTTTTCGAGCAAGGCAAGGCTGTCGGCACCTTTATAATCATCGTCAGTGTCCGGGAAGTGCTTCCCTATATCGCCGAGGGCACAGGCGCCAAGAAGTGCATCCATTATTGCGTGGACAAGAACGTCGGCGTCAGAATGCCCGAGAAGCCCCTTTTCATGAGGGATGTCAACACCGCCGAGAATAAGCTTTCTATTCTCAACAAGCCTGTGAACGTCATAGCCATGACCAATTCTCATATTAATCATTCCTTTCACTCAAGAAGAATTCAGCGAGTCTGATGTCCTCAGGGGTGGTTATTTTTATATTTGAATAGTCACCAATTGTCATGAAAACCTTCACCCCTATCGCTTCAATCAGCTGACAATCATCGGTGAAATCCATCGAATTTTCAAGAGCGTTTTCTATCCCTTTTTTGTATAGAGCTTTCTCAAAAGTCTGAGGGGTCTGGGCAATAAAAAGTTTGCTCCTCTCCGGAGTGTCGCTGATGAAGCCGTTTTCAACCACCTTAATAGTGTCCTTAACGGGGACACCGAGGGTGCTTGCACCATGAGCCTGTGCATCTTTTATGACGCACTTTATTGCATTTTCAGAAACAAGAGGGCGGGCGCCGTCGTGGATTGTCACGAAATCGCTGTCGTCTGAAACTAACCTAAAGCCGTTGAAAACCGACTGCTGACGAGTTTCACCGCCATCAGTTACCTTAATCGGCTTTTTAAATGAAAAGCCTTCTATCATTTTTTCTGTTTCAGAAACGCTATCCTTGTTCGTGACGACTATTATTTCGGATACATTTTCAATTTCGTCAAAAGCCATTATTGAACGGATTAAAACGGGGATACCGGAAAGCTCCAAAAACTGCTTGTTTATTCCGCCCATGCGAGTGCTTTTCCCGGCGGAAACGATTATAACAGAAACCCGCATTATCTCACCTCTTTATAGTTGCCGAGGAATTTGAAATACGTCAGCTCTGATTTCAATGCCGAAATAATCTGCATTACCTCAGGCTGCTTGACACTCCCGGCAAAATCGAGATAAAAAACAACGTCGAAATCCTTGCTCGCTATCGGCTTGCTCTCAATCCTCAAAAGGTTCAGCCCTATGACTGAAAACTTCGTGAGGAGTCGATAAAGCGCGCCTGTTGTATGAGGGAGGGCGAGTGAAACCGAAATAATATCAGCGTCGTCAGAAATATAAATATCCTTTGAAATGCAGATGAAGCGGGTATAATTCTCGCTGGCATTAGCCACATTATCGCTGATTATTTCAAGGTCAAGACGAGTCGCACAATCAACGGAGCATATCGCCGCAATGCTTTCGCCACTTTGAGAAACCAATTCGCCCGCCAGAGCAGTATTAGTATATTCAACCGGCTTGAGATTGTTTTTCTTTAAAAATTCAGAGCATTGAGCCAGCGCCTGCTCATGGGAATACACGTCGGTTACCTTTGAAAAATCAGTCCCCCTTTTAACAGCGAGACAATGCGAAATTTTGACCGAAACGCCGGCAGCGATAAAGAAGTTATACTTTTTCATCAGCTCGTAGGTCAGTGAAACCGAGCCGGCTGTCGAATTTTGAATAGGGAGTATTCCGAAGTCGATTTCACCATTCTCGACGGCGGAAAAAACATCCTCAAAGGCACTCAAAAAGGTAATTTCACTTTCGCCGAAAAGCTTGTCGGCGGCAATGTGAGAGTATGCGCCGTTTGTCCCCTGACAGCCTATTTTAACTGGGGCTTTTGGCGGAAAAGGCTTATAAGAAATTTCGGCATCCTTAAAAATCTCCTGCTGCTGACGGCATTTGCTGATATCCATAATGTTTTTAAACAAGACCTCTGTGCTGTTTTCTAGCCCCTCGGGTGAATTCTCACGAATGCGCGTGACAATTTCATCCTCACGTCCCGACTGGAAAACAGGGAGGTTTTTATCCAGCTTATACAAGGCGACATTCCGACACACGCTCATCCTTTGAGCAAAAAGCTCTAAAATTTTCTCGTCGATTTCATTGATTTCGCTTCTGAGTGTTTCAAGTTCCATATTGTCACAACTTTCTATTTTATTAAAACTGATAGTCCCATATAATACATACTATACTATTTATTATACATAATAGCTGATGTAAAAACAACTATCTGCTTGCAAAAAAAATGGTATTATGATATAATTAACCATTAATAAATTGGAGTATTATACCTTTTTGGAAAGGCTGATTTAATGCGTATTATAGGAATTGACCCTGGCTATGCAATTGTTGGCTTTGGAATTGTTGAATATATTGGAAACAGGTTCGATGTCATTGAATTCGGCGCAATCACCACCCCAAGCGACATTCCCTTTGAAGAAAGATTGAAAATAATAAGCGATGACCTCTCCTTTGTTTTAGATAAATATAAGCCCGACAGCATGGCAATCGAAAAGCTTTTTTTTAATACAAATCAAAAGACGGGAATTGACGTTGCGCAAGCCAGAGGGGTAATTTTATTATCGGCAGTTCAGAGAAATATATGTGTTTTTGAATACACACCTCTTCAGGTGAAGCAGGCTGTCGTCGGATATGGGAAAGCCGAGAAGAAACAGGTTCAGGAGCTGACACGTCAGATTTTATGCCTTAGGGAGGTCCCGAAGCCCGACGATACGGCTGACGCACTCGCTATTGCTATATGTCACGGGCACAGCGCACATTCAGCGACGGTCTATCAATTACATAAAGGAGAAAAAATGCGATGATATATAGCGTAAAAGGCGAGCTGATACATACCGAGCCATCACTCGCGGTTATTGAATGCGGCGGCGTCGGGTATGCGTGCCGGACAACGTATTCAACCCTTTCTCAGATAGGCTCAAAGGGGACAAGGGTGACACTTCTGACTTATATGTATGTCAGGGAGGATAATGTTGAGCTTTTTGGGTTTTTGACCTCTCAGGAGCTAAACTGCTTTAAAATGCTTATTTCTGTTTCCGGGGTTGGACCTAAGGCGGCACTGGCTATTCTTTCTGACACGACACCTGAAAAGTTCGCGCTCATTATTGCGACCGGAGATGTTAAATCTATAACAAGAACAAAGGGAATAGGGCCAAAGCTCGCGCAGAGAATTGTCCTTGAGCTTAAAGATAAAATCGCTAAGGAGCAGCTGCTGATAGGGGCGGAAGGCTCAATTGATTTCACGCCGATAGTGAGCGGCGGGAACAGCGGCGAGGCGATTTCGGCGCTTGTTGTTCTCGGCTATTCACAATCAGAGGCGGCATCGGTTGTTTCAAAGCTTGACCAGAATATTTCGGTCGAGGATATGATTAAGCAAGGGCTGAAAATGATTGCATCAAAGATTTAATTGTGGAGGCTGTTATGTCTGTAATTTCTGAATTTTGGAACCCGAGGCAAGCTTTGTTAAAGCAATGTATTAACAAGCCTGAGAAAACTGCTGAAGCAAGAAGTCTTTTAGCGGAGCTTCATTCACAGGTTCACTCCGGCGAAATATATGGCGAAAAGACTTATTTTGACGAGATAATGGATGAGGTTGACAATAGTAATTTCGCTGTAATGCCGTCAGCTAAGGATGTCACAATAGCGTGGAATATATGGCATAGCACCCGTATTGAGGACATCACAATGAATATCCTTGTCCTTGATGAAAAACAGGTTTTGAATGCACAATGGCAGGAAAAGCTGAATACTAGTGTGACCGACACAGGGAACGCAATGACATACGATGAGATATTAAAGTTTAGCAAGGGGCTGAACTTGAATGCGTTAATTGATTACCGCAATGCAGTCGGGATAAAAACGAAACAAGTCATTGAGTCAATCAATGCGGCTGATATGAAAAGAAAATTCAATCAAAATCAGCTGGAACGTCTGACCGATGAGGGTTGTATTATAAATCATCCGGATTCAATTTGGCTAAAGGAATTCTGGAGCAGAAAGACGGTTTCGGGGATTTTTCTTATGCCTATTACACGGCATCAGATTGTCCATCTAAATGATTGCACAAATATTATTAAAAAATGCAGATAATACATAAAATTATAAATTTAAGGAAGTGATAAAATGCTGGAGACAAGTGAATTCGACCTTGAAAACAGAATTGTCGCACCTGAAATATTAAGAGAAGATAATGAGATTGATTTTTCACTTCGCCCTAAAACCCTGAATGAATATATCGGGCAGGATAAGGTGAAGGAAAACCTGTCAATTTATATAGAAGCGGCGAAAAAACGCTCTGAGCCGCTTGACCACGTTTTGTTATACGGACCTCCGGGACTCGGGAAAACGACGCTATCGGCTATTATCGCTAATGAGCTTGGCGTGAACATAAGGATTACCTCCGGCCCGGCTATTGAAAAGCCCGGGGACTTGGCGGCTCTTCTGACTAATCTTTCTGAAAACGACGTGCTTTTCATTGATGAAATTCATCGGCTTTCACGTTCAATCGAAGAGGTTTTATACCCAGCACTTGAGGATTATGCACTTGATATTATAATCGGGAAGGGGCCTTCAGCCCGTTCGATAAGAATTGACCTCCCGAAGTTCACGCTGGTTGGCGCAACGACTAGAGCGGGACAGCTGACATCGCCACTGCGTGACAGATTCGGCGTTATTCTAAGGCTTGAGCTTTATACTCAGGAGGAGCTTTGCGACATTATCATGAGAAGCAGTATCATTCTCGGGATTGCCTGTGACAAAAACGGCGCAATGGAGCTTGCAAAGCGTTCAAGGGGGACACCTCGTATAGCAAACCGCTTTCTAAAGAGAGTTCGTGATTTCGCTGAGGTAATGGGGAACGGGAGAATTACCGAGGATATTGTTAAGATTGCTCTTGACCGAATGGAGGTTGACCCTCTGGGGCTTGACAGCATTGACAAGAGAATGCTCAACATGATTATAAAAGGCTATGGCGGCGGGCCGGTCGGGCTTGAAACTCTGGCTTCTGCACTCGGCGAGGAGGCAGTTACTCTTGAGGATGTATGCGAGCCATATCTTATGCAGCTTGGCTTCATTTCAAGGACACCCCGCGGGAGATGCGCGACACAGCTGGCGTATAAGCATTTGGGGCTTTTGCAGGATGGACAGACAACATTATAATTTAACATAGCATAAGCAAATTTTTTAAAAAATACTTATTTTTCTAAGGAGATTTTATTATGGGAAGACTATTTGGAACAGACGGCGCAAGAGGGGTTGCAATAACTGAGCTAACCTGTGAATTGGCGATGCAGATTGGACGCGCGGCTGCACTTGTTCTCACAAAAACGACAAGTCACAAGCCTAAGATTTTTATCGGGAAGGATACGAGAATTTCATCTGACGTTCTTGAGGCGGCGCTTGTTTCTGGAATATGCTCTGTCGGCGCTGACGCGGTGATTTTAGGGGTAATCCCGACGCCTGCGGTCGCTGTTCTTATTAAAAAATATAACGCCGACGCCGGCGTAATGATTTCAGCCTCACATAATTCGGTTGAATTCAATGGAATCAAGCTTTTTGCTAATACCGGCTTTAAGCTGAGTGATGATATTGAAAATGAGATTGAAAGGCTAATTCTTGATAATCCGGAGGAAATCAAGCTTGTTGACGGCATTGAGCTTGGAAGAATTAATTATCTTAAAGACGCTGAATGGGATTATGTCAGATATGTTTTAAAAAGCATTGACGGGGATTGCAGAAATATCAAGGTCGCAATCGACTGTGCTAACGGGAGCGCTAGTTCCACTGCTGTTAAGCTTTTTAAAGGGCTTGGCGCAACCTGCTTTTTCATAAGCAACGAGCCTGACGGAACAAATATCAACAAAAATTGCGGCTCGACTCATATGGAGGACTTGCAGAAATGCGTGGTTAATAATAAGTGTCATATAGGGCTTGCCTTTGACGGCGACGCTGACAGATGCCTTGCTGTTGATGAAAAGGGGAATATTATCGACGGCGACAAGATGATTGCAATTTTTTCAAAATACATGAAAACAAAGGGAATTCTCAAGCACAACGCCGCTGTTGTCACTGTTATGTCAAACCTTGGATTTTTTAAATTCGCTAAGGAAAATGGGATTGTTGTTGCGACAACTGCTGTCGGCGACAGATACGTCCTTGAGGAAATGCAGAAGGGCGAATATAACATCGGCGGCGAGCAGTCAGGGCATATAATTTTCCTTGACGAAGCCTCAACAGGCGACGGACAGCTCTCGGGCGCAAAGCTTCTTCAGATACTTTCACAGACAACGAAAAAAATGTCTGAGCTGGCGGGGGTCATGCAGTCCTATCCTCAGACACTTGTCAATATAAAAATTACCGCTGAACAAAAGGGGAAGTGGAAAACCGACGAAAAGGTTTTGGAAACTATCAAAAAATTTGAACAGAAGCTCGGCGACGACGGGAGAATTCTTGTTCGTGAGTCGGGGACAGAGCCTTTAATAAGAGTTATGCTCGAGGGGAAAATCCACGGACAAATTGTTGAATATGCTAAAGAAATAGCCAATGTAATCAAGGAAAGGTGCTAATTAATGAGAGTAGCGACCGATTGGCAGGACTATAAAATTATTGATACTTCTGATAATGAAAAGCTTGAGAAATGGGGCGATATTATCCTTGTCCGCCCTGACCCTCAGATTATCTGGAAGAGTGCTCATAAATCACCGCTGTGGAACTTACCTCATGCACATTATCATCGCTCGGCACAAGGCGGCGGCGCATGGGAATACAAAAAAAAATTCCCTGACTCATGGCAGATTAAATATAAGGAGCTTGTTTTTAATATCAAACCCACCGGCTTTAAGCATACCGGCCTTTTCCCTGAGCAGGCTGTGAACTGGGATTTCATGATTGAAAAGATACAGAATGCAAAGCGACCTATCAATGTTTTAAACCTTTTCGCTTATACCGGCGGGGCAACTCTCGCCTGTTCAAAGGCGGGGGCCAGTGTTTCACACGTTGATGCTTCAAAGGGAATGGTTTCATGGGCGAGAGAAAATGCCGAGGCCTCTGGGCTTTCACAAAACCCAATTCGCTGGCTGGTCGATGATTGCGAAAAGTTCGTTTTGAGAGAAATAAAGCGCGGGAAAAAATATGACGCAATAATTATGGACCCTCCGTCCTATGGGAGAGGGCCAAACGGCGAGGTCTGGAAGCTTGAGGACAGTATATATGAGCTTGTGAAGCTATGTGTCGGGGCGCTCAGCGACAATCCGCTGTTCTTTTTGCTCAACAGCTATACAACCGGGCTTTCACCGTCGGTCATGGCGTATCTTCTGGGTGAAACAGTCGGCGAAAAGTATGGCGGGAAGGTTACCGCTGACGAAATCGGCTTGCCGGTTGAGCTGAGTGGCTATGCTCTCCCTTGCGGCTCGACCGCAATATGGCAGAGGGATTAATAGAGATTAGTTTTTACGAAAGGTTAAGCTTGATGGAAAAAATAATTGAAGTCAAAAACGTCAACTTTTTCTATGAACAGGAAAATGAAACGGAAACAACAAGGGTTCAGGTCCTAAAGGATGTTTCGCTTGATATTTATAAGGGCGAGTTCCTCGCTATCCTCGGGCATAACGGCTCGGGGAAATCAACAATAGCGAAGCATTTCAATGCGATTTTAGTGCCAAGCTCGGGGACGGTTTTAGTCAATGGGATTGATACAAAGGATGAGGACAGGATTTTTGATATACGTCAGAATGTCGGGATGGTTTTTCAAAATCCGGATAACCAGATTGTTGCGACAATTGTTGAAGAGGACGTTGCTTTTGCACTTGAAAATATCGGGGTAGAGCCTGGTGAAATACGTCGTCGTGTCGACGAGTCGCTTAAAACCGTTGATATGTATGATTACCGTGAGCATGCTCCCCACCGTCTTTCGGGCGGTCAGAAGCAGAGGGTTGCCATTGCCGGGATTATTGCAATGATGCCTCAATGTATCGTGCTTGACGAGCCGACTGCTATGCTTGACCCGCACGGTCGTGTTGAGGTTTTAAAGACGATAAAACGGCTCAATAAGGAGCATGGCGTAACTATTGTGCTCATTACTCATTATATGGACGAGGCGGCACAGGCGGACAGGGTTGTCGTCATGGACAGCGGCGAAATTATACTTAATGATATCCCCAAAAAGGTTTTTTCACAGGTTGAAAGGCTTAAAAACGTGGGGCTTGACGTCCCTCAGGTTACTGATTTATGCTTTGGACTGAGTCAGGCGGGGATAGAAATAAGCCAGGATATTATTTCTGAGGATGAATGTGTCGAGGCACTGATTTCTCTTTTAAATAAGCGTAGCTAGTTAAAATCGGAGGATGTAAACATTGTCAATAATCAAAACAGAAGATTTAACTTATGTTTACGGCGAGGGAACTCCTTTCCAAAAGACAGCGGTTGATAGGGTGAACATTGAAATAGAAAAGGGCGAGCTTGTCGGTGTTATCGGGCATACAGGCTCTGGGAAGTCGACGCTCATCCAGCATTTTAATGGGCTTTTAAAGCCGACAGCGGGGAAAATTTTTATAGACGGCGAGGATATATGGGCTAAAAAATCCGATATTCGAAAGGTTCGCTTTAAGGTAGGGCTTGTTTTTCAGTATCCCGAATATCAGCTTTTTGAAGAAACTGTTTATAAAGATATTGCGTTCGGGCCAAAAAATATGGGGCTTAATGACGATGAGATAGACAAGCGTATCCAGGAAATTGTCCGTCTGGTCGGTTTAAAGCCTGAAACACTCCAAAAGTCGCCCTTTGAGCTTTCGGGCGGGCAAAAAAGGCGAGTTGCAATAGCCGGAGTTATGGCTATGGAGCCGGAGGTTTTGATTCTAGATGAGCCGACCGCCGGACTTGACCCGCACGGACGTGACAGGATTTTAGGTCAGATTAAGGAATATCATCAGTCAAAGGGGAATACTGTTCTTCTTGTTTCACACAGTATGGAGGATGTCGCAAAAAATGCTTCAAAAATACTTGTGATGAATGAGTCAAGGCTGTTTTGTTATGACAGGACGGTCGAGGTCTTTAAGAGGGCGGAGGAAATTTCTCAAATGGGGCTGGCAGTTCCACAAATTACACGGGTTTTTAACCGCTTGAAGCAAGCCGGAATTAAAATTGACGATGACATATATACTGTTGAGTATGCGAGAAAAACCCTTTTGGCACTCTTAAAGGAGAGGGAGGGTTTTAATGCTTAAGGATATCACAATCGGGCAGTTCTTCCCCGGGAATTCCTTCATTCACAGGCTTGACCCTCGCATAAAAATAATTCTCACTGCTGTTTATATAACAATGCTATTTATTGCGAAAAACATGCTTGCGCTTTCTGTCGGGGTTGTATTTTTGATAATGATAGTTCTCATCTCAAAAATCCCGATAAGGATGATTATTAAGGGCTTGAAGCCGGTTGTAATGATAATAATTTTCACAGCTGTGCTGAACCTTTTGTTCATCAGCGGCGGAGATGTTCTAATTCATTTATGGGTAATAAAAATCACAACCGAGGGCGTGAGAATCTCTGTCTTCATGATAATCAGAATAATCTGCCTAATCGCTGGGACGTCACTTCTGACATATACAACCTCGCCGATTACGCTCACCGACGCTATTGAACGCCTCTTATCGCCCCTTAAAAAAGTTAAGGTTCCCGTTCATGAGCTGGCGATGATGATGACTATAGCGTTGAGGTTTATCCCGACGCTCATCGAGGAAACTGATAAGATTATGTCAGCACAGAAGGCGAGAGGCGCCGACCTTGAAAGCGGCGGGCTTATGCAGCGGGCTAAGGCGCTTGTTCCTATCCTTATTCCGCTTTTTGTATCAGCATTCAGACGAGCCGAGGAGCTGGCACTAGCAATGGAATGCCGATGCTATCGCGGCGGCGAGGGCAGAACACGACTAAAACAGCTTAAAACACAGGCAATCGATTATCTGGCGGTAGCGGTTAATTTCGCCTTTCTCGGCGTGATTATAACAATCAATATAATTTTATAAGGCTGGTTTTTATGCATAATTTCAAGGTCAGAATGTCCTATGACGGCTCGGCTTATCACGGTTTTCAGAGGCAGGAGAATGCACTCGCGATTCAGCAGATTATCGAGGAAACCATTGAGAAAATAATTGGCGAAAGGGTCACTGTTTTTGGTTGCTCAAGGACGGATACCGGCGTCCACGCCAATGAATTCTATTTCAATTTTCAGCACGATAATGCGATAACCTGTGGCGGACTAATACGGTCACTTAACGGCTATCTCCCTGATGATATTGCAATTTTATCCTGTGAGGAGGCTGATGAAGGCTTTCATGCAAGATATAACTGTAAGGCGAAGGAATATCTTTATAAAATCCACAACAGCAAGGTTAAGAACCCGTTTTTGAAGGACAGAGCGTATAGATATGCTTATGATATAAATGAAAAGCTGTTGAATGATGCCTCTCAGGCATTTGTGGGGACGCATGATTTCAAAGGCTTTTGCTCCACCGGCTCAGCAAAAATCAATACAGTGAGGACTATTGAGTATTTTAATGTTGTTCGTGACGACGACTTAATAATAATGCTTGTAAAAGGCGACGGCTTTTTGTATAATATGGTTAGGATAATGGTGGGTACGCTTTTATTCGTAAATGAGGGGAAGATAAGCGCTGAAAGCATCCCTCAGATTATTCTCTCCGGCGAAAGAAAAAAAGCGGGGAAAACGGCACCGGCTCAAGGGCTTTATTTAAATAAGGTTTTTTATGATGCTTAAAGGACAGGAGGTCAAACGTGACAATTCAAACGAATGATTTGAAAAAACACAGAAATAAGAAAAAGCGAAAGCAGCTTTTAAAGAGATTTCTGATTGTTTCAATTATTGCTGTCATCGGGATTGCCGGATTTGCCACCAGAACCAAGTGGCTCCCCCTTTTCGACGGGATATTTGATAAATACAAAACTACCATAGTCAATGACGGAACTCTCGCCGAAGGGAACTTCCCTTTAAAAATCAGTGAGGGCTCTCAATATATAATGTCAAGCCTTGAAAACAAGCTGGCACTCGTGACAGACACACATTTTTATATTTATTCAAAAACCGGCGCTCTCGCCATGACCGAACAGCACGCAATGACAAATCCAATCCTTAAAACCTCCGGCGGACGAGCCTTGATATACGACCTTGGCGGGAATAGTTTTGAAGTCATAGGGAAGCTCAAGGTCCTTTATTCAAAAAACATCAGTGACAAGATTATCTATGGCGAAATGAGCAATAACGATTTTGTCGCTATTGTCACAAAATCCGATAAATTCGCTTCCGGCATGACTGTATATGACCCGAATGGGAATGAGGTTTTCACTTCTTTTTTAAATGAGAAAATACTTGACATTGCGTTTAAGCCGGACAATTCGGGCTGTGTTGCAACAACAATAAGCGCAAGCGGGGGACAGCTTGTTTCAAAAATGATTAGCTTCAATTTTAAAAGTGAAAAGGAAGACTGGAAGAGTGAGGCTATACCGTCACTGGCACTTTTCACAGCTTGCACCTCCTCCGGTGAAACGGCTTTAGTCGGGGACACACAGTACAGCTTGATTTCAAGGGATGGGAAAATAAGCTTTACATACAACTATACCTCGAAGCTCTCTGGATATTCCTCGACCGGCGACCTGACTGCTGTTGTTGTTTCAAATAATGAGCTTAGAAAGACAACCCTTAATATTATTTCGGGGAAGGGCAATCCTGTTTTAATCCCTGTGAATTATAATTTTGAAAAGGTTTCCGTCAAGAACAACAAGATATATATCATGACGGCGAAAGAGCTGATAACATATTCCCCCTCAGGCAATGTTATTGCAACTGTGGTATTAAAAAAGGATTACTCCGATTTTACTGTCATAGATGATAATATATATTTACTTGGCGTTTCAGTCATTGACTGTATAACTTATAAGACATAATTAGGAGGAAAGAAAATGGGAAGTCAATTTGCATGGTTTTACGATGTCATATTAATAGGTATTATAATTTGTTTTGTTTATTTTGGGGCAAAAAAGGGTTTTATAAAAACATTGCTAATGCTTGCCGGGTATGTTATTGCATTAGTCGGCGCATTTTTCATCAGCACAGCTGCCACACCGATAGTATATGACACTTGCTTAAAAGCTCCCCTTGAGCAGACGATAGGCGACAGCTTAAAAAACATTGATGTTAAAAAGCAAATCAATGATTTAATAAAAAAGCAAAATCCGAATGTCAGCATTCCCGAAGCTGATGTGGATAAGATAATTAAAAATGGCGGCGACCTTTCAACCGGCTTTGCACAATACGCGAAGCAGCATGGCTCACCGGCGAGTGAGGCTGACCTTAAAAAGCAATTCGGCGATGCTCTTAATGTTGATTCGGTGCTCTCCGGGATAAAGGACAAGCTTCCAGCCCCGATTTATCAACAGGTTAGTACATATCTGACAGGGACACAGGATTCGCTCACAAAGGTGATTCAGGCACTAAACGACCCAACGAGCAAGCAGTCCTCACAGACATTGACAGATATTGCAATAAAGCCGCTTGCATTGTTAGTCCTAAGACTTGGAATACTAATAATTGTGTTCACTATTTTGATGTTTGTTGTGAGATTCCTATCAAGATTAATTTCAAAATCATTCAAAGGTGTTCCTGTCATCGGGCCGCTTAATACTTTTCTCGGCGGGGTTTTCGGCTTGATTCAGGGTATTATAATTATTGTTATTTTAGCCGTTATTTTAAAAATTGTTGTTGGCTTGACCAGCAATGAATTAATGGTGATTAATCAACCAACAATTGATAAAACATTTATTTTCAAACACATTTTTAATATTAGTTTAATTAAATAGCGTAAAGCTACAAATAATATTTTGAGGGGAAGAATACACTTAAAATATATGTAGCTTTTACAAAAGATTTTGGAGGAACTTATGATTTGTACCAGATGTAAGAAGCGTCCGGCTGCTGTTTTTATCACAGCAATGCAAGGCGAAGAAAAGAAAAATGAGGGCTTATGCCTTATTTGTGCCAAGGAGTTGGGGCTTCCGCAGGTTGATGAATATATGAAGCAGATGGGGATAACCGATGAAGACCTGGAAATGTTCTCTGAACAGCTGATGGACATTAATGACGGCGAGTCATTTGAGCTTGGCGGTTCTGACACTCTTCCTTCTTTTTTAAGCAACTTATTTGGTTCAGCCGGCGCTGCATTTCCTCTGGAAGAAGCAAAGCAGGATAATTTTAAAAAAAATGAAGCCAAGGATAAGGAAAGCGGAAAAAAAGAAAAGGAAAAGAAGCTCAAGTTTTTGGATTCCTATTGCACAAATCTGACAAAAAAGGCGAGAGAGGGGAAGCTCGATAATATTATCGGCAGAGATAAGGAAATTTATCGTGTTATCCAAATTCTTTCAAGAAGACAGAAGAATAACCCATGTCTTATCGGTGAGCCTGGTGTCGGGAAAACCGCAATTGCTGAAGGGATTGCACAGAAAATTGTTGCTTCAGAGGTTCCTTTTCATATAGCTGACAAGGAGGTATACCTTCTTGACTTGACTGCTCTTGTCGCCGGGACACAGTTCAGAGGGCAGTTTGAAAGCCGTGTAAAAGGCTTGGTTGATGAAGTCAAGGCTGAGGGGAATATTATTCTTTTCATCGACGAGGTTCACAATCTCGTCGGGACTGGTGACAGCGAAGGCTCAATGAATGCGGCGAATATTCTAAAGCCAGCTCTTTCACGAGGCGAGGTTCAGGTTATCGGTGCGACAACTTTTTCTGAATATAGAAAATATATTGAGAAGGATAGTGCGCTTGAAAGACGTTTTCAGCCTGTTAAAATCAACGAGCCTTCAATTGAAGATACAATCACAGTCCTTCACGGAATCAGAAAATATTATGAAAAGCATCACAGGGTTCACATTTCTGACGAGTCGCTCAGAATGTGTGCAATTTTGTCTGAAAGATATATCAATGACAGGTTTTTGCCTGACAAGGCGATTGACCTTCTTGACGAGGCTTGTGCCTGTGCCAGTATCAGAAGTCCCGAGCTGGCTGAATTTGAAAAGCTCAACGCTGAGCTGAAGGTTGAAATTGACGCTGAAACCGCCCTTGAGGAAAAAGCAGAGCCTGATTATGAAAAGCTCGCAAAGGTCAAGGCTGAAATAATCAGAATCAAAGAAAGACTTATTGAGGTCGAAAAGGCAATCAAGGGGATTATGGTGACCGATGATGACCTTTCAAAGGTTATCGAGCTTTGGACGGGAATACCAGCGAGCAAAATTATTGAAACTGAATATAACAAGATAAAAAATCTTGAAGAAACCTTAAAATCAAAAATTATCGGTCAGGATGAGGCTGTCGAGCTTGTATACAAGGCAATCAAGAGAACGAGGGTTCAGCTCGCGAAACGCCGGCGCCCAGCATCATTCATTTTTGTCGGACCAACCGGCGTCGGGAAAACCGAGCTTGTCAAGGTGCTGGCTTCCGAGCTTTTTGATACAACAGAGCCGCTGATTCGCCTCGATATGTCAGAATTCATGGAGAAGCACGCGGTTTCACGTCTAATCGGCTCGCCTCCCGGCTATGTCGGCTATGATGAGGCAGGCCAGCTGACTGAAAAGGTCCGCAGAAAGCCTTATTCTGTTGTTTTGTTCGACGAAATCGAAAAGGCTCACCCTGATATAATGAACATTCTTCTTCAGATTCTCGATGAAGGAAAGGTGAATGATGCTCAGGGCAGAAGCGTTTCCTTTGAAAATACTGTTATTGTAATGACTTCAAACGCCGGCTCAATCGATAAAAATACTGGCGTCGGCTTTAATAAGTCGGAAAAGGATGTAACAAAGGAAAGGGCAATGAAGGGCTTGAGGGACTTTTTAAGACCTGAGTTTTTAAGCCGTATCGATGAGATTGTTGTGTTCGGGCCTCTTTCTAAGGAAAGCTATGCGAAAATTGCCGCACTTATGCTCGACGAAATGAAGGAGCCGCTTGAAGAAAAGGCAATCAAACTTGTATATGACCAAAAGGCACTCGACAAAATCGCTGAAAAAGCATATGGTGGGAAGTTCGGCGCTCGTGACATCAGAAAAATCATCAGAAAAGAAGTTGAAGACAAGGTTGCTTCACTGGTTATCGACAGCGGTGTGAATCATATTGTCGGCATTGAGGTTACAGCTGATGATGAGAATATAATTATCAACAGCTTATAGTTGTAAATTTTTCATGAATTTTAAAGGATATTTAATTGACATTCGGATATAGATGTGATAAAATAATTAAGCCGCATATGCTCGGCTGTTAAGTTGATGAGCTATTTTAGCGAGTCACGCCGAGGCTTAGCGAGTTTTTAAGAAAAAGGCAGGTGCCAAATTAATGTACGCTATTATTGAAACAGGTGGGAAGCAATATCAGGTTAAAGAAGGAGATGTTGTTTTCATCGAAAAGCTAGACGTTGCTGCTGAGGATAATGTGACTTTTGATAAAGTTATTGTTATCGGTAAGGAGGACGGTCTATCTGTTGGAGCTCCTTATGTTGCCGGTGCAACAGTTAGTGCGAAGGTTCTGAAGAACGGAAAGTCTAAGAAAATCACTGTTTTCACTTATAAGTCAAAGAAGGGTGAAAAGACAAAGCAGGGTCATAGACAGCCATACACACAGGTTAAGATTGAAGCTATTAAAGCATAATGATTAACGCTGAATTTTTTAAAACAAACGAGAAACTAATTGGCTTTTCTATAAAAGGTCACGCGGGATATGATGATGACGGCAACGACATAGTCTGTGCAAGTGTTTCATCAGCGATTCAGCTAGTGGCTAATACAATTACCGAGTGCTTTAAAATTAATGCTGAGGTAAACGTTTTAAAAGACAAAATACAACTTAGGTTGCCTGAAATTGATGATAATGCGGCTAAAATGCTTGAGGGACTTTTCTTGCATTTGACTTTATTATCTGAGGATTATAAGGGAACTATTAAAATTACAACTTCGGAGGTGTAATATAATGATAAGAATTAGTATGCAATTTTTTGCACATAAAAAGGGAGTAGGTTCAACTAAGAACGGACGTGACTCTGAGGCTAAAAGACTTGGCGCTAAGAGAGCAGACGGTCAATTCGTTCTAGCTGGGAACATTCTGTATCGTCAACGTGGAACACACATTCACGCTGGTGAGGGTGTTGGACGTGGTTCAGATGACACATTATTCGCTCTAGTTGATGGAATCGTTCGCTTTGAGCGTTTAGGACGTGACCGTAAAAAGGTTTGCGTATATCCTGAACAATAATTTCGGGCAAATTAATATTGAGCTTAAATCCCGAGCATTAGCTTGGGATTTTTGTATATTTTAAGCTTTTTAATAAACAATTATAGAATAAAAATTTTAAGGGGGGAATAAAGGAAATGTTCGTTGATGAAGCGAAAATTTATATAAAAGCCGGTGACGGCGGAGATGGGGCTGTTTCCTTTCATCGTGAAAAATATGTTGCGGCAGGCGGACCTGACGGTGGCGACGGAGGAAAGGGAGGCGACGTTGTTTTCCTTGTTGATGACAACCTTTCAACCCTCATTGATTTCAGATACAAGCGAAAATTCATAGCGGAAAAAGGTCAGAACGGAGGCTCGAGAAACTGCTCGGGGCGAAGCTCTGACGACCTTGTTATAAAAGTTCCGAGGGGGACTATTGTTAAAGAGCTTGAAACCGACAGAATTCTCGCTGACCTTTCCGGCGACGAGCCTGTGATTATCGCTCGTGGCGGAAAAGGCGGAAAAGGCAATATGAATTTTGCAACGCCGACAAGACAGATTCCGAAGTTTGCGAAGCCCGGCTTCATCGGCGACGACTATAATCTCAAGCTTGAGCTGAAGCTCTTGGCTGATGTCGGGCTGGTCGGCTTCCCCAATGTCGGGAAATCGACGCTTATTTCTGTTGTCAGCGCCGCTAAGCCGAAGATAGCGAACTATCATTTCACAACTCTCACGCCTGTTCTCGGAGTGGTTCAGATTGACGAGGGGAAATCCTTTGTCATGGCTGATATCCCCGGACTAATTGAAGGGGCGAGCGAGGGGATTGGACTTGGGCATGAATTTTTGCGTCATGTTGAAAGATGCCGACTGATTGTTCACGTGGTTGATGTTTCGGGCGTCGAGGGGAGAAACGCTCCCGAGGACTTTGAAGTAATCAATGCTGAGCTGAAAAGCTTCAGTGCGGAATTATCCGAAAGACCTCAGATTGTTGCAGCGAACAAGTGCGATATGGCTTCGCCTGAAAAAATTGCAGAGTTCAGAGAGTTCATTGAGGCGAAGGGACTGAAGTTTTTTGAAATTTCAGCGGCGACGACTCAAGGCACAAAGGAGCTTGTTTTAGAGGTTTCAAATCAGCTTCAACAGCTCCCGCCTATCAAGAAATTTGAAGTGCAACCGCTCACACAGCAGGAGCTTGATGAAAAGCTCATTTCAAACAACAAGTTCGAAATCACCATTGATGATGACGGCGTTTATGTTGTTGAGGCTGACTGGCTGTGGAATATTCTTAAAACGGTTGACATGGAGGATTATGAGTCGCTTCAGTATTTCCAGCGTGTTCTGCGAAGCAGCGGGATAATCGACAGGCTTGAAGAAATGGGAATTGATGAGGGCGATACTGTTTCAATACTTGACTTTGAGTTTGATTATATGAGATAATATTTTAAAAGCGGAGGTTTCCGCTACATAAATTATTGGGGGAATGAAAAACGGATTTTCAGCTTGACCAGCGACAGCTTAACCAATACAGTCCGCTTGCACTCGCTTTTTTAGGCGATGCTGTTTATGAGCAGCTTGTTCGTGAAAAATTTCTGCTTGAAGCTAACCGACCTGTGGGACAGCTCCATCAGATGACGATTAAAAGAGTTTGTGCGCCGTTTCAAGCCAAAGCGGTCGAGGTGATTTTGCCTATGCTTGATGAAGAAGAGCAGGCAGTTTTAAAAAGGGGCAGAAATGCCACCGGGACGACTGTTCCGAAGCATTCGTCGGCGGTTGAATATAGACACGCAACAGCCCTTGAGAGCTTGTTCGGATACTTGCACCTTAAAGGTGAAAAGGATAGAATTATCGAAATTTTTAATGCTATTTGGGAAATTGAAGTTGAATAACTATTAATACGAAGGAGAGATAGTATGTCAGGTCATTCAAAATGGGCCAATATTAAGCGTAAAAAAGAAGCAACCGATGGAGCTAAGGCTAAGGTTTTCACGAAAATCGGGAGAGAAATGACGGTTTGCGTTAAGGAAGGTGGAGCCGACCCGAATAATAACAGCAAGCTTCGTGACCTAATCGCGAAAGCGAAGGCTAACAATGTTCCAAACGATAATATCGACAGAATAATCAAAAAGGCCTCCGGCGACGGCGATAAGAATACTTATGAGATTCTGGTTTATGAGGGGTATGGCCCTTGCGGAATTGCTGTAATTATTGAATGCCTCACAGACAACAAAAACCGTACTGCCGGTGATGTCCGCCATTATTTCGACAAGTTTGGCGGAAACCTCGGGACAACGGGCTGCGTTTCCTTCATGTTCTCTCAAAAGGGAGTGCTTGTGCTGTCATATAACGGACAGGACGAGGACAAGGTAATGGAGGACTGCTTTGAGGCGGGGGCTTCTGACTTCAACATTGACGGCGATGTAATCGAAGTAACCTGTGAGCCGGCTGACGTTTCATCCGCTCGTGAAGCACTTTCTAAGCTAGGCTATACAGTTCTTTCAGCTGAGGTTGAGCAGATTCCGGCAACCTACACAAAGCTTGAGGATGAGGATGCAATCAAGAAGATGAATCTTTTGCTTGAACATCTTGAAGACAATGACGACGTTCAAAACGTTTATCATAACTGGGATATGCCGGAGGATGAAGACGAAGAATAAAAAAAGCCTCATACGAAAGTATGGGGCTAAAATTTTATTCAAAAATCCATTTAATAAAATCGGGGAAGAATTTTCTCCAGCTGGCTTCATTGTGAATTTCGTTTTCACCGACAACATATTTGATGCTTTTTTCGTCACAGCCGTTTTCAATAAGGGCATCCTTTAAATTTTCGGAGCAGTCCTGATAAATTTTCGGGAAGTTTGGGAGAAACTGATTGCTCGTCTCCTTCGTCCCGACATAAATATAAAACGCCTCATTTTTCCCTAAAGCACTTGACTTGATGTATTTCAAAAAGCATTCCTCAGCCGCCCAAGAGGCAGTCGAAAAGGCACCGACCTTTGAAAATCGGTCAGGATATTTAGCCATAATATAAATAGAAATGAAAGAGCCTAAAGAACTCCCTGAAATAAAGGTATTATTAAAATCAGTTAAGACCCTATACTTTTTATTTATAATATCCATGAGAGTGTTCACAAAAAAATCAGCATAAGCATCGCCTTTTCCACCGATAGAATGACTTAGCCCTAAAAGCTCGCCACCATAGGAATTCACCCACGGCGAGTATTCAAAACGCCTCTGGTCATCACCGTTATCAACACCAACGATAATCATCGGAGGGATAACCTTCTTCCCGATTAGGTTATCTAAAGTTTTTCGAGCGTCCCATGACTTCCCACAAAAGGCAGTTTTGTCATCAAACAAATTCTGACCGTCATGCATATATAAAACAGGGAGCTTCTTTTTATTATTCTGAAAATATTCAGCGGGTAAATACACTCTGACAGTTCTTGTTGAGTCTAATTGCGGAACACTTACTTCAAAAATTTCAAGCTTGCTCATGATTAGAATATTGCCTCCTTAAAAAAATCAAAGAATAGCGCTATTTTATAGTGTATCTTCTAAAGCCTTCGCGAGCTGTGCCGGACATGAAGTGTCCTTAAAGCCGCATTTAATGTCCTTGAGCTTTTCAATGACATCATCAACCTTCATGCCTTTGACTAGGTTTGAAATGCCGCTTGCGTTCCCGTTGCAGCCGCCTAAAAACTTCACATCTAAAACAATCCCGTCCTCAACCTCTATGTTAATCTGTCTGGCACAAACGCCCTCAGGTATAAATTCAAAAACCATAAAAACTCCTTAGCAAAATTAAATTCTGGCAACCCCTGATTTTTTCGCAGCATCAGCGACAGCCCTTGCGACTGCTTTTGGGACCTCTCTGTCAAAAGCATTAGGAATAATGAATTCGCGTGAAAGCATTTCAGCGCTCACACTTTCAGCAATAGCCTTAGCCGCAGCGAGCTTCATTTCCTCATTTATATCCGACGCTCTGACAGCAAGCGCACCCTTGAAAATCCCGGGGAAAGCGATAACGTTGTTAATCTGATTTGGGAAGTCGCTTCGCCCTGTCCCGACAATAAAAGCACCCGCCTTTAGTGCCTTGTCCGGCATTATTTCAGGCTTAGGGTTCGCCATAGCAAAAATAATAGGCTTGTCGCTCATTGACTTAATCATTTCGTCGGTAACTAAATCAGGCTTTGATACCCCGATGAATACGTCGGCACCATTCAAAGCGTCAGCCAAAGAGCCATGCAATTTATTTTTGTTGGTTGCCCTTGAAATTTCAGCATGAGCAGCACTTAGCCCATCGTCGCCCTCACAGATAATTCCTTTCAGGTCGACCATGATAACATTCCCCACGTTCAGCGAAATCAATAGCTTGGCTATTGCAGTCCCGGCAGCCCCGGCGCCATTGATAACAAGTGTAAGCTCCTCAATTTTTTTGTCAGCGACCTTGCAGGCGTTCATAAGTGCCGCAGCGACAACAATCGCTGTGCCATGCTGGTCATCATGGAAAACAGGAATGTCAACACGCTCTTTCAGCTTTTTTTCAATTTCAAAGCAGCGAGGTGCTGAAATATCTTCAAGATTAATACCGCCAAAGCTGAGCGATATCAATTCAATTGCTTTCACTATTTCGTCGGTATCCTTCGAATTTATACAAATAGGGAATGCATCAACGTCAGCAAATTCCTTGAAAAGTGCGCATTTCCCCTCCATCACCGGCATTCCGGCAAGAGGACCGATATCACCAAGCCCCAAAACAGCCGTCCCGTCGGTTATTACAGCGACAAGATTTGACCGTCTTGTAAGCAAAAAGGACATATCCGGATTTTTTTCTATCTCAAGACAGGGCTGAGCAACCCCAGGGGTATAAGCATTTGAAAGCGCTTCTCTGTCTTCAATTTTAACCCTTGAAACAACTTCAATTTTCCCTTGCCATTCCTTATGCTTTAAAAGTGCAGATTCCATTATATCCATTGATTTTCCAATCCTCGCTGCCGTTACGAATTAAATTATAAAAATTGTTAATGTGATTAATTTGCTCCCTCGGCATAACATGGGAGCTACTTGTTGGAATTCTTGCTGGTCATTTTAAAAATCCTGTCGAGATTTTCCTTATCGGTCGTATTGCTTCCGATGAATGTCGGGTATTCATTATACAAGCCGTGGAAGTCAGAGCCACCGGTGACGATAAGGTTGTTTGATGTTGCAATGTCTAAAAGCATTGCCTTTTGCTCGTCATTGGCGGTATGGTGATAAACCTCGACGCCATCAATTTTCCCTTTTTCAATCAGCTCCTTTAAAAGCTCAATGCTGTTATAATAAACAGGGTGCGCTAAAACCGCAACACCTTTAGCTGAATGAATGAGGTCAAGGACAAAATTCACATCAGGATATTCTCTTTCAACGACACAGGTCCCGTTAATATGATTAAACAGCTCGTCATTCAACTCGCCATAAAATTCAGTAGTATATCCATAATCAATCAAAGCACGCATGATATGCTGCTTATAAATACTCTTGCTTCCTGTTGAATATTTCAGAACGTTCTCAGGGGTGATAGGATAAAGCTTCATTACCTTGTCAATCATTTCATTCGCACAGGCTTTTCTGATGGCACAGGATTTCAGGCAAAGCCCCTCAAGTCTGTCCGGCTTTTGCGGAGAATAACAAAGAATATGAACCTTTGAATTCCGAGACTTATCCCACGCAGTCAGCTCAACCCCAGGAATAATATGTACTCCATAGCGTTCACCCAGCACAACTGCTCGTGATGTTGAGGAAAGTGTATCATGGTCGGTTATTGAAATAAAATCAATCCCTGTTCTTTTCGCTTGAATGATAATATCTTCAATGCCAAGTGAACCGTCGGAAAGCTTCGTGTGACAATGTAAATCGCCTTTCATAACGCATACCTCCAAAATTTCTGATAAATCAACAAGAATATATAATATTTTAATTATACAACAATTTATACTTAAATTGCAAGCATACTTTGTGTAAATTATATATATTGACTAGTTTATATTAGTTAAAAAACATATTTTTAAACCATATATTACTAACCTCAAAGCTTTTTCCGTTCAAATAACTTAAAGCTCCGGCTTCGGTGGAGAATTTGAATATGAGCTTGTAAGAATATAATGCCTGTGTCTTTACATTATAATCACGATTTGTCTTATTAATACCATATTTCCCATCGCCAAGCAAAGGACAGCCAATATGAGCGAGATGTGCTCTAATCTGATGAGTTCGCCCTGTTATCAAATCAACCTCTAATAGAGAAAGCTTCCCCCTTTTTTCAAGGACCTTATATTTTGTGATGATATTTTTATTTGTGTTATTTTTCTTATCTGAAATGAAAACCTGATTGAGCCTTTCATCCTTTTCAAGATATGCCGTGAGAGTGTCCTCCTTTTTAGGGGGTGAACCGACAGTGACGCAAAGATAAAGCTTTTCAAGCTCTCTGTCCTTGATTTTCTGATTGAGTATCCTGAGGCTTTCAGCATTTTTAGCACAAATCACAATCCCGCCGGTGTTTCTGTCAAGACGGTTGCAAAGGGCAGGCGAAAAGGACAGCTCATTCTCAGGATTATATTCTCCCTTTTCATATAAATAATGCTTGACTCTGTTAATAAGCGTATCGACTGTATTTTCGTCATCCTCATGAACGACAAGCCCGTTTTTTTTGTCAACCAGAAGAATATTTTCATCCTCATATATTACGGTCAGATTAGTGGGTACAGTCAGAAAATCAAGCTCAGAGGCTTCGCCAAAAAACTCATCATTTATATAAAGCTGAAGCAGGTCGCCCTCACAAAGCCTCGTTGAAATCTCACATTTCTTGTTGTTTAGCTTAATTCGTTTTGTTCTGAGGTATTTATACATTAAGGTCTGAGGGAGCTTTTTGACAGCCTTGCCTAAAAATTTGTCCACACGCTGCCCCGCATCATTTGAGTTAATAAAAAATTCCTTCATTCAGTTCTCCTTATTTTTTAAGTATGGTTATACTATAAATGTATTATATCATATTTAAAAATAAAATACATCTTTTCAAAAGTTAAAAAAAGTATTATAATAGGTTAGAGTGGGTTATTGTGTAATGACTTTTTCCCAAAAGATAAGGAGATGAATTTTTAATGTTAACACAAGAAAGAATTGTTGAAATTTTAAAGGAAGCTGGGGTTTTGCTCGAGGGACATTTTCTTTTGACCTCCGGAAAGCATAGTAATAAGTATCTTCAGTGCGCAAAAATATTTAGAAATACAAGGTATAGCGAAGAGCTTTGTCGTGAATTGGCGCTTCAATTTAAAGACGATAATATAGATGTTGTTATCGGCCCCGCTATGGGTGCTGTTCAGATGGCATATGAAGTCAGCCGCCATTTGAATGTTGAGAACTATTTCACTGAGCGTGATGACGGCGTCATGGTTTTAAGAAGGGGCTTTGAAATCAAGCCCGGAATGAGATGTCTTCTTGTTGAGGACGTTGTTACTACCGGTGGCTCGGTTAAAGAGGTAATTGAGATTGTCAATAATGCCGGCGGTGTTGTTGCCGGAATTGGTTCAATCGTTGACAGAACAGGCGGCGAGATGAATTTTGGCTATCCTTATAAGAGCGTTATCTCAATGAAGGTTGAGTCATGGGAAAAGGATAGCTGCCCACTTTGCAAGGAAGGGAAAATTGACCTTGTTAAGCCGGGAAGCAGAAAAATAGTAAATAAATAAAAAAAGGCACGACATACTATTAATTTAATTTTTAAATAATATAGTTTTTTACGCCTGAATATTTGGGGGCTATATTAATGGATAATTTGCATCTTGGTCATCGGAAAAGGCTAAAGCAACAGTTTTTGGAAAACGGCTTGAATTCATTTCAGACTCATAATATTCTTGAGCTTTTGCTGTTTTATGGGATACCGAGGATGGATACCAATGAAATAGCACATATTCTGTTAAATAGGTTTAATACTCTTTCGGGCGTTTTTAATGCGACATATGAGGAGCTTCTTGAGATAAAAGGGCTTGGCGAAAATGGCGCAAGTCTCATAAAGCTGATTCCCCAGCTGTTGAGTGTCTATACTGTTGATACGCTTGCGAACAAGCCGATGGATAATATTAAAACAATCTGCAACTATTTTCACGGCTGTTATATCGGCGTGAAAAATGAACAGATGAGAGTATGCTGTCTTGACGATAACCTTAATATTATATCCTGTTGTGTTATTCAGGACGGGGGAGTGAATGCTGTCGCTATTAATATGCGAAAAATTGTTGAAACAACCTATCGCTCAAACTGCTCACAAATAATTATTTCACATAATCACCCGAACGGGATACCTGTCCCGTCTGACGCTGATATCAGTGCGACCAGACAGATGCATAGCATACTAAAGTCAGTCGGAATAAGACTTCTTGACCATATCATCGTCGGGAAAAATCACACAATTTCAATGAAGAATACCGGATATTTCAATATTTTTGAGGGATAGAAAGGCATTAGCATATGGATAAATTCCAGTTGGTTTCACAATATAAGCCGGCGGGCGACCAGCCAAAAGCAATAGAGGCTCTTGTTGACGGTCTTGAAAAAGGCTATAAGGAGCAGACGCTTCTCGGCGTAACAGGCTCGGGGAAAACCTTCACAATGGCGAATGTCATTGAAAGGGTGAACAGGCCGACCCTAATTCTTGCGCATAATAAAATACTTGCGGCTCAGCTTTGCAGCGAATTCAAGGAGTTTTTCCCGAACAATTCGGTTGAATACTTCGTGAGCTATTATGATTATTATCAGCCTGAGGCCTATATCCCAAGCACTGACGTTTATATTGAAAAGGACAGTGCTATCAATGATGAAATAGACAAGCTCCGCCATTCAGCCACTTCGGCGCTGACAGAGCGACGTGACGTAATAATCGTGGCGAGTGTTTCGTGTATCTATTCGCTCGGTGACCCTGAGGATTACCGCTCAATGACGCTTTCGATAAGAAAAGGCATGGAAAAGCCTCGTGATGAGGTTTTAGCGAAGCTTGTTGAAATGCAGTATGAGCGAAATGATATTAATTTCGTCAGAAATAAGTTTCGGGTTCGTGGGGATGTTTTAGAAATTTTCCCCGCTGACTCGACTGATACGGCTGTCCGTGTTGAATTTTTCGGCGACGAGATTGACAGAATCAGTGAAATCAATGTTATTACCGGCGAAATCCTCGCGACTCTTCAGCATATTATGATTTTCCCTGCATCACATTATATAATAGGGCGAGAGAAGCTCCGCTCAGCTATTTCGGATATTGAATTGGAGCTTGAGGAGAGAGTGAAATTCTTCAAGGACAATGATATGCTGATTGAGGCTCAAAGGATTGCTCAAAGGACAAATTACGATATTGAAATGCTTCAGGAAATTGGGTTTTGCTCCGGCATCGAGAATTATTCAAGAGTATTGTCAGGGCGACCGGCGGGGAGCGTTCCTTATACCCTGTTCGACCATTTCCCCGATGATTTTCTTCTTATTGTTGACGAATCTCATGTCAGCCTCCCTCAGGTGAGAGGGATGTATGCCGGCGACAGGGCGAGGAAGAAAACGCTGATTGACTTCGGCTTCCGTTTGCCTTCGGCGTATGACAACAGACCTCTTATGTTCGATGAATTCTATGAAAAAATTAATCAGGCTGTTTTCGTCAGCGCAACCCCCGGCGTAATTGAAAAGGAAAAATCCTCACAGATTGTCGAACAGGTTATTCGTCCGACGGGGCTGATTGACCCGCTTATTGATGTTCGTCCGACACAGGGACAGATTGAGGATTTGATTTCTGAAATCAATATGAGAATTGAGAAAAAAGAAAGAGTCCTCGTGACCACTCTGACGAAAAAAATGGCGGAGGACCTCACGGGTTATCTTTCTAATATAGGCATTAGCGTTCGCTATATGCACCATGATATCGATACTATTGAAAGAATGGAAATAATTCGTGATTTGCGACTTGGCGAATTCGACGTGCTAATCGGGATTAACCTTCTTCGTGAGGGGCTTGACCTCCCCGAGGTTTCCCTTGTTGCTATACTTGATGCCGACAAGGAGGGCTTTTTAAGAAGTGAAAGCTCGCTCATTCAAACGATAGGACGAGCCGCCCGAAATTCGGAAGGTAAGGTAATAATGTATGCCGACCATGTCACACGTTCAATGGAAAGTGCATTAAGAGAAACCGACCGCCGCCGAAAGCTCCAGATGGATTTTAACACAGAGCATGGAATTACACCAAAAACAATTAAAAAGGATATTCGCGCCGTCCTTGAAATTTCAACAAAAGAGGAAGTTGAACAGACTACATCGCCAAAGAAACGTCTTTCTTTCAAGGAAAAGCAGGATTTAATAGCGAAGCTGACTGTTGAAATGAAAAATGCTGCTAAAATGCTTGAATTTGAGCACGCGGCATATTTAAGAGATAAAATTAATGAGCTGAAAAAATAGGGAGAAGCTTGAAAGATAAATCTTTCAATTCCGAAGAAAGGAGACTTTCGATATGCGAAAGTCATGGTCATAAAAATGCAGAAGAATGTTATAACAATCAAGGGAGCAAGAGAGCATAACCTGAAAAACGTCGATTTGACACTGCCGAGAGATAAGTTTATCGTAATGACGGGGCTTTCAGGCTCTGGGAAATCCTCTCTGGCTTTCGATACAATTTATGCTGACGGTCAGAGGAGATATGTCGAAAGTCTTTCTTCCTATGCCAGACAGTTTTTAGGTCAGATGGAAAAGCCCGATGTTGACAGCATTGAGGGGCTTTCTCCCGCCATTTCCATCGACCAGAAAACCACTTCGAAAAATCCGCGTTCAACAGTTGGAACTGTGACTGAAATATATGATTATCTTCGCCTTTTGTATGCCAGAGTGGGGATACCTCACTGCCCTGTATGCGGGAAGGAAATCAAGCAGCAGACCGTCGACCAGATTGTCGATAAAATTCTTGAGCTGCCCGAGGGGACGAAAATTCAGCTTTTAGCTCCTATCATTCGCGGAAGAAAGGGCGAGCATACTAAGGAAATCGAGAGCGCGAGGAAGTCAGGCTATGTCAGAATAAGAATCGACGGCAGCAGCTATGACCTTTCGGAAGCTATAAAAATTGATAAGAATAAAAAGCACACTATTGAAATAATTGTTGACAGACTTGTGATAAAGGATGGCATAAAGTCACGTCTTTCTGACAGTATCGAAACAGTTACGGCGCTCACCGGCGGGCTAGTCGGGGTTGATGTCGTCGACGGTGAGGAAATGCTTTTTTCTCAAAGCTATGCTTGCCCCGAGCATAATATCAGCATTGAAGAGCTGGCGCCGCGTATGTTCTCGTTCAACAACCCTTTTGGTGCGTGTGAAAAATGCACAGGGCTTGGTGTTTTTCAAGAGGTTGACCCTGACCTTGTTGTCCCGAATAAGGAGCTTTCGATAAGACAGGGCGCAATCAAAGCCTCAGGCTGGAACTCGCTTGACGAAACCTCAATCGCGATGATGTATTATAACGCCATTGCTAAAAAATATAAAATTTCTCTTGATGAGCCGGTTAAAAACCTCCCCCAAAACGCTTTGGATGCTTTTTTGTTTGGAACAGGCTCAGAAAAGCTTGAGATTATTCGGTCAAGCGAGCTTGGCGGCGGGAAGTTCATGGCGACCTTTGAGGGTGTCTGCAACAACCTTGAAAGACGCTTTAAAGAAACAACAAGCGACTATTCCCGTGAGGAAATTCAGTCACATATGACTGAGGTGAAATGCCCGAGCTGTAAGGGCGAAAGGCTGAAAAAGGAATCTCTCGCGGTAACAGTCGGCGGGATAAATATCAGCGAGCTTTCAGATTTGTCGGTAACAGAGGCGATAAACTTCTTTGAAAGCCTTAATCTCACCGAACGTGAAATGATGATTGGTGAAAGAATTATCAAGGAAATTCAAGAACGGTTAGGCTTCTTGCAGAGTGTCGGGCTTGAATATCTGACGCTTTCACGTTCGTCGGGGACACTTTCGGGCGGCGAAAGCCAGCGAATCAGACTTGCCACACAAATCGGTTCCTCACTCGTCGGGGTTTTGTATATTCTTGACGAGCCTAGCATCGGGCTTCATCAGCGTGACAACGACAAGCTAATTGGGACGCTGAAGCGCCTTCGCGATATTGGGAATACGCTGATTGTCGTTGAGCATGACGAGGATACAATGTATTCGGCTGACTATATCGTGGATATCGGGCCGGGCGCCGGAATTCACGGCGGTGAAATTGTCTGTGCGGGGACTGTTGACGAAATCAAGGCTTGCGAGGGTTCAATCACCGGGCAATATTTAAGCGGGACTAAGAAAATCCCCGTTCCGAAAGCAAGACGAAAGGGCAACGGCAACTTCCTGACCGTTATCGGGGCAACAGAAAATAATCTTAAAAATATTGACGTGAAAATTCCGCTCGGGTCCTTCACCTGTGTCACCGGTGTTTCAGGGAGCGGGAAAAGCTCACTCGTGAACGAAATCGTTTATAAGGAGCTGGCGGGTAAGCTCAATCGTGCCAGAATTAAGCCGGGTGACTTCACTGAAATGCAGGGGATTGAAAATCTTGATAAGGTTATCGACATTGACCAGTCACCGATAGGAAGAACACCACGTTCAAATCCGGCGACCTACACCGGCGTTTTCACTGATATCCGTGACCTTTTTGCTAACACGAATGACGCAAAGGTGAAGGGCTATTCCTCAGGGAGATTTTCATTCAACGTTCGGGGAGGACGCTGTGAAGCCTGCGAGGGCGACGGAATTTTAAAAATCGAGATGCACTTTCTCCCTGACATTTATGTGCCCTGTGAGGTTTGCAAGGGGAAGCGTTATAACCGCGAAACACTTGATATCCATTATAAGGGAAAGAGCATTTATGACGTTCTTGAAATGACTGTTGAAGAGGGCGCCGAGTTTTTCAAAAATATTCCGAAGATAGCGAGAAAGCTGGACACGCTTCTTGAGGTCGGGCTAGGGTATGTCAAAATCGGTCAGCCCGCCACAACTCTTTCCGGCGGCGAGGCGCAGAGGGTTAAGCTTGCGACTGAGCTTTCAAAAAGAAGCACAGGCAAGACGATTTATATCCTTGACGAGCCGACAACGGGGCTTCACACCGCCGATGTTCACAAGCTGATTGAGGTTCTTCAAAAGCTTGCCGATGCCGGGAACACACTTCTTGTTATCGAGCATAATCTTGATGTTATAAAAACGGCGGACTATATCATTGATTTAGGTCCTGAGGGCGGGAATAAGGGTGGAGAAATCCTGACGACGGGGACGCCCGAAGAAATCGCAAGTTGCGAAAAATCCTATACAGGTCAGTATCTTAAAAAGGTTTTGGACTAGGTTATTGACTGGAAAAGATAAATATGATATTATAAATAAGCTCTCTTTTTGGGGGCTTATGTCTGGGTGTGGCGCAGATTGGTAGCGCGCTACCTTGGGGTGGTAGAGGCCGTGGGTTCAAGTCCCGTCACTCAGACCAAAAAAATCAGTCCCACGAGGAAACGAGTGGCGGCTGAATTTTTTATGGAATGAAACGCAGACTTGAACCCATGTTAAAATTATTATTAATTATAATCTGCAAATTATTAATTATTTTGGCAAAGTATGCTTGAAATGTGAATTTCTAAGGAGTATAATGAAAACAAAAAAGATGGTGTTTGGGAAATGTCACCTATTAATAAAGTGAAATATCTTGATTAAGTATGTATTACAATTATACTTAATTCAGATTCACTAGAAGGAGTGCCGGCTTTCGAATGGTAACAGAATATAAGAACATTGAATATCGATTACATGAGAGTCTGGTTCAGATTCAAGAAATGCTTTGTCTGCTTGAATTTGACGATGAGCTGCTTCAATGTATTTTGGAGTGTAAGGAGCTAATTAAAAATAAAAAATATAATGTTGCTGTAATGGGTGAGTTTAAACGTGGGAAAAGCTCGCTTATTAACGCCTTGCTTGGTTCAAAGATTTTGCCTGCTGATTCCACTCCGACTACCGCCACTGTAAATAGGATTACATATGGGACAACCCCCAAAACGATTATTACATATAAAGATGACAGTGTTCAACAAATTAGTATTGATGAATTATCAGAGTATGTGACCAAAATAACGCCGAGCGGTGAAGCCAGAGCAACTCAAATAAAAGAAGCAACGGTATATTTCCCGACGGTTATTTGCCAAAATCATATTGATATTATTGACACGCCGGGTCTTAATGATGATGAGCGGATGACCCAAATAACCATAGATATGCTTAAAAATGTTGATGCAGTTATTGTGCCCATTCACGCAAAAGCTCCATTTAGCGATACTGAAAAAAATTTCGTCTGTCAGCTAATTCCAAGCGAAAATATTGATAATATCGTGTTTGTGGTTACATTTATTGACCAGCTGGATGAAGATGATTATGAATATGAGCCATTCATTAGCTCGATTAAAGCAAGGATTTTAACCAATGTCTTTGATGAGCTGAAAAAACGTGAAAAAGGCGATGAGTTAATCAATAGGGCGCATGAGCTGCTCGATGGCTTAAATATATTTGGCATATCGTCAGCGCTCGCATTAAAATCGTTTATTTCTAACAACCGTGAAATGTTAAGGCAAAGTCACTTTGAACAATTCAATAAGGCTTTGTTAAGAATAGTGACAGCAAAGCAGCTCGAAAGTGCTGTCAGGAAAACAATTGAAAATATCCGGCTGGTTGTTTCTCAATTAGATTTTCAATTTAAGAAGAAAATACAGACCTTAAACAGCGAAAAAAACAAAAATGAAAAGGCGAAAAACAGCATATTAAAATATTGTAATGAAGCATATATTTTTTTAGATAAAACATTCAGTTACAATTATAATTCATTAATCGAAATCGCAAATAAGTTAAATATGCTTAAAAATTCTATGCTTTCAGAGTTTATTAAAAATCTGTCAGAGATAAAAATCAATACTAACGATGCTATCATAAGCGCCTTATTGAACGCTTCAACAAAATGCTACGAAATGGCAAATACTAATCAAAAGGACGAAATTGTTGATAAAATATTTGAGGTATATAATACAGACCTTCAAAAGATTACTTCCCACAGGGAAAAAGAAATTTCAAAGCATTTAAGCTTTTTTGATGCGGAAAATTCTTGTAGCTCAGAGAATACAACTAAAGAAATGTATGAAAGCTTAAAGAGGGAGCTGGATAACGTTTTATTTAAATGGGTGATATCACCGATGCCAGAGGTAGCTGATTTAACAAATTTCAATGTAATAGATAATGTAATAAATGCTGTTGATATATCTGTTTCGGCATATATTAAAGAATATTATTCTTGTTTTTCAACAATTCGCAAGAATTGGTTTGGCATAATTGCAAGCGAAGCAGAAAAAATTAAAACCACAGTTCTTGCTATTGCAAATAACAAAAGCGATTTTTTAGATTCAAAAATGAATGTTCAGGTTATGAATTTTAAGGTGCTTTCTGAAAATTCCAAGCAAATTTTATTGAAATGTGAAGATATGTGGAAAGAATTTGAGATAAAGGAGCGTTCGCATGATTTGTAATACCTGTAACCAGCAAAATTGTTGGAAGTGAAGCTGTTTTTATAAAATAAGGGAGACAAATTAATACTGTGTAAAATAAAATTTTGAAAGGATGAATTTAATGTCGGGAGCAACAAATTTCAGCAGTTTTGCAAACTATAAGCAAACCGTCATTGAGCTATCGGGAGATTTAATCAAACTAGTTGAGTTCAGTGAAAGATTGAAGCTGAGCGGAAATGTATCGGCACTTCAGAGCGTTTTGAAAAGATTAACAGAGGATACGTTTAGCATTGCGATAGTTGGCGAGTTTAAACGAGGAAAGAGTACATTGATCAATGCCCTATTGGGAAAAGATGTTTTGCCGATGGACGTTTTGCCCACTACCGCAACCTTAAACAAAATCACCTACAGTATAACTCCTTTTGTAAAAATAATCTATAAGGATGGGAAAACAGAAGAAATCGAAATAGATAAGCTAAACAGCTATGTTACAAAGCTGACAAAAGAAAGCGAAGAAAAAGCGAAAACAATTCAAGAGGCTACTGTTTATTATCCTGTAAACTACTGCAAAAATGGCGTAACCATTATTGACACTCCCGGGCTGAATGACGATGAAGCAATGACAGATGTAACCATGTCTGTATTGCCTCAAATTGATGCTGCCCTTATGGTTGTTATGGCGCAATCCCCTTTTTCGGAATCAGAGCGGGATTTTTTAGAGAGCAAGGTTATTACAAGTGATTTAGGAAGAGTATTGTTTGTGGTTACCGGAATAGATTTGCTTGACGAAGAGGATGTTAACAGGGTGCTCGAAAATATATCAGCTAGAATTCATGAGCATGTAATGAAAAAAGCAGAAGCAACATATGGGAAGGACTCAAAAGAGTTTGAAGCCTACAAGCGAAAAATCGGTAATGTGCGTGTGTATGGGCTGTCGGCAAAAAAAGCGCTAAAGGCAAAGCTAAAGGGCGATCAGAATATGCTTGACCAGAGTTGTTTTCCGAACTTTGAAGCGGCGCTTGAGCGTTTTCTCACAGAAGATAGAGGCGCTGTTATGCTTAGTGTTCCAATCAGCAGAATCAAAACTTCATCTATAGAGCTATTGAAGGCTGTTCAATTGCGTGAGCATGCGCTGGATATGGAAAAGGATGAGTTTGATAATAACTATCAGCTGGCAATGCAGGAAATTGAAAGAATTCGTGAGGAACGTCAGCTTGAGTTTAGCAAAATTAACCAAACATCACAGAAAACCTATAATGAGCTGCTTCCTGAAATTAACAACTATTGGAATTCGGTAGCGGCAGCAGCGTCTGATGCAATTGATAATTATTCGCTGTCGGCTGATGATATAAAAGGAGATAACGTCAATAATACGCAAAAGAAAATGACTAAGGCGGTAAAAAACGCAGTTTTAAAAGTGAGCCAATGTCTAACAGAAAGAATTCAGGATACCGTTAATGAAGCTTTAGAAAACGAAGCTGAAAGAATGTCCGGCTTTGAAAATAAATTTTTTGAGGCAACCGAAAGGATTCAAGACTTATTTGTTGACAAAAATGTTGAAAGTGGCTCGGGCGACGCCATTATTTCGACGATTACAAATTCTGTTGTCGGCTTTGGTTTAGGCGGGGTTTATATTGGCTTTAAGGAATCAGGCTGGAAGGGCGCGCTTTTGGGAGGGGCAACCGGTTTCGCAGGCATGGCTTTGGGCAACCTGGGCTTATTTGGCTTGCTTTTGCCGGCTTTGGCTATTCCGATTACCTGGCCTGTCGCCATTATCGGCGGTTTGGCAGTTGGGGTTATCAGTACATTCTCCAGCAAATGGGCTTTAGGCAAGGTCTTTGCAAAAGAAAAAATTATTAAGTTTAAGGAATCCTTTAAAGATAATGTAACTAAAGAGCTTTTAAAGATGAAGGCAGACGATAATTTCAGCCAGAATGTTCACGAAAGTGTCGAAGAAGCCTTTGAAGCTTTGAAAAATAAAATAAAAACAGAAACAGAAAGTATTTTGGGGGACACTCAAAATCAGCTTACCCAGTTAAAAGTTGAGCGTGCACAATCAGAAATAACAAGTGAAAAAGAAAAAGAAGAGCTAAAACAAATGCTTGAAGCTGTTGACGCTATTTGTGCTCGTGCTGAAAAAATAGGAAAACAGTTGGCAACTGTTTTTGCCAAATAAGGCGGGGCATTTTGATATGATTAAAATTAATCCAACCGAAACAATAGATGTTAGCTTTTCTTCTTATATCAAAGACAGAAAAATGAAGACAGAATTACATATGGAGGGTGGTATACCCGACTATGCCTATGGTCCTGACTTTGCATTGCGTCAAAAAATAAAGGCAATCCCAGGCATTTTCCCCCTGTTTAAAGCAATAACCAATCAGTATGTGCCTTATATTAAACAACAAACTAATCTCCAATCGTTGAAGGTCGGGCCCAATCAATTTCCAGATATTTATGAGATGGTGGTTGATTGCGCCAGAAGGCTTGGGATTGGTATCCCTACTGTATTCATTGAGCCAAGCCCTTCAGAAATCAATGCGTGCACCTATGCTTTTGAAGATAACGCGCCGATGATAATTATTACCTCTGCTCTTTTAGAAAGATTTACGGCTGGTGAAGTAAAAAGCGTAATTGGTCACGAATGCGGTCATATACATAACAATCACGGTATTTATAACACAGCTGTGACAGTGATATTAAACGCTTTAGCAATTGGCTTTCCGGGTATTCAGCAAATTTTAAACCTTGTTTCTCGCCCGCTTCAATATGCATTGTTAGCCTGGTCAAGGGCGGCGGAGGTTACCTGTGATAGAGCCGGAATCATTTGTTGTGATGATGTGAATGACGAGATATCCGGAAAAAGTAAGTTTCTTTATGGTGCTGCATTTAATCGTTCTAGTATAAATATAGACGCAATTTTGAAGCAGTATGAAATGATGCGTGCTACTCCGGTTAGACTTTTAGAACTAGGCGCCGACCATCCAGTGGCGATTAGAAGGATTTTTGCTGACAAGGAATTTATAAACAGCGAAATACTGTATCAATGGAGACCTGAATGGAAAACACCGGGGATGAAATTAACTAATAAGCAAGAGCTGGATGCACGCTGTGAAAAATATATTGGCGTTATTAAAAGCGACAAAAGAAGGTAGAATGTATGGAAAACATGAGTGATAACAATCGTATTATTCTTAATTATGATAGTGTTGACCAGGATATCGAATATATTTTAGATGAAATTCGACAAATAAGAAGCGAAAAATATTTTGTTGAGGTTTTAGGGCAGACTACACTGCAAAAAATTAAGGATTATGATATTTCTATTAAAAAACGTCTGCATGATAAATTTAATATTGTCGTCATCGGCGATTTTAAAAGAGGCAAATCCACTTTAATCAATGCAATGCTGGGCGACAACATTGTGCCTGCCGCAGTAACGCCGGAAACAGTGACGATTAACAAAATATCTTATTCAGAAACACCTAAAACGGAGGCTGTTCTAAAAAATGGGAAAAGGGCAACCCTTGCACAAACTGAGTTAAAGCGGGAAGTAATTGAAAGCCTGATGCAAAAATTACCGGCACAAATTGATTATATTGATATAAAGCAGGATATAGAAACGCTTAAAGACATATCCATAATTGACACGCCCGGCGTTGGCGACCTGTTAAATAAGTTTGATAATCAGGTTGCTGAGTATCTTGTTAATGCGGATGCTTTGATATATGTTGTTTCCGCTAAAGCGCCAATGTCCTTTTCGGAGCAATCTTTTTTATCCACATCTGTTATGCCGCAAAGCTTTTCGCGCATTTTTATAGTTGTAAATATGGCAGACTGCTTAGAAACAGAAGATAATATAAAAAAGATTAAGGATTTCACATTGGACAAAGCAAAAAATATCAGCCCAAACATCTATGTCTATACGCTTAGTGCTTTAGACGAGCTTTGCCGAAAAAAGAATTTAAAACGTCCTGAGCCTGAGCTTTCAGAATGTTTAGAACAAAATTTCTATGAATTTGAAAATGCAATTCAAAACGATATTATTCTCCAAAAGGATATTATTAAATCTACACGCGGCATCGCGCTAACTCGAATTCTGTTGAACGATATTATTGCAAGAATACAGTTGCTGAAGAATTCGTTAAAAGATAACGTTGACAAATTGTTAGCTTCGGAGGATGAATTCAGCAATCAAAATTCTGAACTCATGAAGAAAATAAAGAAGCATGAGCTGGCATTAACAAATGATATTTTCCAAATGAAAGCAGAAGCAAAATCATGGATATCGGAATTTATCGTTAAGCTAAAACAGGAGATTCAGAGTCTAAAAGCCGTCGCAAGTGTCAGCGATCTTGAAAGGCATTTTCAGTTTTATCTAATGGATTTAATTAAGCAAGCGTTTTTAGCCTGTATAGAGCACCATCAGAAGGAAATATCCGATAGGCTAGCTGTTTCCTCCAAGACGTTTGCAAATGAAATATCTCAAACAACTTTTGGGAATATCAATACACAAATTTCTGATTGTATAACTGATATTAGCTGGACTAATATCGATTCCGCAATGTTCATATCCGGAAGCTTCCTTGGCTTGTCAGATGCGATAGGGCCTTTGTATTTAATTGGGCAAGCTGTCGCCGGAGCAATTAGGCAGCAGGTTGTGAACAAGAAGCAATCAGATTATCTATCACCAATATTGCAGGAATTTGATATGATAACTTCTGATATTTTAAATAAAGTTGACGAAATATATGATAATATCAGTCAAAAGGCTGTTGAAAAGCTGAACGAGCTTTATCAAAACCAAATTGAAATTTCTTTGGATGCTATAAAACAAGCAAAAGAAATAGCAAGCCGCGAGGATTTGAAAACGGATGAAGTGATATCGTATCTTGATACAACACAAGCAAACGTTTTATCGTTAAGAGATTTGTTGGTTAAATATGAATAGCTTTCAATAAAATTTTGTTAGCTAGTTTAAGTATTTTAAATTTATAAATCCAAGTAAAAAATAAAAAAGCCAATCCAAAAAAATCTGGATTGGCTTTTCTTTTATATTTAATTACTTTTGAATTTTGAATTTTTTCTTATTTGAAACAACCGTAATGGTTGCAACAGAAAGTACAGTTAGACCTATTAGTAAAATAATTGGTGCAAAGTCGCTGGTCTTTGGGTTTGGAGTATTTGGTGGAGGAGTTTTATTTGTTGCCGGGGTTGTAGTTTTTTCAGCAGTGGTAGTTGTTGTAACAGCAGCTGATTTAGCAACGCTGATTAAAAATGGTGAAAGCTCAGTAACTGTTATAGTAACCTTGCCCTCTGCAACTGTTTTTGTAAAAGTTTCAATTTCGCCGCTGCTCTTCTTGTGAAGGATTGTTACAGTTTTCCCATTATATTCAGTGCCGATATTAAACGTAACTGTCAGGTCCCCTAAAAAAGAGCCTTGAACTGACAGCTCAAAAGCGCCGACTAAATCAACATCACCCGCTTTTGTTAATAGCTCGTTATAAACATCTTCTGTTGATTCAATTTTTTGAATTACTAATAAGCTTTCCACTGACAGCAAGCCGCTAGCTGTTACTTTTTCTGTATCCAAATCAGTGATAGTCTGCTGACTTACTGGTGGGGAAACTGACAATAATCCTTCTGTATAACTTGAAGAGTCCCCAACATCAACTGGGTTGTTTTCGCTGTCGTAATAGTCGCTGCTCGAGCTTAATATTTCAGCTAAGCCATAAAATCCACCAGTCAGCACTAATCCATTCTTAAAAATAGCCTTTGAAATAATTATTGGATCCATGATATCCATTTTTGTGGAAGAACCAGATTTAGCACTGAATGTTCCGCCATTAACTTCAAAAGGGCCCGACTTATTTTGTATAGTACATGCACTACCTTGTTCTGTATAAAAACTTCCCCCTGTTATTAATCCGGAGCCAAAAACATTACATATTATCATTGAACTATTTCCAAAAACTGAAAAACTTCCGCCTGATATTGTGCAAGTCCCATTATTATAATTGCTAACTAAATATGAATAATCAGCTGATGATGAGAAATTACCACCATAAATATTTAATGTTCCACTATTATTGATGACATCAACATCTTCTTGAGTACTCTCAATGTTTCCAGAATAGATGTTTAATGTACTGCCCCAAAGAACGTTAAGTGCTGAGCCGAAAGTGGTTGTTAATTTACCTGCCTTGCTGCTGCTTCTATCAATTAATGTTAACTCTGAATTACCAACCACTTGGATGCAATTATTTGTTGATGAAACAGTATATCCGTTCAAGTCAAGGGTAAGCTCCTTTGAAATAGCAACCCAATCATCACCAAGGTCATAATTTTTCTCAAGTTTAATGGTATCACCAGGATTTGCGGTATTAACTTGTCCTTGAAGTAATACAAAATCCGGTGTTGAGATATCGTCCCACGCGGAAGCTGTGATATTAACCCCGACAAGCATAGTAACAGCCAAACAAATGCTAATCATTATAGGCAAAACTCGTTTTTTCATACTTTCATCTCCATAAAATTATTTTTAATTAATAATATCATGGAAAGTTAAATATGTCCAGCATTTTTTACAAAATTATTCTAAAAATATAAATTTTTTATAAATTTTTTATGTATTAAAAATTTTTTTGCTTTATATAATGCTTTACATTTATGTTGTATAATAATTTAAGGTTCAGTTGGAGGTTTTGTGCCAGATTATTGCTTCATAAGGTCGAAGATATTCAGTGCATTCATCCCTATAGCTTGAAAGAAAAATATCACCTGATGGCTTTTTGTGCTTTCGGGGAAGGTTATTTTCAGAAAGATTGCACTCAATATAAAAAGCACTGTTCTCATCCTCTCTTAAAAAGGTGAACAGGTTTTTCGTCCTTTTATTAACGATAGAAATATCACCGTAAACAAGGGCGGAATTTTCTTTTCTTAGTGCAATAAGCTTTTTATAGAAATTTAAAACGGAGCTTTCGTCAGCTGATTGTGCTTTCGAGTTGCAAATTTTAAAGTCGTCATCTGATTTAATCCAAGGCTGAGTCTTTGAAAATCCAGCATATTCTTCATCACTCCACTGTACAGGAGTTCTGGCATGGTCACGAGTCCCGGCAAGGATTTTCTTAAAAGCATCCTGCTCGTTCATTTTTTCACAAAGCTCATGATATAAATTGATGCTTTCCACATCACGAAGGTCGCTTATTTTTGTGAATTTCTGATTGACCATTCCAAGCTCCTGCCCCTGAAAAATGAAGGGCGTCCCTTTTAAGGTGAGCTGCATTACTGCCAGAAGCTTTCCGATTACAGTGCGAAAATCTGGATTTGGATTGACCTTTGAAATCATTCTGGGGTTGTCGTGATTTTCATAAAAAAGTGAGGTCTGACAATGCCCTCCGTAATTCTCCATCCAGTCAATCATATATGACTTATAGCAATTCAGGTCATATTTATAATCGTCAAAGCGGACGTGACCGGGCGTTTCAAGATGGTCAAAGGAGAAAATCATGTCAAGCTCACCGCGATAATCAGCTGTCAGAAGCTTGCTCATTTCCATACCTGTGCCGGGTGTTTCGCCGACTGAGAAAGCGTTGAAGGGCGAGAATGCCTCCCTTTTCAATTCGGACAAGTATTCGTGTAGGCGAGGCCCATAGAAATAATTCTCAACCCCGGTGAAGCCCATCAGCGAGCCGATGCTTTCGTTCCCGTCGGGCAAGCCCTCTTTTTTAGATATGTAATTGATGACATCCATCCTGAAGCCGTCAACGCCTTTTTCAAGCCACCAGCGAACCATCTCCTTGATTTCACTTCGGAGATTTTCATTTTCCCAGTTTAAGTCCATTTGTTTTTTTGAAAAAAGGTGAAGTGCATATTGCTTTCTTTCGTCAATATATTTCCAAGCACTTCCGCTGAAAAACGAAGTCCAGTTATTCGGCTTATCCCTGAAAATATAATAATCCCCATATTTGCTGCCGGGTTCACTTATTGCCCTTTGAAACCATTCGTGCTCGTCGGAAGTATGGTTCACGACTAAATCCATAATGAGTCGCATTCCTCGTGAGTGAATTTCACTCAGCAGGTCGTCGAAATCCGACATAGTGCCGAATTCATTCATGATTTTTCTATAATCACGAATGTCATAGCCGTTGTCGTCATTCGGCGAGTCATAAATGGGGGAAAGCCATATTGCGTCAATGCCTAAATCCTTTAAATAGTCAAGCTTTTCAATAATTCCCCTGATGTCGCCGATGCCGTCGTTGTCGCTGTCCTTAAAGCTCCGTGGGTAAATCTGATAAAACACAGCTTCCTTCCACCATGCCTTTTTCACCTCACAGCTATCGCTAAGCGGCTTATCCTTCTCGCTATTCAGTAAGCTTAAAAAGGTTTCAAAAAAGCTGACGTCAAGCTTTTTTTTAGCAAGTCCAGCCACAGTTTTAAGCTTCAGATTTCTCACAAGAGGATTAGTAATAATTTTTTCACTATACCCCATCTGAAGCAAAAGCTTTTTTATTATGTCGTTGCCGATAGGATGTGAGTATATATCTTTTATCCTGCTGTCTTTGGTTAACATAGCTTTCTCCTTGTAATATCAAGATTGAATAATACAAGCAGCATTATTCAATTTCTGATGAAACTGTATCCTGAGTTGTTATATCGCCACGCTCCTCAAGGTCCTTGACAATACTGTCGAACATTTCTTTGGTTATCTTGAATTTAAAACGATAAACTAAATATCCGCAGAAAATCGAAATCAGCGGTATTATAAGCATAGCAAACTTCATAATGAGTATCCCAGATTCAGGAACATCATCAGGGGTAGCTGATGAATTTATGCTCGAAATAATAAGCGTAATGCCAACTATACCACTGGCTATTGCGCCGCCTATCTTGTTGATGAAGGGCTGAACAGAAAAGGTGATACTGTCATTTCTGTGACCGAATTTCCACTGTCCGTATTCGACTGTGTCGGTCAAAAACATTAGCATCAGAAGCTGAATGAATGCCTGACCAATGAAAATAAGAATTCCAGCCAGCCCAATTGGTAGCATATTCATCGGTGCAAAAAAGAAAATTATATAGCCTATTACTACTAATATTGTTGCAAAGGTGTAAAGCTGTTTTCTTGTGTATCTTTTTGAAAATACAGGGAAGATGAGGAGGGCTGCCAGCTGTGAAACCCCAAGAATCCCAGCGAAAACAGAATACATCCCCTCATTTTTAAAGGCGTATTTAAAGAAATAAACGCCGAAGCTGGTTGTTGTGCAATATCCAATCATGAATAGTGCCATTGAAATTGCTGTGAAAAGAAGCTGGTCATTCTTAAATAGGATTTTAAACATTTCCTTGAGGGAGGTGCCCTCCTGCTTCACGCTGATTGAACGATTCTCCCGAACCCCAAAAATCGTGAAGGACAAGAATGCCCAGGTAATGAGAACGACAGCACAAGCTAGGATAAACCACGCTCTCTTATCGCCGCCAAGCGCTTTTGTTATAGGAAGAATGCCGACAACGATAACATACATCCCGATGTTTGCACAAATTCTTGCGAAGGCGCCGGTTTTTTCACGCTGCTTCTGGTCGAGTGACAATGACGGGAGCATAGACCAGTAGGCAATATCGTTAGCCCCATATGTAAGGTCCCACATTAAATAAATTACAACAAAGGAAACAATATAAGCCACCCCGCTTAGCCCAAAGTCAGTGAAAAGCAGTATTGTGAAAATTCCGCCTATGAGTCCGCCGACTATAATCCACAGCTTGAATTTCCCAAACCGCTTCGAACGGGTGTTGTCAACGAGAAAGCCCATGATGGGGTCATTAAAGGCATCAAAAATTCGAAGAACAGTCAGAGCGCCGGTCATCCACCACATTATAGAGTCGGGGAGGTTCAAAATCTCAGTTAGATATACGAGAAGATACATGCTGACCATTGTATAAAGCATATCACGCCCGATTGTCCCCAGACCAAAGGTGAATTGATTGCGTTTTTCATAGTTTGTCATTTGGTATGCCCCCTTATTTAATTGTGATAATTTTGATTTTTAACATATTTGTCGAAGATTTCATCGGTTACACCATTGTTTTTAATAATCTCAGAATAGAATTCGCCTGAATTTTTTATCGTTCGTATTTGAGTTTCATAATCAATATGGACAAGCCCGAATCTGGCACTCTCACCCTCAACCCACTCAAAATTATCACAAAAACACCAATGATAATACCTTTCAACAGGGAGCGCGGATTCACACAAGGCTTTTAAATGCTCAAAAATATAACGGCATCTGAAGGCATCCTCATTATCGCAGGTCCCGTTCTCGGTAATATAAACAGGTCGCTTCAAAATTGAATATGCCTTTTCGCAGCAACGGACAATCCCCTCGGGATATATTTCCCACCCTAAATCGTTCTTAGGCGAATTTTCAAGCACTCCGTCGTTAAATTCTGATACCGTCGAGCGAGTGTAATAATTCACGGCAATATAATCGCTGTATTCACCCTTTTTCATCTTAAAAGGTGCTTTCAGCGGGAACTTGAATTCCCCTAAATACATCGCATAATTTAGCGCCCCCTGAAAAAATCTTTCTAATAGTGAGGAGCATATGCAATGCCACGGGTTGGTATTATTTTTTGGGTCAAAAACCCTGAGGTGGTTGGCGAACCCGACTTTTGTATCGGTATAGCCCATTTCCTCACGCATATTATGTATCAGCTTAAAAGCTTCAATATGACAATATGCCATATTCGACATAACGGCAATTGTTTTTGTCATGGATTTTTCGCCGGGCGGCCAGCTCCCGAAATAAAAGGAATTAGTTGCATAAACATTTGGCTCGTTAATGGTTATATACTCATTTACGAGGTCGCCAAAGGAGTTCACAACAAGTTCAACAAAGCTAATGTAATATTTAAGGTTTTCTTTTTTCGAAAAACCGCCCTTTTTTTCAAACCACATCGGGTTCGTGAAATGATGAATTGTCAAAAGAACTGAAATACCCTTTTCTTTAAGGTATGTCAGCTCCTGATGATAATGAGAAAGGACACTTTCGTCAATGACAGCTTCCTCAGGGAAGATTCTCGCCCATTCAAGTCCTAGACGATAGATTTTTATACCCATTTCGGACATAAGATTTGCATCATCAAGCCATAAGTTATAGTGGTCGTTAGCTCTGGCGGGATTTGAGCCATCCGATATTTTGCCCTTCTCAAACCAAGCATTCCAGTTATGCCCGCAATCTCCGCCTTCAATTTGAGTCGCCGCAGAAGCGACGCCAAGCTTCATCCCTTGTTTTAATTTTAAATTCATATATGTACCTCCAAAAAGTAATAAAAAGTAAATATTAACAAATATAAAATCAAAGAATAAAATTACTATCACAATTTTACAACAAAATAATCAAAATTGCAACAACTTGTTAGCATTTTTTATTTAAAAACACTAAATTATAAATATTTCAGCACTATCATTTTTAGTTTTTCTTCAAAAGCAATATCCTGTAACGGCGTTCTTTTTGAGTTCCCTCTTAATCTTCCGCCAGCCAGTCGAATTTTTTTCGCCGTGTGCCGCTGTAACAAAAGCGAGTCAATGTTGTCGTTGTTATAAACCATTCCGTCCTGGTTTAAAGCTATTGCTTTTCTGGCAAGACACATAGCGGCAAGTCCATAATCCTGAGTAATAACAATATCGCCGCTTGAAAGCATATTCACTAAAGCGAAATCAACGCTGTCTGCGCCCTTTGAAACGGTTATTGTTTTCGCCCCTTCCTTTTCAAAAACGTGTGAGGTATCACATATAATGAGGCACTCGAGGTTATTTGCCCTTGATATTTTAACGGCAATGTCCACAACAGGACAGCCGTCAGCGTCAATTAAAATTTTCATAAAAAGTCTCCCTTATTTTTGTTCCTTAATTAATAATACTACATCTTAGCGAAAAATAAAATATACAAACAAAATATGCTGATAATTAATGCTAATAATAATCAAGTTTTTAAAATTAAATGAATAAACTCTTTTTTTATTTCAATAATATTTTTAGATTAAATTAAAAAAATAATTTTGGAAATTTGTATTGCAATTTGCTTAAATTCCCTTTAGGCTTATTTTTTTCAAAAAGCGATATAAGATTAGATTTTTCTAAGGAAAACAAATTTCTCAGATATATTCAAAGCAAATAATACTTGTTTTAGCAATGATATTTTGAATGCGAAAAGCAAATATTAAGACAAGTGATAAATTAACAGGAGGCGAATTATGAGAAATTTAGTCAGAACAATCTCAGCTTTTATAATTATTATAATTTTAGCACTATGTTCTATTACCGGATACTATATTTATTCATTACCTGAAAGCTTTTATGTCACAAGAGGAACAAATCTAAAGCTTTCTTGCTTTTTTGACGTTGAAGCAACAAACAATAATAAGTATCAGCAGATTATGCTCGGTGATGAAAAAGTAATGCAATCCGATGTGACGCTAAAGCTTTTTGGCGTAATACCTATTAAGGAAGTAACAGTTAAGCCAGTTGACACCCCCGTTTTAATCCCTGGTGGAAATCCATTCGGGATAAAACTTATCACTGAGGGTGTTATAGTTATTGGTATGGCAGAGGTTGACAGCTGTGACGGGAATATATGTCCGGCAAGCAAAAGCGGTATACAGATTGGTGACATTATTATATCAATCAATGGGAACAAGATGACCTCAAATCAGGATGTGGCGGAAGCAATAATGAAAAGTCAGGGCGAAAAGGTTGTCGTCAAAATTAAAAGAGGAAATCAGGTTTTTGAAGTGAATATGGAGCCGTCATATTCGCTTTCAGAAGCAACCTTCAAGGCTGGAATATGGGTTCGTGACAGCTCGGCAGGCATAGGGACAATCACCTTCTATGACCCTCAGACAAAAATGTTCGGCGGCTTAGGTCACCCTGTATGCGATGTTGATACCGGCGAAATAATGCCGCTTCATTCCGGACAGGTTGTTGCCGTAACAATTAACGGGGTAACTAAAGGACGAGTCGGACAGCCCGGCGAGCTTCTCGGGAGCTTCGTTTCAAATTTTTCAGTAGGAAGCATTTTGTTAAATACTAACAACGGCCTTTTTGGTGAGCTTGACTCGCCGCCAAATCAATCAGTCGGCATCCCAATGGGCTATAGACAGGATGTCAGGACAGGTCATGCAACTATTTTAACCACTATTAAAGGGAATACACCAAAGGAATACAGCATTGAAATTGAAAAAATCGACATGAAAAACAGCGACCAGAACAAAAACCTCGTAATTAAGATAACAGACCCCGAGCTTCTAGAAAATGCGGGGGGAATTCTTCAGGGAATGAGCGGAAGTCCGATAATTCAGGACGGAAAGCTAGTCGGAGCAGTCACACATGTTTTTGTCAATGACCCAACAAAGGGTTATGGCGTTTTTGTTGATACTATGTATTCAAGTGCATTAAATCTAGCTCAGAATGCAGCATAAATAAACAAATTAGAACAGAGAATCGTCTTCTCTGTTCTAATTATTTTATACAAAATCACTTGTCAAAATCCAAAATTATAAGAATAAAAATAAAATATTAACAAAGGCTTGCATTTTCCCAAAAAATGTATTACAATTAATGTAGAATTTTGAAAAATTATAGATTATTTTGGCAAAAATATCAAATTTGGCTCAAAATGTTTTTTGGATAAAACTGTAAAAATTTCTTATTTGCTATTGCAATAGTAGAATTTTTATGGTAATATATGGAAGTATTAAAAACATCGGAGGGATATAAATGACAAACAAAATTAAGGTACTAATTGGTGACGACAGCGCAGATTATGGCATATCATGTGCTAATACTCTAAGAACAATGGGGTTTTTTGTTGTTGCAAGACCAAAGGACGGGCTAGCCTTATTCGACGCTATCAAAAACGAAATGCCGGATGTTGTTATTATTGAAGCAATAATGCCAAATCTGGACGCAATCGAGCTGATGAAAAAGATTAACGTCAGTGTTTACAAGAAACCGATATTTATTGTTGTAAGCACATACGATAACCCATTCATCGAGAAGCAGGTAATGGAAAATGGCGCAGCATATTTTATGCTAAGACCATTTGAATCAAAAACTCTCGGAGAGAGAATTTTATCGTTGACGGGGAAGGATAGTATGGACGAACAAGGAATAAATTTTCAAAAAAATGCCGGAGCAACCAATCTTGAGGTTGTTGTAACTGATATTATTCATCAGATTGGCGTTCCTGCACACATCAAGGGCTATCATTATCTCAGAGAGGCTATTATGCAGTCAGTAATTGACGCAAGCAAGCTTGAGAGTGTTACCAAGGTTTTATATCCTTCTGTTGCTAAGAAATTTCAGACGACATCGTCCAGAGTTGAAAGAGCAATAAGACATGCTATCGAGATAGCGTGGGATAGAGGGAATCTTGACACATTGAATTCATTTTTTGGTTATACAATTAATACCGGCAAGGGCAAGCCAACAAACAGCGAATTTGTCGCTCTGATTACGGATAAAATCAGATTAAAATACAAAGGCGTTTTAATGGCTTAAATTTTAATTTTTTACATAGAAATAATCCTTATACTTTAAAATAGTATAAGGATTAATTTATATTTTGGAGATTATTTAACTATTTCAACTGCCTTTAAAATTTCTCCGACAAAGGCATAATGAAAATCCTTGCTCGGATAATTTGACAGAAGTGCTTTATCTATAAAAGAATTTTCGTCAATTTTCTGTGAAAACAGCTTCTTGCAAATTAAAACCTTGTTAGCTTGTTCAAAGGTGGTTGTTCCATCTAGAAATATTGGTTTTAAGCCGGTCACCTGTATTTTATCGACGTCACGTCCTGAATTCGCCCCGCAGAATTTAAGTATATCTCGGAATTTCTCATCAAAAAAGCTAATTGTGAAATATCCGCTTTCGTTAAGAAAGTCAATTGTCCTCCTCTGAGGTCTGACAACAATTGTGGCGACATTCTTGTTCCACATAACACCAAAGCCGCCCCACGAAGCGGTCATAGTATTAAAGCCCTGGTCATTCCCCGCAGTGATAAGGAACCAATCCTTCCCCACCATTTTAAAAGGGTTAAAATCAGCTTTTAGTAAATCAATTTCTCTCAGCTCCATAGAAAATCCCCCCATCATTTTTATTTAATTATATACTATTTTAAATAAAAATGAAATATATAAAATAACTTTCTATTATAACCTTAAAACAGGTTGTTTTTTTGTCATATTTATTATATAATTCTACTAAAAGCAAGTTTATTTTTTTGTAATATATTAACTTATTTTGAAAGGAAAATTAGAAATATGGATATAATTTCACCGCCGCAAGTCAGCGGGACTTTAAGAAAATTTTCTCTCCGTGTTCCTGAGGTAATTTCACAGTGCAGTGGCATAGTTATTTTTGGGAAAAAAATTAAGTCGCTTGTATTCTCAACCGACGTTTGTATAATTAAAAACGTTAATGCTGATGCTGTTATTGCTGTTTATCCGTTCACTCCTCAGCCGATAATCACACAGGCACTTATGCTCGCAGCTGATATTCCCGTTTTTGCCGGAGTTGGCGGCGGACTGACTCAAGGCGTGAGAGTCTATAACCTTGCACTTCATGCTGAATTTCAAGGGGCAATCGGTGTTGTTGTCAATGCACCGACAAAAAATGAAACGGTCAAAACTGTTGCCGAGGCGATTGATATACCAGTTGTTGTCACTGTTGTTAATGAAAGCGACGATATAGATGCTAGAATTGAAGCAGGCGCCAGTATTTTTAATGTTTCAGCCGCGTCGAACACAGCGAATATTGTCGCAAAAATTCGTGAGAAATATCCAAGCTTTCCAATTATAGCGACAGGCGGGCCGAATGATGCCTCGATTTTAGAGACAATTAAGGCAGGCGCTAATGCAATAACATGGACACCGCCGTCAAATGCTCAGGTTTTTAAAGACATAATGGGCGCATATAGAGAAAATAAACCACATCCTTAATGAATAATATACAGAATAACAGTGTATATTTGCAAGAATATACACTGTTTATGCATTAAGTTCAAAATGTTTGAATATTTATTCAAAAAAGTCTTGACAATTCTGCATAAGTGTGTATAATGATATTAATACATAAAATACATTTGGAGGGAAATATTATGGCAAAAGAGATTAAGAAGGTTGTTTTAGCATATTCAGGAGGACTTGACACATCAATTATCATTCCATGGCTTAAAGAAAATTACGACAACTGTGAGGTTATCGCGGTTTCAGGTGATGTCGGTCAAGGGACTGAGCTTGACGGACTTGAAGAAAAGGCAATAAAAACTGGGGCATCAAAGCTTTATATCGAGGATTTAAAGGACGAATTTGTGAATGATTTTGTTTTTCCGACACTTAAAGCCGGCGCAGTTTATGAAAATAGATATTTATTGGGGACATCGTTTGCAAGACCTATTATTGCCAAGAGAATTGTTGAAATTGCACTCGCTGAGGGCGCTGACGCTATCTGTCACGGCTGCACAGGGAAGGGGAATGACCAGGTTAGATTTGAGCTGACTATCAAGGCATTCGCACCTGATATGACAATTATTGCTCCTTGGAGAATATGGGATTTGAAATCCCGTGATGACGAAATTGATTACGCTGAGGCACACAACATACCTTTAAAAATAAATAGAGAAACAAACTATTCAAAGGACAAAAACCTATGGCATCTTTCACACGAGGGGCTTGACCTTGAGGACCCTGCGAATGAGCCGACATATAACAAGCCGGGCTTTTTAGAAATGGGTGTTTCACCTGAAATGGCTCCAGACAAGGCTGAATACATCACTCTTCATTTTGAAAAGGGTATTCCTACATCACTAAACGGCGAGAAAATGGATGGCGTTTCTATTGTCACAAAGCTTAATGAAATCGGCGGTGCAAATGGAATCGGTCTGGCTGACCTTGTTGAAAACCGTCTTGTTGGAATGAAATCCCGTGGCGTTTATGAAACTCCAGGCGGAGCAATTTTGTATCACGCACACGACGTTCTTGAAACAATCTGCCTTGATAAGGAAACTCAACGCTTCAAGCAGACTGTCGGAATAAAGTTCGCTGACTTGGTTTATAACGGGCTGTGGTTCACACCGCTTCGTGAGTCGCTTTCTGCATTTGTTGACAGCACTCAGGAAACTGTAACCGGCGACGTTAAGCTGAAGCTATATAAGGGTAATATCATAAATGCCGGGGTTACCTCACCTTATACATTATTTGATGAAGAGGTTGCTACCTTCGATGAGGATAATGTTTATAATCAGGCTGATTCCGCCGGCTTTATTAATCTTTTTGGGCTTCCTATTCAGGTTAAGGCTAGACTTGACGCTAAGCGTGGCAAGTAATTTTTTAAAATTAAAAATAAACACTAGGGCGGACGATGTTCGCCCTTTGTAAATAGAACATGACGTAATGTGAGGGGACAGAATATGAAAAAGCTTATGGTGTTTTTATTAGTTTGTATCAGCTTGACTTTCTGTGGTTGTAATAATTTTAACAGCAAAATTCATTCGGCGACTTCCAGCATTTCAGACAGTTCAGATGAAAAAATAGCAGACAATGTTTGTTTCCGGAAAGGTAATAACGCAGACGATGAGATTGTTCTGACAAGCAAAGATATTATGTCTGTAATTAGTAAATATGATGATATTAACGAAAAATATGTAATAGATATATTATTTAATGCTGACGGAACTAAAAAATTTGGCGAAATAACAAAAGAATTGGCAGAAACAAATGGCGTTATTTCAATATGGGTTGGCGACGAAAAGATTGCATCGCCAAATGTTCAATCAGAAATAACTGGTGGGGAATGTGAAGTTTCTGCCAGTTTTTATGACCTTGAAAGTGTAAGCAGACTTGTTGAAAAAATGCATGCAAAATCATAGCAATAGGAGATGGATGAAAAATGGCTAAAATAGAGGGCACTCCCACAAAGTTGTGGGCGGGGCGGTTTTCAAAAGAGGTTGATGAAAAGGTCAATGACTTTAATTCTTCAATTAAATTTGACGCCAGAATGTATAAGCAGGATATCGAGGGCAGTATTGCACACGCAACAATGCTCGGCGAGGCTGGGATTATTACGTCTGCCGACAGCCAGATAATTATCGACGGGCTTGATGGCATTCTGTCAGATATTGAAAGTGGGAAGCTTGAATTTGACCCCAGCGCCGAGGATATCCATATGTTCATCGAGGCTGAGCTGACTTCGAGAGTGGGCGACGCCGGGAAAAGGCTTCACACGGCACGAAGCAGAAATGACCAGGTTGCACTTGATATAAGAATGTATCTCAAGACCGAGGTTGTGGTTATAATATCACAGGTGAAGGAGCTTTGCAAAACGCTTTGTGACCTAAGCGAAAAAAATCTTGACACAGTTATGCCGGGCTATACTCATCTTCAAAGGGCACAGCCGATTACGCTCGCTCATCATCTCATGGCTTATGCACAAATGCTGATTCGTGACCTCGGAAGGCTTGAGGACACATATAAGAGAATGGATTTTATGCCGCTCGGGAGCGGGGCATTAGCTTCAACAACCTATCCTATCAACAGACAGAGGGTTTGTCAGCTTTTGAATTTCTCTGAAATAACACAAAATTCACTCGACGGCGTTTCTGACAGAGATTTTTGTATTGAGCTGGCTTCGGCAATTTCTATACTGATGATGCACCTTTCACGTTTTTCTGAGGAAATCATTTTATGGTGTTCTTGGGAATTTAAATTCATTGAGCTTGACGATGCCTATGCGACCGGCTCTTCAATAATGCCACAAAAGAAAAACCCTGATGTCACCGAGCTGATAAGAGGGAAAACGGGACGAGTTATCGGCGATTTGGTCACGCTTCTGACAATGATGAAGGGGCTCTCACTTGCTTACAACAAGGATATGCAGGAGGATAAGGAGGCAATTTTTGACGCTGTTGATACAGTTAAGCTTTGCCTTAAAACCTTTATTCCTATGCTTTCGACAATGAATGTCAAGAAGGAAAATATGCGAAATGCCGCAGCGAAGGGCTTTATCAATGCAACCGATTGCGCTGATTATCTTGTGAAAAAGGGGCTTCCCTTCAGAGATGCCTATAAAATCACTGGGAAGCTTGTTGCAATTTGTATTGAAAAGGATTTAACGCTCGAAACGCTTCCGCTTTCAGAATATAAGACGCAAAGCGATGCTTTTGAAGAAGATGTTTTTGAGGCAATCAGTCTTGACACCTGTGTCAATCAGAGGAAAGTCGATGGCGGACCAGCCCCTGTATCAGTCAAAAAGCAGATTGAATATGTTAAGGCACAGATTAAGGTCGAGGCTGACGAAAGCTGGGCAGAGGACGCAAAGGGAGATTTAGAGGATTATCTCGAGGAGCAGGGAGTTTATTTAAGACAATAATTATATATATGGTGGGGAAATATGGCTTATAAAATTTTTATAGACGGAAAAGAAGGAACAACAGGGCTTAAAATTTACGAGAGATTTATAGGTAGAAATGATATTGAAATTCTTCTTATAGATGAAGATAAAAGAAAAGACATAAGCGAGCGAAAAAAGCTCATTAACCAGTCGGATTTCACTTTTTTGTGCTTGCCAGACGCTGCCGCAATTGAGGCTGTTGCACTTTGTGAAAATGAAAGCACAAAGATAATCGACGCATCGACGGCACATAGGACAAATCCAGAGTGGGCTTATGGCTTCCCTGAATTGTCACCGGAGCATAGAGAAAAGATAAAAAATTCAAAGAGAGTGGCTGTCCCGGGATGCTATGCGAGCGGGTTTAGTGCCTTAGCATATCCTCTTGTGAAATCGGGGCTTGTGCCGCCTTATTATCCGTTTTTTTGTCACGCTGTTTCGGGCTATAGCGGTGCGGGGAAGGCAGCTATTGCTCAATATGAGGATGAAAACAGAAACCCTGAGCTTGACAGCCCACGACTTTATGCACTCGCACAGGCGCACAAGCACTTGCCCGAAATGCAGGCTATTTCAGGGCTTGCATTCAAGCCGATGTTTAACCCTTATATTTGCGATTATTTCAGCGGGATGGTTGTGTCCATTCCGATTCAGACAAGAAGCTTAGATAGGAAAATCACAGCACAAGCCGTTCAGGGAATGCTTGAAAAGCATTATGAGGGGCAAAAATTCGTCAAGGTTTCCGCCTTCATGGGTGAGGGGACTCTTTCAGAGCCGTTCCTCCCCGCTAATACACTAAGCGGAACAAATATGATGGAGATTTTTGTTTTCGGGAACGATGAGCAAATACTGGTTTCCTCAAGACTTGATAACCTTGGGAAGGGCGCGTCGGGTGCCGCTGTTCAGTGCATGAATATCATGATGGGTATTGACGAGGGAACCGGGTTATGATTAATATAACAACAACTATAAGAAATGGCATTGAAATTGCGATTATTCAAAGCGACGAATTGCTTATAACAGATGTTCAATCAGCCCTAGATTTGATTGCAAGCATAGGATATGAAAAGGGCTGTTGCCGGATGGTGATGAACAAAGAAGCAATTATAGAATCTTTTTTTACGTTAAGCTCTCGCTTTGCTGGAGAAATACTTCAGAAATTTATCAACTATAAAATGAAAATTGCTATTATTGGTGACTTTTCTTGTTATACAAGCAAGCCATTAAAGGACTTTATTTATGAAAGCAACCATGGCAAAGACGTGTTTTTTGTTTCAACTGTGGAAGAGGCGATTGAAAGATTGACATTTGCTTAATGATATAAGTCTACACAAATATTTAATTCAGCATAAGCAAACATATAATTAAGAAACCTACTAAGGAGTAATTAAAATGGAACTTAAACAATTTCAAGGCTTTAAATATATAGACGGCGGGGTTTGTTCAGCAAAAGGCATTAAGGCGAACGGAATTTTTTGCGGACTCGGCAAAAACCCTAACAAGAATGACTTGGGGATGATTTTTGCTGAGAGTCTTTGCCCTGCTGCCGCTGTTTATACACAAAACAAGGTTAAGGGTGCCCCGATTATTGTTACTCAAAAAAACCTTGCTGACGGCTACGCTCAGGCTGTAATCGTCAATTCAAAAAATGCGAATACCTGTAACGCTGACGGCGAGCAAAAGGCACAGCTGATGTGTGAACTGACAGCGAAGACAGTCGGAATTAAGGCAAGTGATGTCATTGTTGCTTCGACCGGTGTAATCGGTCAGGTGCTTAACATCAAGCCTATTGAGGATAATATACAAAAACTCGCTGACGGATTAAATGAAAACGGGAGCGCTGAATGTGCAACAGCTATCATGACGACAGATACCTTTAAAAAGGAAGTTGCTGTCGAATTTGAAATCGACGGGAAAGCTTGTCACCTTGGCGGAATGGCTAAGGGGAGCGGAATGATTCACCCGAACATGGCGACGACGCTGAATTTTATAACAACTGACGTTTCAATTTCTTCAGAAATGCTGAGGCTCGCACTGGGGAGGGTTGTTAAAACCACATTCAACCGTCTTAGCATTGACGGCGACACCTCAACCAATGATATGGTGAGCATTATGGCGACCTGTATGGCTAAGAATAACGAGATTTCACAGGAAAATGACGCTTATTCGACCTTTGAAAAGGCACTTTATATTGTTATGATGAATCTCACAAGGCTTTTGGCGAAGGACGGCGAGGGTGCAACAAAGCTCCTCGAATGCACGGTTAACAATGCTAAAACTGAAGAAATCGCTGAAATTGTTGCTAAATCTGTTATAACATCAAGTCTTTTTAAGTCGGCAATGTTCGGCGCAGACGCTAACTGGGGAAGAATTCTTTGCGCTATCGGCTATTCAAACGCTGAATTTGATATAACTAAGGTTGCTGTTTCAATTTCTTCAAGGGCTGGTGAGATTGCTGTTTGTGAAAACGGAGCGGGCATTGAATTTTCTGAAAGCTTGGCGAAAACCGTTCTGCTCGAAGATGAAATCATTATCACTATTGACCTTCATGACGGGAATGAAAAGGCGACAGCGTGGGGCTGTGACTTGACCTATGATTATGTTAAAATAAACGGCGATTACAGGACTTAATTTCAAAATGGAAAGAGGAAAGAAAATGAATACCCCGAATAATATACGCTCACAGGTTTTAATAGACGCACTTCCTCATATACAAAAATATAATAATAAAATTGTTGTTATAAAATACGGCGGGAATGCAATGACAAACAAGGAGCTAAAGGAAGCTGTAATGAGCGATATTGTCCTGCTTTCTCTTGTTGGAATTAAAGTTGTCCTTGTTCACGGCGGGGGACCTGAAATAAATGATATGCTTAACAAGGTCGGGATAGAAAGCAAGTTCATAGGCGGACTTCGTTATACCGATGCCGAGACTGTTGAAATTGTTCAAATGGTTCTGGCGGGGAAGGTTAATAAAGAGCTTGTTTCACTTCTTCAACAAAGCAAGGGTAATGCTATTGGGCTTTGCGGGGCTGACGGCGGCATGATTCTCGCTGAAAAAATGAAGGGCGAGGTCGATTTGGGCTATGTCGGTGATATAGTTAAGGTGAACACAAAGCCTATTCACGACGTTCTTGGGAATGGATATATCCCTGTTATTGCAACAGTCGGCACTGGTGAGGACGGTCAGACCTATAATATTAATGCCGATACAGCGGCGGCACGAATTGCCTCCTGTTTAAAGGCGGAAAAACTAATCCTCATGACTGATATTGTTGGACTATTAGAGGATAAGGATGATGACAGCACACTTATACCGACGGTTAAGGTGAGCGATGTTCCATATTTAAAGCGTCAGGGGATAATTTCCGGCGGAATGATTCCTAAAATAGACTGCTGTGTGGAGGCTGTCAGACGTGGGGTGCCGAGGACCTCCATCATTGACGGGCGAATTCCACACTCAATTCTCATCGAGCTTCTTTCAAGCGAAGGAAGCGGAACGCAGTTTAGCTAAGCTAGACAGCTTGACTAAAATGTGTGATTGGGATAGACAGACTAGATTAAATAAGGAGTTGAAACAAATGAATTCAACTATAAACCAGTTTAATAATCATGTCATGGGGACATATGCCAGATATGATATTGTCCTTGAGAACGGTGAAAACCGCATGGCGTGCGACGAGGACGGGACGAAATATATAGATTTCGGGAGCGGGATAGGGACAAACAGCCTTGGCTTTTGTGACGATTCATGGGTTGAGGCAATATGCAGTCAGGCTAAAAAAATCCAGCATACTTCAAATTACTATTACACGAAGGTTCAGGCTGATTTTGCACAAAGGCTATGTGAGGCAACGGGCTATTCAAAGGTCTTTTTCGGTAACTCGGGCGCTGAGGCGAATGAATGTGCAATTAAGCTCGCCAGAAAATACAGCTTTGATAAGTATGGCAAGGGCAGGCATAATATCATCACCCTAACGAACTCTTTTCACGGGAGAACACTCTGCACACTATCAGCAACAGGGCAGGATTCGTTCCACAATTATTTCTTCCCGTTTGTTGAGGGGTTTATAAACGCTGAAACTAATAATATAAACGATTTGAAGGCAAAGCTCGATGACACAGTATGCGCTGTTATGATTGAGTTTGTTCAGGGCGAGGGTGGCGTTATTCCGCTAGAAAAGGACTTTGTTAACGCCATTTTCGAGGAATGCTCAAAGAGAGATATTCTCACAATCGCTGACGAGGTTCAGACTGGAGTTGGCAGAACCGGGGAGTTTCTGACGAGTGAGCATTATTGCGTGAAGCCCGACATTACAACACTAGCGAAAGGCTTGGCTGGCGGTGTCCCCATTGGTGCTTGTCTAGCTGTTGAAAAATGCGATAATGTTCTGACTGCCGGAACTCACGGCTCAACCTTTGGCGGGAACCCGATTTCATGTGCCGGCGGGATGGCTGTCCTCGACAAGGTTTCAGATGAGAAATTCCTCGAGGAGGTTTCAAAAAAGGGGCAGTACATAAAAGAAAAGCTTTTGGAAATCCCACAAGTCAAAAAGGTAGACGGAATGGGCCTCATGATAGGAATTGTTTTTGAAAAAGAGGGGAAGGAAGCCGGTGACATCGTCCGAGCTGCTCTTGAAAAAGGCTTGCTTTTGCTCACTGCTAAATCAAAAATCAGGATGCTCCCGCCATTGACGATAACCTATGACGAAATTGACAAGGGGCTTGAAATACTAAGGGGTTTATTAGTTTAATTATTTAAAGGAGGATATATTATGAAGCATTTATTAAAGTTACTTGACCTGTCAAAAGAGGAAATTATTGATATTTTAAACCTTGCTGACCAGCTAAAATATGAGCTGAAGCATGGCATCCCTCACCCACATTTAGAGGGGAAAACTCTCGGCATGATATTCCAGAAGGCTTCAACCCGCACAAGAGTTTCATTCGAAACAGGTATGCACCAGCTTGGCGGTCACCCGCTTTTCCTATCATCGAATGACTTACAGATTGGTCGTGGCGAGCCGGTTCAGGACACTGCACGAGTTCTTTCACGCTATATTGACGGGATAATGATACGAACCTTTGCTCAAAAAGAGGTTGAGGATTTAGCTGAATTCGGGAATATTCCGGTAATAAACGGGCTGACTGATTTCTCACATCCTTGTCAGGTCCTCGCTGACCTTATGACAATCCGTGAGTTCAAGGGGCGTTTTGAAGGGCTGAAAATGTGCTATATAGGCGACGGGAACAATATGGCGAATTCGCTTATTGTCGGCTGTCTGAAGGTTGGAATGGACGTTGCTGTTGCCTGCCCTAAAGGCTATCAGCCTGACAATAGTATAATTGAATTCACTAAGGACTATCCTAATTTCTCAATCACTGATATTCCATCAGAGGCGGCTGAAAATGCAGATGTTGTTATTACCGACGTTTGGGCTTCAATGGGTCAGGAGGGGGAAGCACAAAAGAGAAAGATTGCTTTCGCCGGTTATCAGATTAATGACGGGATTATGGCTGTTGCAAAGTCAGACGCTATGGTTTTGCATTGCTTGCCGGCACATCGTGAGGAAGAAATCACAACAAAGGTTTTCGAAGAACACGCTGACGAAATTTTTGAAGAGGCTGAAAATCGCCTTCACGCACAAAAGGCAGTTCTCGTTAAGCTAATGGGCTAAAAAATAGCCGGATAAGTTAATGAAAACTTATCCGGTTTAATTTTATAATTTCTATATTTATTCAGGCTTGTTATCCTCTTTGTCGAGCATCTTCATTAGCTTTTCAAGTGTTGCATTTGAGGATGGTTTTTTCTTTCTTGGGGCAATAAAAACATCGTTCTGTTCGGTTAAAGCCGGCTTAGTCTGTGTCAAAATCGGTTTAACAGGTGAGTGAAAGCTATCACTCTCATCATCGGCTTTAAATTCAAAGGATTTCTTCTGCTGTTCATTCATTAATGTGCCGGAAGCAGGCTGCAAAACCTTGTCTAAAGCATCGGCCCCGGCGGTAGGAGTGACCTTAACGTATTCTGCCTTCCCGTTTTTATCGACAGTTGCCTTTGGTGAAGCTGAATACTGGTCTGAATCCGGCTGAACAAAATGTTCAGGCTCAAAATCTTCAAATTCAATTGCCTCGTCACTGTCATCATTATCAAAATCGAATGAAACGGTGGGTTTTTCAATTTCGTCATCCTGCTTTGAGTCATCAACCTTTCTGAGAATTCTAATTAGCTGATAAACCAAAATGGCGATACAAGGGAGAATAATTAAAACAATAATTCCAGCCTGTGAAGTCGCAAAGGTTAAAATAATTCCAACGATTGGGACAACGTGAGTTGCCTGACCGATTACCTTGTCACTTGGGATAGAAACGACGCTTGTTGCTTTCGCGTTATCACTTTGAACCAGATAGGTCGCAACCCCGTCTGTTGCATCAACGCCGACAACACGCACAACAGTGGTTAAATCCTTATCAACAATATTACAAAGAGCGACTGTTCCAATCGGGTCCTTATCAAGAGGCCCGACCTTAGAGATAACAAGCGCCTTGTCTGGAATAGCCGGCTCCATGTTAGTCCCTCTCATTAAATATAAATTGTATCCAAAGATATTGGGTGATGCTTTTTTATCAGTTAAAACAAAAGTTATAGCGAGAGTTGCTAAAATTAAAACAACAAGGATACCTATAACAATTCTTCCGATTAATTTAAATATTGGGTTTCCTGAAATATTGTTCATCTTATCTTCTCCTTCTTGTTAATATTATTCTTAAAAAAATTATAACACATAATTTGTCGAAATTCAAACAAAAATTTGATATTAGCAAAATTTGTTTAGATATTCATTTAGCTTGACAAAATTAACCTATAACGATATAATATTATCCATGCTGGTGTAGCTCAGTCGGTAGAGCAGCTCATTCGTAATGAGCAGGTCGCAGGTTCAAGTCCCGTTACCAGCTCCATTTTTTAAAATTTTAGGAGAATATAATATAATGCTTGGGGATTTGCATTGTCATAGTCGTTTTTCTGACGGCTCAGCTTCGATTGAACAGATTATTTCCTATGCAAAAAGAGCGTGTCTGGATTATATTTCCATCACTGACCATGATACTGTCGCCGGTGTTCCCCTCGCTTTGGAGCTTGGCGAAAAGGCTGGCATCGGGGTTATCCCTGGGGTTGAATGCTCCTGTCGTGATAAGTCAAGGGACAGGGCTGTTCACCTTCTTTGCTATAATCCTAAGGATTTCGAAACGCTTGAAAGAGAGCTTTCTAAAACTCTTGAAAGCCGAAGGCAGCAAAAGCTTGAAATAATTGAGCTTCTCAAGGCTGAATATTCAATAACAAAAGAGGACGTTTTGAAATTTCAAGGCGAGAGCATGTCGATATACGAATGTCATATTATGCAGGCGATAGCGAATATGGGCTATACGAATACCATTATTGATTCGCTGATGTATGAGCTGATGGGCTCAGAGGGGAAATATGCCGTCCCGACAAAATACGCTGACGTGTATGAAACAGTTAAGCTGATTAAAGCTGTCGGCGGGGTTACCGTTATTGCTCACCCTGAGGAATACAATTCATTTGAGCTGACGCAGGAGCTTTCAGAGAAAAAGCTGATAGACGGCATTGAGGTTTTTCATCCGAGAAATTCTCAGAATGCGCGAATAAAGCTGCTTGAGCTTTCAAAAAAATACAATCTTCTTATCACCGGCGGCTCGGATTTTCATGGGCAGTTTCAAAGGAAGCCTAATCCGCTCGGGACGTGTACGATTGACAATGAAGCAGTTATAAAAATGCTTCAGCTATAGCTGCATAAATAGAATTAAGAACCGCTTTCACACACAGAGAAAAAGCCTGATGTAAATACATCAGGCTTTTTTTATAAGTATTTCGACAGCTGCGACATCGCATCATTATATCCCATTTCTATTCTTTGTCTTGTTAGCTCGGGGGTGACGGTTAATGTTTCCATTAATCCGTCCTTAAAATTATTGTTTGGGATAATCCGGGTAATTTTGACCCCGGGGAACCTTCTCTCCTCCTCTAAAAAATCCTTTTGTTTTTTATTATGATTATTATTTTCAAGATAAACAACAATGACGCTTTTAAAGCCTAAATCATAAAGCGGCTTAATAGGGGTATTATCCGCCCAACCGCCATCAAAATATTCATCGTTATCAATTTTCCTTTTCGGATATATAATGGGCAAGGCGGAGGAAGCGAGGACAATTTCACGGGTTTCGCTTGGCGTTTTGTTAACAATATTTATGTACTCAACATTTTTTTTAAAAAGGAAATCATCAATGTCCCCCGCCTTGCAAAGCGTCGCAAAAGCTGTGATGCCCTTTTTATTATTTGAAATGAACAAAATATTATCGATAATGTTGCTCAGCTTTTCTTGAGAAAAAAAACCGCCGTTAATTATGCTGTATCTTAAAAGCTTGACAATCTGAGAAAGATTTTCAAAATTAAGTGCGCAGTCCCGACAAAAAAGTCTGATTATCGGTGAGAATAAAGTTAAAATCGGGATGAATGGGGGAGCAACCAAGCTTAATAATACAATGGGCTTGATTTTCGTCGCCCGCTCGGATACTTCACAGTTCCCGAACGCGCAGTTAATCTCTTTTTCTAAAACCGTTTTCTTTTTATCATCAGTATAAAGCATATCATCTCCCTTAACATTCAGCCATGTATCAAGAGCAAGCTCAAAATTCTCCTGACAAAATAAAAGTGCGTTTAAAGAGCCGACTGACGCCCCGGAAACAGCTTTAATTTTCGGGGTGATTTTTAATTTGTTAAGAGCCTTCCACACGCCAATCTGGTATGCGCCCTTTGCGCCGCCGCCACAGAAAACAAGCCCTAAGTCCTTTTCAGTATCCATAAAACCCCTCCTCTTATAAATTAATATGAGAGAAAATGAGTTTTTATTAAAAAAAGACAAAGCTGCGAAATGCAACAGTGTCTTTTTTTGTGGATATATTATGGGGGATAATTAGCGCTTTGATGAAAAATCACTTATGCTTAACGTGAATGCTTTCGCCGTCGGAGGAAATCACAATCGTCCCAAGCAAATCAGTCCTAAAAACCTGACAGCCGACAGAATTCAACCTGTCTAGAGTTTGTTTTGTTGGGTGACCATAGGAATTGCCGGCGCCGACGGAAATGACGGCGTATTTTGGCGAAACCTTTTTTAAAAAGCTGACGCTCGTCGAGCTTGAGCTCCCGTGGTGACCGATTTTGATTACATCCGCCTTAACAGAAGCGGTGATTTCGCCTTCGGATTTTGTCTCGGCATCGCCCATGAATAAAAATGTCTTAGCCTTATATGTAATTTTTATAACAGCCGAATAATTATTCAAATCATCATAGCTGTCGTTGACAGGGGCAATCATTTCAGCTGTGAAATCATTGCCGGAAAAAATATTCACCCCTGCCTTTGCCCTAGTAATTTTCATCCCTTTTTCTTTTATTGTTTTCAAAAGATTTTCATAGGTGAAGCCGGTCGTCGTGGCATCGGGCATATAGATTTTCCCGATGTCAAATGCCTTTAAAACGTCAGCGAGAGCGCCGACATGGTCAGCGTGAGGGTGTGTCCCCACAACATAATCAATTTTTGAGTATTTTAAATCCTTTATGTATTTGATAATTTTATCCGCATTCTCGAAGGTCCCCGAATCGATGAGCATGGTTTCTTTGTTTGGAAGCTCTAAAAAGATACTGTCGCCCTGACCGACATCAAGATAATGAGCCTTTAATGCGTCATTTGAATAATCTGATGTATTCCCCAACTGGCTGTTATCAGATATTAAGCCGGAGCTTGAATTATCGTATTTTGTGCAGGAGGTAGCAAGCAACAAGCATAAAGAAATAAGCAAAGGAAAACAAAGCTTTAATATTCGTTTCATATAATTATCCTTTCGAATAAATTTTCACATAATAATTATATCATAAATTATAAGAAAAAGTTAGTAAAGCTAAAATAAGTTTAAAATTAATTCTATGCATTATTTCTTATTTGTATGAATATAATTTAGTTGTAATTATTCGTATAATTGATACACTTTATTTTTATTCAGGGATAGGGGCAATCGAATTTATTGCATCATAAGGGCATATTTAGAAAAGTAGGAGGTAGCTAATGAGTACAACAGATCCAATGTCAAGCTTTTTTGGTCAGCCAAGAAATACAACAGGTCAGTCACAAAGTCAATTATCTCGAGCTGTAATAGAGAGCACGGATAGTTATTCAAGCCAATTCAATTACGGAACAGGAACAACCACAATCGAATCCTTAATGGGCACAACCAGAAACGGAACAAGTCAATCCGGCAACGGAACAAGTCAATCCGGCAACGGAACAAGTCAATCCGGCAACGGAACAAGTCAGTCCGGAAACGGAACAAGTCAGTCCGGCAACGGAACGAGCCAATCCGGCAACGGAACGAGTCAGTCCGGCAACGGAACAAGTCAATCCGGCAACGGAACAAGCCAATCCGGCAACGGAACAAGTCAATCCGGAAACGGAACGAGTCAATCCGGCAACGGAACAAGTCAATCCGGCAACGGAACGAGTCAACCGACCGGACCGGAAAGAGAATTCATAGTTCCCCCGCCGGCAGCATCAGAAGCCGATAGATTAAGAGGATCGCTTCAGCAAATACTTTCGAAGAATGTTGGTGAATTTGTTGTCGTTGAATTTCTCATCGGGACAGATATGATAGTAAAAAGACAGGGCATTTTGAATTCTGTGGGTGCTGCATATATTGTTTTGTATGAAGAGGTTTCGAAAACATATATTGTGTGCGATTTATCGTCAATCAGATTTGTCACCTTTTATCTGCCTGGTCAACGTCCGCCAAGAACCACAACCGCGCAACAAAGATAGACAATACATAAAAGTACCACAAAAAGGTGGTACTTTTATTTTTATGCAGAGCACCGGTTGTTCGGGTTGGTTATTCCTGCGTTTAGCTGCTTGCATCTTAATCTGTTATTTGAATAAATGATATTATAGAATATAACTATGCAGGCGGCAACAGCAAGAATACATGCGAAGAAGTTGAAGGAAGGCGAACGATTTGTGTTGTCAGTATTCTCACAAACATTATTGCGGGACAAATTAAAGAAGAATAATAAAGCAATTAAAATAATAATGGCGGCAATGATTTGTTGTGGGAATGGATTGAAGCATTTTGCCTTGTCTGGGTTTGTTACTGAACAAACAACCTGTTTTTTCTGAGTGTTTGCTGCACATATAGAAATAACAAGTGCTGCTATTATAAAGATAACATTAAGTTGTGCTTTATCTATTGTGCAGAGAACTTTTTGGACATCCTGCGGTAAGTCCTCGATTCTAGGAGTGCAACTCATAAATTTCACCTCTTTACTAAATAATACATTATATAAAAATCCAGAAAAAATGTTCATAAATTTTAAAAAAAATAGACTTTGTTCAAAAAAAAGTATATAATTAACCAATAAATAATTTCAAAAGGGAGAAAGCTATGCTGACACATGAAGAAATAGTATTCTTTTCAGAAAATATTCCGTTTTGGAGAAAATTGACGAAGCAGGAACAGAATGAAATAGAAAACAATGCCTTTTTGACCACATATAAAAAAGGCACAAAGCTTTATGGCTCGTCAAAGGAATGTCTTGGTCTTGTTCTAGTAAAAACAGGACAGCTTAGGGCTTTCATCGATTCACCCGAGGGGAAGGAAATCAGCCTGTATCGCTTGCTTTCTTTTGATACCTGTATCCTTTCAGCATCCTGCATGATGAAGAATATTAATTTTGAAATTAATATAGAGGCGGAGAAGGACACAAGTGTTTTTGTTCTTCCCACATATTTTTTTAATAAAATCAGTGAAAGCAATATGAACGTCAAGAATTTTTCACTTGAGCTTGTTTCAGCGAGATTTTCAGAGGTAATGTGGGTTTTTGAGCAGTATGTTTTTGGCTCGGCGGCGAAAAGACTTGCCTGCTTTTTAATAGAACAGTCCGCTCTTGAAAATTCCGATACGCTAACTCTCACTCACGAATTCATTGCCAATGATTTAGGAACAGCCAGAGAGGTCATAACAAGATTGTTAAAGCACTTTTCAAACGACGAATTAGTATCCTTATCGAGGGGAAGCATAAGAATAGAAAATCGAAAATCACTAGAAAAATTATGTAAGTGATTTTGTCACAGAACAAAAACCAAAAAATATATATAATAGCATTAAGGAGGTCGAACAGATGAGAGACGCAATAGTAATAGGAAAAGGACCGGCGGGTATTTCGGCGGCAATATATCTTAAAAGAGCGGGGCTTGACGTTGTTGTAATCGGGAAAGGGCTAGGCTCACTTGAAAAAAGCGAGAAAATCGAGAATTATTATGGCTTTGAGGTTCCTCTTTCTGGAAAGGACTTAGTCGAGAAGGGAATAGCTCAGGCACAGAAGCTCGGCATCGAAATAATCACTGAAGAAGTTGTTAATATCACTAAGGAAAATGATTTTATAATAAAAACAACCACCAAAACTTATGAAAGCAAGTCTGTTTTAATTGCAACAGGGAAAGCCAGAATTAAAATTGATATAGAGGGCTTTGAAGAATTAAAGGGGAAAGGGATTAGCTTTTGTGCTGTATGCGACGGCTTCTTTTATAGGAATAAAAAGCTCGGCGTTATCGGCAACGGTGACTTTGCGGCGGAGGAGCTTCACGAGCTGACAGCTTTTTCAAAGGATATTACACTTTTCACTAATGGTGAAAAAATAGAAAGCTCAAAATTCCCACAGGATATTAAGATAGTTAATGAAAAAATTAACAAGATTATCGGCGAGGATAAGGTAACAGGAATTTTGGCCGGAGAAACGCAGTATCCGCTTGACGGGGTTTTCGTTGCAATCGGGACGGCATCAGCTTCAGATTTCGCACTCAAAATGGGAGTATTTGTTGAAAAAGACGACATAATAGTTGATGAAGACTTCATGACTAATGTTGACGGGCTTTTTTCAGCGGGGGATGCAATAGGCGGGTTTTTGCAGGTATCAAAGGCGGTCTCAGACGGAGCTCATGCTTCAAAAGGCATGGTTAAATATATTAAGCAATCAACAAAATAAAAATGAGAGGGAGATTATTATGGCACTAAAATTAACAAAAGAAAATTTTGAACAAGAGGCAATGAAGTCAGATATTCCTGTACTTATAGATTTCTGGGCACCATGGTGCGGACCATGCAGAATGGTCGGACCTATTGTAGATGAGATTTCACAGGAGCTTGCCGGGAAGGCGAAGGTTTGCAAGGTGAATGTTGATGAAGAGCCTGAGCTTGCGTCAACCTTCAAGGTAATGAGTATCCCGACACTTGTAGTAATGCAGGACGGGAAGCTGGTGACGCAGGAAGTCGGAGCGAAAAACAAAGCCACAATTATAAAAATGCTTGGACTATGATTATTATTACTGGTGTGATTTTATATTTTACACCAGTAATTTTATGCTGAAAATCGAAATTTTTGAAAAAATATATACAAATAATCAAAGAGTTTTATGTCAAATGCACCGAAGTCAATGGCGATATCTTGCTTTTTTAACAAAAATATGTATACTTATAAAAGTATTTTATATTAACTATACAAATAGCTTGAGTAAAATAATTATTTTTTGTATTAATTAAGGAGAGTTTGAATGCGTCACATTTTCGTTGTTAATCCTATGGCGGGGAAGCATAAAGCGAGAAAGCAGCTTGTCCCAAAATTGAATTCTTTTATCAGCCAAAAAGGCTTGGATGCGGAGATTTACATAACGACTGGTGTCGGCGATTGTGAGCGGTTTGTGAGGGAACGTTCAAAATCCGATGAACTCATTAGATTTTATGCTTGTGGTGGGGACGGAACACTTGGCGAGGCGACCAACGGCATTTTTGGAGCAAAGAACAAGGAGCTTGCTGTTATCCCCATTGGAACGGGGAACGATTTTGTGAGGAGCTTTAATAATAAGGAGTTTTTTTCTGAGCTTGAAAATCAGGTTGAGGGGAGCGCAGAGCCGATTGACCTTATATGCTGTAAAACCGACAGCAGAATTACATATTCGATTAATATGATTAATATTGGCTTTGACTGCGATGTTGCTGCAAAAATTCAGGATTTGAAAAGGCTGCCTCTTATTTCCGGTTCATTTTCCTATTATCTCGGAATAATTATCACTCTATTTTCGCGAATGGGGAAAGGCTTCTCAACTAAGCTTTCTGACAAAACCGAGCATCGTGGCGAATACCTTCTCGTTTCAGTCGGGAACGGGAGCTATTGCGGAGGGGGCTTTTGTGCCTCCCCTAAATCGGACTTAAAGGATGGGCTTCTTGACCTCATGATGGTTAAAAAGGTTTCAAGGCTGGATTTCATTTCCTTAATCGGGCGCTATAAGGTCGGAGAGCATATTGAGGAAAAGTATTCAAAGGGGCTGATTACATACTTAGCTCAACCGTCAGTGACCATTGAGCCGCTTAATCAAATGAAAGTATGTATTGACGGAGAAATTTTCAACATGGAAAAAATGGAGCTATCCACGGTCGGCAAAGCGGTTTTATTTTCTATTCCAAAAGGCAGCTCGCTAAAAATTCAAAAAGAAATGATAAAGCTATAAATTAAAAACAGACTGCCCAGAATTATTTTCTGAACAGTCTGTTTTTTTGCTAGCTTTTTGTTCTTTTTTGCTTGATAATTAACAGGGTTATAGCTATGAATGCGATAGCGTATATCAGCTCAATTCCCATATTTATATAGACGGGCTTGAGGTCTTCAAAATCGAAGTTTGATAATGTGATAATCTCATTGTTTGCCTTAATAAACCAGTATACAGGGTTGATTAATGCGAAATTTTTGACAGAGTCGCTTAACAGCTCCTGAGGAACAAAAGCACCGCCGAGGAAGCAGAAGCCGAGTGATAGAGTGTTGCAGATAGGTTGAAGTGACCGTCTCCCTGCAAAGTTGCCAATCATAAAGCTTAGAGATAGCGCAACGAGTGAAATAATCAACATATTAATTAGCATCAATAATCCGTTCGTCGTTTTTACCGCTTGAGGGAACATAACAAATGCATAGAAGGCGAAGAGCGCAAATACAAAGAGCATTAAGAAAATATTCCCGAAGAAAATCTGAAGACTGAATTTAGTTTGATTCAAGGGTGAGCAAAGATTTCGCCTTTTGATATCAGTCTGATTAACTGAAAAGAGTACAAGCCCGACAGAAAGAATCAATATACACATGATTGGATAGTTGGCATAATTAACATATGAATTCAATGAGGTGAGCTGAGATGCCGTTGATTTTCTCGTCATGTTAACATCAACGGTTTTGCTTAAATCCTGTTTAACGTGTGACAAAATCTCATTAAATGACATACTGCCGGAACCATTTTGATACATATTATATGCCTGAAGATACTTGTCAATCATCATATCAATGAAGGCTGACGAGGTTGAATTTGGGATTGACGTTGTCTTTAGAGCTATTGGGTTTTTTGCCAGGAATGCGTCGCCGAAGCCTTGAGGAATTGTAACAACGTATTCAACCTTTCTATAAAAAAGTGCATCCTTTATTGCATCCTCAGAGGTGTCAATTTTCTTAACCTTTGTATTTTCGCCGATATATTTTTCAAGCTCTTTTGAGAAATCAGAGTTATCGTTATTTATTACGGCAACATTACGCTTGTCAATTGAAAAAGCAGTTGTCGCATCATTTGAGCTGCTCTGAACAAAAATAATACACAATGCGCTGAATATGATAATATAAATTAATGCAGAGGGTAGAGCACTATTTTTAAATATTTTAAAGTATAGCTTAAATGCTTGCATATTTCTGCCTCCTTAAAACAAGGTATGTTATTGTTGAAAATACAAATGAGAATGCCAAGAGTAATATTAAGCACTCAAAATATTTGTCGAGTGAGCTGTAATAATAAAGACTTAAAAATCCGTCTGTGATTATACTGGCGGGGTTCACATATGAAATAGGCGGGAAAGCAAGCTTAATCATATATTTAACATCGACACTCATAAGCCCCGACAAAAAGCTTGAAAGCATGACTGTGCTTGAAATAATACCGATTTTGGTATTTTCTTTTACTACTAACAGTGAGCTTAATGCTGTCCCAAAAGTAATTCCGGTGAGTGTGGCAACAAGACTTAGAAGAATTACATTACCCATTGAATTACCAAAATCGACTTTAAGTATTTGAGTAATATAGGCGAGAACAATAAGTATACTTGAAAACTGCAATACCATTGTGCTAAAAATTTTTGCGAAGAATATTTTTAGCTTGTGAGTTGGGGCAATACTAAGTCTCGCTGCTTCAGTCGACTGATTTGCCTGGATTCCTATTACATCATGGGCCCCGAAGGTTGCGGCAAATAAACAGCTCATAGCGATAAGTGCATAAAAGTATACGACATTGTTGTCATTTGAGCTTGAAATTGGCTTGTTTTCAATGAAGCTTTCCGGCGTGTTCAGTGAGCCTAAAAATTCTTGAGAAACCCCCTTCGGATTAAGCATATATATTGATGAAACAGTGCTGTTCACCTGTGAATACTTATCCATGAACATTTTTAGCATTGATTGCTGGAGGCCGGTATTTTTAATAGTTATGTCGACTTTTTCCTTTCCGGAGAGATAGCCGATAATACTATTGTTTTCAAGAAGCTTATTTGCATCTTCCTGACTAGTATAAGTCAGAATGAACATATCTGATTTTTTTATTGCATCGAGAAGGTTTTTGTCTGTTACATCGTTTTGAACGATGCCAATATTAATTTTCTCAAATTTTTCAGTATTCCCAAGATTGCCAAAAGCAAAGTAAAAAAGAGTTGATAAAATTATAGGAAATAATAGTGTCCAGAAAAGGCCTTCCTTCTGTCTTATTCTTTTTAATAATTCATATTTGAATATGTGAAAAAACATTTTTCCTCCTCCTAGTCTCTTAAGGCTTTTCCTGTTATTTCAAGGAACACGTCGTTTAATGTCGGGAGCTCGGAATAAATTTTCCCATAGCTTATTTTATTATCATTAATATAAGAAATTATTTTTGTGAGATTGCTGTTCCCGCTTTTTGTGCTGATGGTTAGAATATTATCGTCATATTCAATGTTAGTAACATTTGGGAGTGAATCTAATTCGTCAAGATGCTTTTCTGACAGGTTGAATGCTTCTATTACAATTTTTTCTCCCTGTGAAATCATTGCCTTCAGCTCTTCCTTTGTTCCTAGTGCAATCATCTTGCCTGAATCTATAATTGCAATTCTAGTGCAGAGCTGTTCAATTTCCTCCATATAGTGCGAGGTGTAAATAATTGTTGCGCCGTTTTCATTTAGCTTTTTAATCCCCTCAAGGATATTATTTCTGCTCTGTGGGTCAACAGCGACAGTCGGCTCGTCAAGAATGATGAGCTTTGGCTTATGTGATATTCCACAAGCGATGTTAAGACGTCGAAGTAATCCACCGCTCAGCTTTTTTGGATAGAACTTTTTAAAATCATTCAGTGCGACAAAATCGATTGCCTCCTGAACCAGCTTTTTTCGTTCATCTGAATTTTTGATATAAAGTCCGCAGAAATAATCAATATTCTGATAAACAGTCAGCTCTTCAAAAACAGCGACATTTTGAAAAATTATGCCAATATCCTTTTTAATGTCATAAGCGCTAGGGGACATATCTTTCCCGAATATCTGGATGTCACCCTTGTCGTATTTTAAAAGGGAAAGCAAGCAGTTTATTGCTGTTGTCTTTCCGGAGCCGTTAGGGCCGAGAAGCCCAAAAATTTCACCCTCATTCACCTCAAGATTCAAGTGATCGAGTGCGATAAGATCGCCGTATCGCTTAACCAGGTTTTCAATTTTAACAATCATAATAATACCTCTCCTCTAATTTAGTTTATGTATACAGTATAATTAAAAAATGAATTGTATATAAGTGCTAAATGTCACTTAAATGAAATGACATTTGTCACAAAATTAAAAAAGCTCTTTATCATAAATGCAATTTAATGTATAATAAGCTTGAAAGTTGAATTATTAGGCTTAAGGCTTTTGAAGGCATGTGAAGGGTTGAAGAATTTATCCTTCAAGGCATATGACATATTAAAGAGCCGGAAAGGGGATGGCCATAAAATGAATAGTGTTTTGAATAAGATAATAATCTTCACAATATTGTCGGCATTGACTTTAATTGCTGATGACTTTGTTCCTGCGGTTTTTGTTATTCTTCTGACCGCTGCATTATGTGCATATATGGAGTATATTAATAATGAAAATATCAGCACAGCCGGGTTTTTGATTTTTTTATGCCTTTGCATTAAGTTCCCCGGATTTATATGTATGATTCCATTATATATGTATGACTTGTATTTGACAAAACGCTTCCCGATTTTGTTTCTGGCGTTAATTCCGACTGTTCTGAGCTTAAAAACCTTGGATATAAGAGATGTTATTTTTATCTGTGTTCCTGTTTTTCTTGGATTGCTCCTTAAGTCTCAGACTGAGAAATTTCAAGGGCTATATTCAAAATATATAAGTCAAAGAGATGACATGACAGAATTGTCAATACAGCTTGAGAAAAAAATCAAGGAGCAGATTGAAAAACAGGATGTCGAGGTAAATATAGCGACCCTTAATGAGCGAAACCGTATTGCAAGGGAAATTCACGATAACGTCGGGCATTTGCTGACCAGCTCAATCCTTCAGATTGGGGCGATAATGGCTGTAACAAAGGAAGAAAATATAAAGGCGAGCCTCACGCTGGTTAAAACTACCCTTGACGAAGGAATGAATTCGATTAGAAACAGTATTCATAATCTCCATGAGGACTCTGTTGATTTAGAAGCACAGCTGATGGCACTGATTTCAAATTTTAAATTCTGTGACGCAAAGCTAAAGTATGAAATAGATTCAAATTTAAAAAGCAAGTATAAGTATGCTGTTATCGCAATAGTGAAAGAGGCATTGGCGAATGTAATAAAGCATTCAAATGCAAAAAATATCTTGATAACCCTGTATGAACACCCGAAGCTCATTCAGCTAATTATAATCGATGACGGGAATAAATTCAAAAAGGATTTAGGCAATGGCATGGGGCTTGAAAGTATGAGACAGAGGGTCAACGGGATTAATGGGATAATCAATATTGATACAACAAAGGGCTTTAAAATATTTATTTCATTCCCAAAGGATTTATAAAGGAGAGTTTATGAGAATTATTATTGTGGACGATGACGTTCTTGTATCGACATCGTTAAAAATAATTATTGAAGCCAGTGGCGGATTTGAGGTTATCGCCATAGGCTCCAGCGGCGAGCAGGCTATCGAGCTTTTCAGGGAGCATACCCCTGAAATACTTCTTATGGATATCCGCATGGGGGAAATGTCGGGGCTAGAAGCGGCTGAAGTAATTATAAAAGAATTTCCAGGTGCGAAAATATTATTCCTCACGACCTTTGCCGATGATGAATACATAATAAAAGCACTGAAGCTCGGCGCAAAAGGTTATATTCTAAAGCAACATTTCGACAGCATAATCCCGGCACTAACAGCAGTTGAACAAGGACACAATGTTTTTGGCGATGAAATAATTTCAAGGATACCGAATATCCTCACATCAACAGCAGGTAAAAAAAGCAGCGAGGATTTCGGGCTGGTTGACAAGGAGGTCGATATAATCACCCTTGTTTCAAAGGGGCTTTCAAATAAAGAGATTTCATCAAACCTATATTTGAGCGAAGGTACAGTCAGAAACTATATCAGCGTCATTCTTGAAAAGCTCGAGCTAAGGGACCGAACGCAGCTGGCGATTTTTTATTTTAATAATCTTGCATAAAAAAAGTGCTGTAAAAATACAGCACTACTAATATTTATAAATCGGCTTCAAGGCTCATCAGCTTATCAGCCCTAGTCATAAAGAACGATGTGAAAAACTGACTGAGGGTGAGAATTATCATCGCCATTGCATAGCCTAAAGGGGTTTTTGGCATAATGAAAACAACAATCAGCCCGAGGCTTCGACCCAGTGCAATAAGGCACTCTCGCAATGAATAAATTTCAAAGCTGATTTTGTTGTCGCTGTCAGCTGCCATTACTCCGTTATAAAAAATTGTTAATGTGGGATTGTAAATATAAACGGAGAAAAAACCATTGATAATACTTAGGAGAATTATAGTGAGCGGACTGTAATTAAATATAATCATTGAAGTTGCAACAGTTAATGAAACTATTGAGAAATTCATGATTTTCGAGTATTTATACCTGGTTATAATTCTCGCTGAGCTCCACTGGGCAAAGAAGGTAATAGCGCTGCACAAAAATGTATTGATGCCGACAACAGACTCGTTTGTCACCAGATTAAAAAGAAGGATATTCAAAAGGAACATAAAAGCGCCTTCTCTTATTGCCCTCGAGAATTCGCCAAGCATCACATAGCTTAGAATTTTATTTTTAAAACAACCTTTCAAGGCCTTTTTAAAGTATGTTTCCTTATTTTTTTGTTTAGTTTTAGGCAAGGTCAAGGCTGTTATTACAGTCATAACAGCGAAAACCAGTGACAGCCCAAAAACGACATAATAGCCTTTTATTCCGTCAAAGGCAGAAATGCCAAAACCGGCTAATGCAGGCATAAGAACATTCACCGCTGTCGCTATAGCGCCAACCCAAGCCAGTGCGACCGGCTTTGAGCCGCCCTGATTATAATCATTTATCGCGATAGAAAAGCCAATCCAATAAAAACCGCCGCCGGCAGCATTGAAAAACACAATAACATACAAGTATTTATCAAGCTCATTCATAAACATAAGGAAGAATATATTTAGCAGTATGAACATTAATATTGAAAAAGGGAATGTGAATTTCAATGACGTTTTTTTAATAACAAAAACAGCAACAATCATAAAAATCGCTGAAACTATCCAGGTCCCCATATTATAAATGCTCACAATAGTGTTGTCGCCTGTTATTCTAATCAGCAGTGTGTTCATAAAGAAGCCCTGAACAGAAATAAAAACTAAAAACAAGCAATGCATCAACGAAAATCTGCGAAATCCAGGGGTTAGCTTTTCAAGTGAAAATAAATGGCTTAATCTGTTCAAAATTGCTTTCATAAAAAAATACCTATCTGATTAATTTGTTTTGAGTTGTTAATGACACTGAATTTCAAAAATCTTTCTATGATAACTTAATTCAGTTGACATTAATTATAGCTATTAATAATAAATTATGCAATCATTTTTAGAAAAAATAAATTAAAATTGTGTAAACAAATGCTCTGAACAAAAGTACAGAGCATTAAGATTGATTTATATAAATAAAGACATATCGGATTCTTCAGCATTGGCAAGCATAGCCGCAGCGCCTCCAGCCTTGACGCCGTCAATAAGCTCCTCCATTTTAATACCCATTACGTCCATGCTCATTGTGCAGGCGATAAGCTCAACCCCGTTTTCAAGTGAAGCCTTAATCAAATCCTCAAGACTGTCAACATTCTTATTTTTCATAACGTTTCGAATCATTTTTGCGCCCATTCCGCCCATATTCATTTTTGAAAGCGAGAGCCTTTTTGAGCCACGAGGCATCATGAATCCAAACATTCTGCTCAAAATATCTTTTTTCGTTTTAACCCTTTCATGCCTTCTAAGAATATTCAGCCCCCAGAAGGTGAAAAACATTGAAACCTTTCTGCCCATTGAAGCGGCGGCGTTTGCGATAATGAATGAAGCAATAGCCTTGTCTAAATCACCGGAAAATACGATGATATTTTTGTTGTCCCCGCCTGAAATATTACAAGCGACATCGCCATTTCCTTTAGTAATTATTGCTTTTGAAATCCCCTTTTCTGAGGTCAGCCCGCCGAATACATTTCCCGTTCTTCTGCACCATGCCTCGACATCTGATGCGAAGGCGGGGTCGGTTGTTGAAATTTCAATGGTTTCTCCATTTTCAGCTTTTTTTATAGCCTCAGACAGCTTCATTATAGGGCCGGGGCATTGAAGCCCACAGGCATTAACTATTACTTTTTTATCGTTTTCACGAGTATTTTCAATAGGCACCATAGTTTCGTTATTAATCCCCTTTATATTTTTTACAGGAGTCGCTTTTTTCGTAATACTGCTCCACAATCTGTATCCGCCTGAAAGATTATAGCAGTCAAAGCCGTTCTGTGTCAGAATTCTGCAAGCGACATGACCGCGAAGCCCAACCTGACAGGTAACATAAATTGTTTTTGATTTATCAAGCTCGTTTAGGTGCTGTCGCAATTCGTCAACAGGAATGTTTATAAAACCGTCAATATGACCGTTTTCGTATTCCATTTTGGTTCGTATGTCAAGGAGAATTATGCTATTGTCACGATGGAGCTTCTCAACATCATGCCAGTGAAAAACCTTTGTGATGCCTTTCAGAATATTTTCAGCAACAAAGCCAGCCATATTCACCGGATCCTTCGCTGATGAAAAAGGCGGAGCATAAGCCAGCTCGAGCTTCGTGAGGTCATATACAGTCATTCCGGCACGAATTGCTGTCGCCAATACGTCAAGACGCTTGTCAGCTCCGTCATATCCGACAATCTGTGCGCCGAGCAGCTTCCCGTCAGCCTTGTTGAAAATAATTTTTATTGACATATTCACAGCGCCGGGGTAATATGAGGCGTGAGATGCCGAATATGTGAAGGATTTTTCATAGTCGAGCTTTAGCTCCAATGCCTTTCGTTCGGTTATTCCTGTTGTGGCAACAGTCAAATCGAACACCTTTAATATCCCTGTTCCCTGTGTCCCGCCATAGGAGCTGTCAATGCCACAGATATTATCAGCGGCAATTCGCCCTTGCTTGTTTGCCGGCCCAGCCAAAGGAACAAAGCCCTTTTGACCGGTGACGAAGTCGGTAATTTCAATTGCGTCGCCGACAGCATAAATGTTATCATTAGAGGTCTTCATGTGGTTATCGACAATAATTGCGCCACGTTCATTGACATTTAAGCCCGCATCCCTCGCCAGAGAGCCTTCAGGGCGGACACCAACGGACATAATGACCATATCGGCGAAAAGCTCGCCGTTCCCGAGTGTGACGGTCAGATTGTTGCCATTATCCTTGATTGCCTTAACGCCGTCATTCAAAATGAGATTGACGCCCTTTTCACGAATGTGATTGTGGACATCACAAGCCATATCATAATCAAGCGGAGCAATAACATGGTCGGCGAATTCAACAATTGTTACATCAAGTCCTGCACTGTGAAGGTTTTCCGCCATTTCAATCCCGATATAGCCACCGCCGACAACAACTGCACTTTTCGGCTTGTTATTATCAATGTAATCCTTTATAATGTATGTGTCGGGAATATTTCTAAGTGTGAAAACCCTTGAGTTTTCAAAGCCCTCAATATTAGGCTTAATAGGCTCAGCCCCGGGCGACAAAATCAGCTTGTCATAGCTCTCGGTATAGGTTTCATTCGTTTTTATGTTTTTAACAGTGACGGTTTTCCCTTCTCTATCGATAGAAATAACCTCGTTGTTGTTTCTTACATCGACATTAAAGCGGTCGTTGAAGCTTTTTGGCGTCTGAAGAGTTAGTGCTGATTTTTCTGTTATCTCACCGCCGATATAGTATGGCAAGCCACAGTTTGCAAAGGAAATGTATTCTCCTCTTTCAAACATAATGATTTCGGATTTTTCATCAAGTCTGCGAAGTCTTGCCGCAGCAGAAGCTCCGCCGGCAACGCCACCAACGATTAGAATTTTGTTCATAAAATCATTTCCTTTCAGCTTTTTAATGTTAGTATATCCGAAATTCAAAAAAACTTCTGTGATAATGTCACATTACTATCAGCTAATATCATATCATTATTTCCATAATAAAGCAATAAAAACACCGCCGTCTAACGATGCTTTTATATAATAAATATTTATGCGATATTTTCTATTAAAATAAATTTTTCGATAACATGAGCAACTCCATCGTCATCGTTTGAAAGTGTAATGAAGTTTGCAACCTCCTTGACTGACGGCTGGGCATTCGCCATTGCCACCCCTAGTCCTGCATAAGATATCATCGAAATATCATTGAAGCCATCTCCGCAGGCAATCATATCATGCTTTGTCATACCAAGGTGGTCTAAAAGTCTTTCGAGTGAATATGCCTTGTCAATATTCTGAGGCATAACCTCTAGGAAAAATGGCTCGGAACGGAAAACATTGTAGCCGTCACCAAGTCTTTCACGAACCTTAGGCTCAATTTCAGCCAGATAGTCGCCGTCACCAAGCATAAGGCATTTTGGAATAGCATAATTCACGCTGGCTTTAAAGCTCTCAACCTGAGTGCATTCAATTTTATTTATTCTGCATTCGATTTCAAGATATTTATCATCGTTTTCAGATATAACAGAATCATCAGAATATGTCAGAATATTAACGCCATATTCTTTTGAAATGTCATAGATTTCGGCTACATTTTCCCGAGGTATTGACTTTTCGTATATTACTTCATTGGTTTTACAGTTAGTAATTTTCCCGCCGTTAAAAGAAAGGATATAGCCGCCGTATTTTTCAAGCTCGATTTCATTAGCGATATGGGTTATTCCACAAGTCGGGCGACCGGAGGCAAGGACAACGATAATACCCTTTTCCTGTGCTTTTTTTAGTGCGAGCTTTGTTTTTTGTGAAACCTCTTTTTTCGAATTATTTAGCGTCCCGTCAATATCAAGAACAAGTACCTTATATTTCATCTTTTTACCCCATTATATTAAATTATAAAAATTATACCACTATTGTTGATTATGAACAATAGATAGATATAATTTTTGTTGGAATAAACTAATAAAACGTCACACTATATGCAATATTTGTTGAAAATAAGAACGACCAAGTATTCATCCTGACCAAATTCACTCCATAGGGGGGATTTTTTGAATGGTTTTTATCGCCTAGTTAATGCAAAGCTTTGAGCTTTCCTTGCCTATTTATAGCTTACGTCGAATTAATTGGAATAAATGGGATAAATTATAGCATAGGTATTTCTATATTGACGTCAAGGATAATGCTTTTTTTCTGGCTTTTGGCACAGCAGTATAATATGGAAAAGTTTTTTGAAACTATAAAAAAGGGTGAATGAAATGAATAGTATAAAATTTAAATTTTCTTATTCAATCGGCTCTGATATTAAAACTCTTGAATTTAAGGATTCAATAGAAAATCAAGACTTCAAAGCTTTTGTTTTTAAAGAAAACAAAGTTGTCTCGCTGAAAATCGTGACAGAAAGGTGCCTCAAAATTCAAGAGCTGAGGATGATTAAGGATTTTCAGTTCGCCCCCGACTCCAGACTTTTCTTAAACGGCTATCAGTCATGGACGGATAGTCGGGAATTAACCGTCAGCGACAAAATGCGTGGAATCAATTTTATCCCGAAATTTATCGTCGACAGGTTTTCTCTCAATAAATACGGGGACTATGATTTTAAAGAATATCAAAACAAAATAGGCATTCTGCATGGCTTTTCCTATGCCTATGTCAGAAACCACAGTGAGCTTGATTTTGTTGGCTCTCTGACCGAAAGAAATGGCTATACAATAATCAATTTTGATATTATCAATTCTAAAATTATAATCGAAAAGGATTGCAAGGGGCTTGAGATTGACAAGGAGTATACCCCTTTTGAAATTGCATTCCTTAAAGGCAGTGAAAAGACAGTTTTCGACGAGTATTTTTCTCTCATGAATATCGAAAAGCCAAAGGTTCAGCCAAAAACCGGATATACAAGCTGGTATAATCACTATCAGAATATTAATGAAAAGAAAATTCTCGATAATCTTGAGGCTGTATACTCCTTTGAGGATAAGCTTGACATTTTTCAGATTGACGACGGATATCAGACTGCCGTCGGCGACTGGCTTTTAACTGACAAAACGAAGTTTCCGAACGGAATGAAGGAAATTGCTGATAAGATAAGCGAAAAGGATTTAATCCCCGGGCTATGGCTTGCCCCCTTTTCCTGTGAAAACCGCTCCGAGTTATTCAAAAAGCATCCCGACTGGGTATTAAATGATGAAAAAGGAGATTACGTTAAGGCTGGGAGCAATTGGAGCGGGTTTTATACGCTCGATATTTATAATGAAAATGTCAGAGAATATATCAGAAATGTATTTGACACAATTCTAAACGATTGGGGTTATGGGCTGGTTAAGCTCGATTTCCTTTATTCTGTGTGCCTCATTCCTCAGCACAATAAAACTCGCGGTCAGGTTATGTGCGAAGCAATGGACTTTTTAAGGGAATGTGTCGGCGACAAGCTGATTCTTGGCTGTGGCGTTCCGCTGGCACCGGCATTTGGGAAGGTTGATTTTTGTCGGATTGGCGCTGATGTTTCACTTGACTGGGACGATAAGCTGTATATGAAATTAATCCACCGTGAAAGAGTCTCGACAAAAAGCGCAGTGAGAAATTCGATTTATCGTCGTCATCTGAACGGAAGAGCATTCTTGAACGACCCCGACGTTTTCCTTCTCAGAGATGACAATATCAAAATGTCAAATTCACAGAAAAGGACGCTGAGCTTTGTCAATGGCTTGTTCGGTTGCCTTTTATTCACTTCTGATAATGTGTCAAAATATAATGAAAGCCATAAGGAATTATTTGTGAATACTCTCGAATTACAGGGTGCAACTGATATCGTGGTGACTGATAATAATAATTGTATCATAATCGAATACTCATTATTTCAAATTCGTCACAAGGTTAAAATTGACATAATAAACGGAAAAATGAAAGAAATATAGTGTAATTTCGTAAGTTGAAATATGTTGCGTTGTGCTTCTTGGCGTGATGGGTTAAAGCCATTTTCTAACAAGGAGGGCGTAGCATTTTTATGCTAAAATGAACATAAGTGTATAAAATGTCTGATATTTTAATCAACCAATGCCTTTAAAAAGTGCTAACAATCTATTGTGCACAATAAACAAATTATTTAAATAAAACGCATTCAAAATGACAGTATTTTTATTCAAAGCTAACAAATATATTCAAATTCACTAAAATAATTAAATAAATCAAAAAAATATATTGACAAAAGTAACAAAGGATGTTAATATACATACAGAGCATTGGAAACGGTACCAATTAAGATTTTATACAATACAGAATTAAAAAATTATTTTAGCCTACTGAAATAATTTTTTATTATAAAACAAATGAAAACGTTACCGGAAACGTTTTTAAATGAAAGTTATTTTAAAATAATTTTCATTATATTTTTCCAGAGTTATGAAAACGTTACCGGAAACGTTTGTGGAGATGGAAGCCGTGAAAATTTATACAATTAAGGATATCGCTAAAAAGGCTGGAGTGGGGATAAGCACAGTTTCAAGAGTGCTAAACAACCGCCCTGATGTGAATGAAGATACAAGAGATAAGATTTTAAATATAATCAAAGAATTTAACTATATTCAAAATAATAACGCAAAGCATTTAAAACAAAGAAGCACAAAATGTATTTCAGTAATAGTCAGAGGGAAGCAGAATATGTTTTTCGCCGGTATTATTGAAAAAATGCAGAAGTATATAAACGATAATGAATACCAGTTTGTTATTGAATATATAGAGGAAACAGAAAACGAATTTGACGTTGCGAAAAAGCTTTATGCTGAAAGAAAAATTGAAGGTATTATTTTTCTGGGCGGAGATGCCAATGAGAAAAGGGAAGAGATAAAAAATCTTAAAATCCCATGCGTTTATTCAACTGTCGCCGCACAGAAGGTGAATCTAAGTTATGTATCCAGCGTCAGCATAGATGATAGAAAGGTGACAAAAACAGCGGTTGACTACTTATTTGACAACGGTCACAGGAAAATTGCAATAATCGGCTCTGTCCCGAACAGCGATGACAGCATAGGGCTTAGATTTCAAGGGGTTCTTGACAGCTTTAAGGAACACAACATGAAGTTTGACAGAAGATATTATATCGAATCAAATTTCTTGATTAAACCAGCTTACATGGCGACAAAGGGAGCCTTTGATAGATTAACAGATGTCACGGCGATTTTTGCGATGTCAGATACTATGGCTATCGGGGCTGCAAAGGCTGTGATTGACAGCGGGCTTAGAATTCCGGAGGATATTTCGATAATCGGTTTTGACGGAATCGAGCTTGCGGCATATTATAATCCGACAATAACAACAATAAGACAGCCGGCTGACTTAATAGCACAAAAAAGTGTTGAGCTGATTGTTGAAAACATCAAGTCGGGTGAAGGCGCGAAGCATATTTTGGTCGACGCTGAATTAGTGGTGGGGTCATCGGTTAAAAACCTGAACACAAGTCATTAGCATACCATAAGGGTATGTTGATAATACATTCAAAAAAAGGAGAAAAATTATGAAGAAATTTTTAGCACTATGTCTAGCTGTTGTTATGTGTGCATCACTTGCTGCTTGTGGCAAAAATAGTGATAGTTCATCAACTCCAAAGGAAAAAGCGAAGGTATCTCTAAAGGTATGGGGCGGAGAAAAAGACCAAGCTCTATTAAAGACATTAACAGACAAATTTAAGGCAGCAAACCCAGACAAGGAATACACAATCACAATAGCTGTTGTTGGTGAGCCTGATGCAAAGAAAACATATCTGGAAGACCCAGCCGCTGCTGCTGACGTATTCTCAATGCCAAATGACCAGCTATACGACTTGGTTAAGGCAGGAGCACTATACGAAGTAACAAAGAACAAGGATGCTATCGTATCTGCTAACTCAAAGGGTTCAATTGAAGCCGCTACATACAACGGAAAGCTATATGCTTATCCTGCTACAGCTGACAACGGATACTTCATGTACTATGACAAGAGTGTATTCACAGAGGATGATGTAAAATCATTCGAAAAAATGCTTGACGTTGCCGGCTCAAAGGGCAAGAACGTATTTATGGACGTTTCAAACGGCTGGTTCATTGCTTCATTCTTCCTAGGCGCAGGCGGCAAGCTTGAGCTGACAGCTGATGGCAAGCAAACCTGTGATTTTAACAACGATACAGGCGTTAAGGTTGGAGAATCAATCAAGAACATCACAGCTAACAAAGCATTTTTAACAGGTGACGATGCTGTTATCACAGCTAATATCGGCACAAAGATTGCTGCTTGCGTAACAGGAACATGGAACGCTGCTGCTATCAAGGAAAAACTAGGCGCTAACTACGCTGCTACAAAGCTTCCAACCTTCAAGGTTGGCGATAAGGATACACAAATGAGCAGCTTCGCAGGCTACAAGCAGTATGGCGTTAACAGCCAGACTAAAGCACCGGTTGATGCAATGGCACTTGCTGAATTCCTAACAAACGAACAAAGCCAGCTGGAAAGATTCACAACTCTAGGCTATGGCCCATCTAACACAAAGGCAGCTTCAAATGACGCTGTTAAGGCTGACATCGCTCTTTCAGCACTAATCGCACAAAGCGCATACGCTACTCTACAAAACAGCGTTTCAGGCAACTACTGGACACCGGCAGAGGCTTTCGGAACAGCTATGGAAACAAAGGATTACTCAAAGTCAATCAAGGATCAGCTAGATGCAATGGTTGCTCAAATTGTTAAGTAATAAATAATTTCTCGCCAATAACTTTTTCATTATTTGTAGCTTGGGGTATATTACCTCAAGCTACTTATAAATAAATGTATGATTTAGTCTAAAATGAGGAGGCTGGATAAAGTGGCCGAATATCACTATAATAATAGCTTTTTTTCGAATTTTGCAACAGCAATAATCCACCTGCCAAAGAATATTTTAAAAAATATTATTATTTTTTTTAAAGCCATTGGCATGTTTTTCATAAGCATTTTTAATGCATTCAAATCATTTGTAATGATGTTTATTAAAGGCGATATATTCACAAAGGTTTCATACCTAATCATGGGCTTCGGCAATATCTGCCGTGGACAAATTATCAAAGGACTATTATTTTTCGGAGTTCAAGTTGCATACATATATTACTTGATTACTTTTGGATTGAAATATATAGTACATTTTAACACACTGGGAGTAGCCATAAAGTACGAGGTGTGGGACCAAGAACTCGAAATTTTCAAATATATTCAGGGCGACAATTCAATGCTTATACTATTATATAGTGTTTTTACTATTTTCATTTCATTGGCATTTCTAGTTGTTTATGTCGTGAGCATCAAGTCCTCATATAAAGCTCAGCTTATAAAGAAAAGCGGCAAGAAGCTGCCTGGAATTATTGACGACATAAAGTCGCTGCTTGATGAAAAATTTCATATCACTCTGCTATCCCTTCCAACAATCATGGTAATAGCCTTCACAATACTTCCGATTGTTTTCATGGTGTTAATGGCTTTCACGAACTTTGATGCCAATCATCAGCCACCGGGGAATCTTTTCACATGGGTCGGGCTAAATAACTTCAAAAATTTGTTTGTTGTTGACAAGGTTCAGTCAAATACATTCTGGGGAGTGTTAAGCTGGACATTGGTTTGGGCAGTTATTGCGACTGTGACAAGCTATATTTTAGGTATGGTACTGGCTATGGCTATCAACAAAAAAGGCATCAGACTAAAATCAATGTGGAGAACAATTTTCGTAATAACAATTGCAGTTCCTCAGTTTGTTACCCTCCTGTTGGTTTCAAAAATGCTTGAAACCTCAGGGCCGATTAACGCAATTTTGCAGCAGCTCGGATGGATTAAGTCCGCTATCCCTTTCCTCACAAACGTAAACTATGCGAGAATTACCGTTTTGATTGTTAACCTTTGGATTGGTATTCCATACACAATGCTAATCACGACAGGAATTCTCATGAATATCCCGCAGGAGATGTATGAGAGCGCCCGAATTGATGGCGCCGGTCCATACAAATCATTCACAAAAATCACACTTCCATATATGCTTTTTGTGACAACGCCATATCTTATCACAGCATTTATAGGAAACATTAATAACTTTAACGTTATTTATCTCCTGACTGCCGGCGGGCCAAAGTCGCTTGACTATTATCAGGCGGGAAAAACAGACCTGCTTGTTACATGGCTGTATGGACTAACCGTTAATCAACAGGACTATAATTTAGCTTCAACTATCGGCATACTGATATTTGTAATAAGCGCAGTTTTCGCACTCATTACCTTTAACATAACTGCATCTTCAAAGAAGGAGGATCAGTTCTCATGATGAAAAGTTATAAATTCAGAACAGCACTTTCAAACACATTCATTCATATTTTTCTCTCAGTTCTGTCTGTTATCTGGCTGTTCCCCATAGCTTGGCTGATTTTGATTTCCTTTAATACTGAAAATGGAGTTCCTTTTTATATTTGGCCAAAGGGATTCACAGTATCGCATTATGTTGATTTGTTCACAAAAACTGAGCTTTTCAACTTTCCTCGATGGTTTGGGAATACATTTTTAGTCGCTGTTTGCAGCTGTATAATTTCAACCTTATTCGTTATGATGGTGAGCTATACATTCAGCAGACTTAGATTTAAAGCTAGAAGAAAGTATTTAAACGTATCACTTATTCTTAATATGTTCCCGGGCTTCATGAGCATGATAGCAATATATCATATATTTAAGGCTATAGGGATGACACAGTCACTATTCTCACTTGTTCTTGTCTATTCAGGCGGTGCTTGCCTCACATATATGATTGCTAAGGGATTTTTTGATACAATCCCAAAAGCGCTCGATGAGGCGGCAACAATTGACGGTGCAACCAAAAATCAGATTTTCTGGAGAATAACTCTGCCGCTGTCAAAGCCGATTTTAATCTATACTGCGCTGACCTCATTCATAAGTCCTTGGGTTGACTTCATTTTTGTTAGTGTTATCATGAAGGACAATTATGATAACTATACTATTGCTCTTGGCTTATACAAGATGATTTCTAGAGAGAATATGTATAAATATTTCACACAGTTCTGTGCCGGCGCTGTTTTAATAGCAATTCCTATAACAATTCTCTTTGTTATAATGCAGCGCTTCTATGTCGAAGGGGTTACTGGCGGTTCTACAAAGGGCTAATACTAATAATTTAAACATTTATGACTAACAATATTATTTGTTAGTCATAAATTTTAATAGATACAAAGCATGATGACAGGGGTGTTTTATGAAGAAATTTTTAAGCGTTTTAATTGCATCACTAATTTTGTTGACAGCCTGTGGGAAAAAGGAAGAAATACCGACTAAGCTAAATGATAATTACAGGAATTATTATGAAATATATGTCGGCGGTTTTTATGACTCAAATGGGGATGGAATAGGTGACCTAAAGGGGATTACTCAAAAGCTGTCGTATCTGAATGACGGCGACCCAAAGACAAAAAGCGACATTGGTATAGATGGAATATGGCTGATGCCAATCAATCCTTCGCCGACATATCATAAGTATGATGTGAAGGATTATTACTCAATTGACCCTCAGTATGGGACTATGGAGGACTTCAATGAGCTAACCGCCGCCTGTAAAAAGGCAGGAGTTGATTTAATCCTAGACCTTGTTTTAAACCATACTTCAACACAGAATCAATGGTTCCAATCGGCAATACAGAGCTTAGCTATTGAACCCTGCGGGAAGGATGTATGCCCATATCCTGAGAAATGCAGTGAGCATAATCCATTCTGTAAGTTCTATAATTTCACTAAACAGCCAAGCGGGAAGTATTATGCTGTCCCCGGTGCCGGCGGATGGTATTACGAAGCGGGATTCTGGGACCAGATGCCCGACTTGAACCTTGATGACCCAAATGTCAGACAGGAAATATTGAAGATTTGCAGATTCTGGTTGGATAAAGGAGTTAAAGGCTTCAGACTTGATGCGGTAATTGAATTTTATAACAAGAATACCACGAAGAATACAGAGTTTTTAAAGTGGCTGACAACAGAGCTTCAAAAGGTTAAGCCTGATGTATATATGGTTGGCGAAGCATGGACTTCACAGGGAATAATAGACCAGCTATACCAAAGCGGAATACCAAGCTTTTTCAATTATCCATTCTCGAACGCAGAGGGGCTGATTATTCCAGCCGTTAAAACAGCGAGAGGGCAGGAAATGGCGAAGGCGTTTGAAAACAATCAAAGGGCAATTAAGGCAGCTAATCCGAACGCAATCGACGCTGTGTTTCTCACAAACCATGATAACGCTCGAAGTGCCGGCGCTTTAAACCGGGATTTATCACTTCAAAAGATGGCTGCTGCCGTTTATCTTTTTGCGCCGGGGAACTCCTTCATATATTATGGGGAGGAAATAGGAATGACCGGAAGCGGGAAGGACGAGAACAAGCGTCAGCCCTTCATCTGGTCACTCAAGGATAAGTCAGGCATGGCTCAGCCGGTCAGCGGAACAACTCAATTCGAGCTTCCAACGGCGGGGATGGATGAGCAGGCAAAGGACAAAAATTCATTGCTGTCATTCTATAGGGATGCGATCCGCCTAAAGGACTTAAATCCCGAAATCGCCAGAGGAACAATCAGTGCAATTGACCTCGGCAATCCGTCATTGTGTGCATACAAAAGTGAGTTCAATGGAAAAACGTTATATATTATTCACAATCTTGACATAGAGGCTATTGACATTTCTTTAAAAAATGATATATTTAAAAATGTTGAAATGCGCGGAAGCATAGTAGCTAAAACTGGAAACGTTTCCATAAAAGGCAATAACTTAAACATGCCATCATTTTCAACAGTAATTTTAAGAGAAAAATAATAAGGTGGTTTTAGCTATGAGCAAAAAGAGCGATAAATTTTTAAGAGCGGCCGGTATCCTGCTACCTGTTTCAAGCTTGCCTTCAAAATACGGAATCGGGAATTTAGGGAAGGAAGCCTATAATTTTGTTGACTATTTATGCGAATGCGGTCAAAAATGCTGGCAGATACTTCCGATTGGCCCGACAAGCTATGGGGACAGCCCATATCAGTCCTTTTCGGCATATGCGGGGAATCCATATTTCATTGACCTTGACGAGCTTATATCCGAGAAGCTTCTTTTAGAAAAGGATGTGAAGTCTTTTAGCTGGGGCGAGGATAAAAATCAGGTTGATTATGGCTTGATTTTTGAATCAAGATTCAAGGTTCTTAGAATTGCTTATAACAATTTTAAAAAGACAAGTGATAAGGATTATAAAAAGTTTGCTCAGGAGAATAAATACTGGCTTGATGATTATTGCTTATATATGGCTGTGAAGTTTCATATGCAAAACAAGTCATGGCTTGAATGGGAGGATGATATCCGACTCAGAAAGCCGGAGGCAGTCGAAAAATATAAAAAGCTTTTAGCCGACGAAATTGAATTCTGGGGCTTTATGCAATATAAATTCTATGAACAATGGTATAGGTTAAAAAAATACGCAAATGATAAAGGAATAAAAATTATCGGCGATATTCCGATATATGTTTCGCTTGATTCAGCTGACACATGGGCGAACGGTGAGCAATTCCTGTTGGACGAAAATCATTGCCCGACTGTTGTTGCCGGATGCCCGCCTGACAGCTTTTCCGCTGACGGTCAGCTTTGGGGGAACTCAATATACGACTGGAAGTATATGGAGCAGGATGGTTTTAAGTGGTGGAGGAGCAGGATTGCTTTCAGCGCAACAATTTATGATGTAATACGCATAGACCATTTTATCGGAATTGTCAGATACTATTCAATTCCGGCGGGGTCAGCGAATGCTCGAAGGGGGAAGTTCAACAGAGGCCCCGGATATAAGCTTATCAAGGCAATTAATGAGTCAATCGGTGAAAGTGAAATAATCGCCGAGGATTTAGGGATAGTTGTTCCGTCCGTGACAAAGCTGATGAAGCGTTCTGGCTATCCCGGGATGAAAATTCTTCAGCACGCCTTTGACGGCAACACAACTAATGAGCATCTGCCGATAAATTATGACAAGAACTGCTGCGTATATCTTGGAACACACGATAACGACACAATGGTGGCGGCGCTTGAGCAGATGAGCGAGAAAAAGCTGGCATACCTCAAGAAATATCTAGGAAAAGAAGAGCTTGACGATACGGTTTGGGATTTAATCAGATTGGCATACTCAAGTGTTGCGAAGCTGGTCGCAATTCAGATGCAGGATATTCTTGAGCTTGACAATACAGCAAGAATGAACTTGCCGGCAACAGTCGGAGGCAACTGGACATGGCGAGTGACTAAAGACGTCTTGACCGAGGATTTAGCTGAAAGGCTTCGCGAATTAGCTAAAACCTACGGCAGATAATAATTTTTTTGGAGGACCAAATGAACAGTAATTTTAAAAATAATATATCATTATGCTTACAGCTAGACTTCGGGAAAACAGCCGAAAATGCAACCGCCACCGAAATTTATAACGCAGTTTCAAAAGCGGCAATGGCTGAAATGAACATGAATAAAAAACCTTTGCCTGACAAGAAGAAGGCTTGCTATTTTTCGGCTGAATTTCTTATCGGACGTCTGGTGAACAGCAATCTATTAAACCTTGGGCTTCTTGAAGAGGCTAAGGAGTTCTTTTCTGAACACAACCTTGACATAAATATGTTCGAGGATATTGAGGATAATGCCCTCGGCAACGGTGGGCTTGGTCGTCTGGCTGCCTGCTTTTTAGACAGTGCCGCCACACAGAGCATACCGCTTGATGGCTATGGAATACGCTATAAGTACGGAATCTTCAAGCAGTATTTCGAGGATGGCTTCCAAAAGGAAATCCCGGACAATTGGCAAAGATTTGGCGACCCATGGTCAGTAAGACGAGATGACAGGGCTGTTGTCGTTGAATATGGCGACCAAAAGGTTTTGGCGGTTCCGTACGATACACCGGTAATCGGCTATGAAAACAATGTTGTGAACACACTTCGCCTTTATGAAGCACAGCCACTAATGAGCTTTGATTTCAACCTTTTTAATCAGCAGAAGTATGACAAGGCTTTTGAAGAAAAAAATAATGCCGAGGCTATTTCAGCGGTATTATATCCGAATGATGATACGGATAAGGGGAAGAAGCTTCGCATAAAGCAACAGTATTTCTTTGTTTCAGCAGCACTTCAAAATATTGTTGCTGACTTTAAAGAAAAGAACGGAACGAACTTCAAAAAGTTCCCTGAATTTTATGCAATCCAGCTCAATGACACTCACCCTGTTGTTGGTGTCGCTGAGCTAATCAGACTTCTTGAGCTGGAGGGGGTTTCATTCGGCAAGGCTTTTGAAATTGCACAGAAATCACTTGCTTACACTAACCACACTATCATGGCTGAGGCTCTTGAAAAGTGGAACGTCAAGCTGTTCAAGTCAATTCTTCCAAGTATTTATAAGATTATTGTCAAGATTGACAAGAAGCTCGCTAAGGACCTCAAGGCAATGGGCATCAGCGAAGATGATATGGAGCAATACAGGATTATTTCAAACAAGTTGATTTATATGGCTCGTCTGGCTGTTTATGCAACATTTTCAACAAACGGTGTTGCAGAAATCCATACCGAAATACTCAAGGCTTCGACACTCGCTGAATGGCATAAAATTTATCCGACTAAGATTAACAACAAGACGAACGGCATTACTCAAAGAAGATGGCTGGCACTGTCAAATCCACAGCTTTCTGAATTTATTACAAATAAAATCGGGAAGGGCTGGGCAACAGACCTTGATGAGCTGAAAAAGCTTGAAGCATATAAAAATGACAAGGCTGTTATTTCTGAGTTTGAAAGCATTAAGACGATAAAAAAGCAGGAGCTTTGTGAGTATATTGAAAAGCATGAGGGTGTTATGCTCGACAGCAGCTTCATCTTTGATATTCAGATTAAGCGTCTTCACGAATATAAAAGACAGCTGATGAACGCTCTTTCTATCATCGACATTTATCTTCAGCTGAAGGATAAGACGCTGACCGGCTTCAATCCGACTGCATTCATTTTTGGTGCAAAATCCGCTCCGGGCTACAGGAGAGCGAAGGGAATCATTAAGCTTATTAACGCAATCGGTGAAATGGTCAACAATGACCCTGACGTTAATGATAAGCTGGCTGTATTATTTGTTCAAAACTATAATGTTTCCTATGCTGAAAAGCTAACCCCTGCCGCTGACATTTCGGAGCAGATTTCGACAGCGGGAACAGAGGCTTCGGGAACCGGCAACATGAAGTTTATGCTGAACGGCGCTGTTACACTGGGGACCTATGACGGTGCTAATGTTGAAATTGTTGAACAGGCTGGCGAGGAGAATAACTACATTTTCGGTGCCAGAGTTGAAGACCTTGAGAAAATCTCAAAAAATTATGACCCTAAGAAGCTTTATTCAGAGAACAAGAGAATAAAGAGAGTTCTTGATACACTAATCGATGGGACACTTGACGACAGCGGTTCAGGGCTGTTCAAGGATTTATACACCTGCTTATTGGAAAAAACCTATAACAGAGCCGACTATTATTATACTCTGCTTGATTTTGAGCCTTATGTTGAAGCAAAATTAAGAGCAAACAAGGACTATTCAAGCAGATTTGAATTCACTCAGAAATGCTTTATAAACACCTGTAATGCCGGGAAGTTCTCAAGCGACAGAACAATCAAACAGTATGCTTCTGAAATATGGTTCAAAAACTCAAAGTAAAATGATTTTTTTAAAGCACTCTATTAATTTAGAGTGCTTTTTTGTCATGTTCTGAAAAAATAATTCATTGATAAAGATATTTCTACAAAATAAATTAACAAAAGCTAATTCATGACATATAATGTAAGGAACTAATAGTTCAATTAATTATTAAGGAGAATTAACTATGGGGTACGGAAACTGTATGAATAATTGTTCTAATATTTGCTGCTATGAGAAATGTCAGAAACCTTGCTGCTGCGTAAAATGTCAAAAGGTTTGCTGTTGTGAAAAATGTCAAAGAACTTGTTGCTGCGGAATGGCTAGACCAATGATGATGGATAACTCAAATATGATGATGGATAATTCAAATATGATGATGGAAAATTCAAATATGATGATGGACAACTCAAACATGATGATGGATAATTCAAACATAATGATGGATAACTCAAATGTAATGATGGATGATAACAACGATATTGGCGGCTGGGGCAAAAAGGGCGGAAAAATGGGTGGCTGCGGCTGCATGAACAACTGGGGCTAATAGTTTTATTTTAATACAGCGAACGAAATTTTAAAATTTATAAAACATTGTAAAAACCCTCTTTAGTTTTAAACTATGGAGGGTTTTAAAATAAAAATAGCAAAATTTTATATAAAGCATATAATGTATGGAACGCGCCTGTTCAATTTTTTATAAAGGAGATTTACTTATGGCTATTAATAGACCAAAAAATGTTGAACATCAAGAACCGGTAGAAGTACAGGAAGTAATGCAAAACGAACACAGCCGCAAATGTTGTTGTAACAAAAATAACGGCTTTGAGCCGGAGATGACAATTTATAATGGAAGTAACTGTGATTGCTATGCTCATCACGAAGAGGAATCCTGCGGTTGTAATAGTTGCTGTGGATATTGCTCAATTCCAGTGGATAATAACTGCAATCTCTGTGAGCAACAGATGAAGTTTGTTCTTTCTCAGCTAGTCACTTTGTATGAAGGCTTTACATTCGATGTTAACCTAGGCAACGGAGTAACATCAAGAGGAATCCCCGACGGACTATATACAGAATGCAACAAGGGACTCTTAGTCCTAATTACTCAGGAGGAACCTTTTGTACAAAGAGAATATGTTAATATTTGTGAAATTGCTTCAATAAGAATTTTTTCAGCCACATATGACGACACAATCAACTTCCTCTGTCCTCCGTTCTGTCAGTCACGCTGTGGATGCGAAGGCTCAATCAGATGCAGAATTCAAGAGGGTGACGTTGTGGATATCGTCACCGGCGGTGTTGACCTAGGCGGAAGTGTCGTTTTAGAAAACAAGCTGGGCTTGATTGTTCTTCAAAGTGGCACTGACATTCAATTTGTTTCATCCTGTAAAATTCAGAAATTCAGCTTTGAGCTTTTACAGCAATAAAATTTAGAAAATAAAAAAGACCAGCTTCATGCTGGTTCTTTTTATGACAATTTGTATATTTAGCGAAAAATATTACTAAGTTGTTATCTGCTATTTAATAATAAGCTGATTTGTCTTCTGATACATAAAGCTTAAAACCTGACCCTTTGTTGCACTGTCTAAAATCGGGGCGGGCTGATAGTTATTCACGTTACCGGTATAAACGTAAAAAGGAATAATATTTTCTTTTTGATTAATGAGCTTATGGTTTTCGTTAAAAGAAAAAACCTCCTGATATATTATTGTTCTGTTCTCAGGTCTAGAGCTCCCCCCATAACAGAAATTCCCCAGAGAATAGACGATATGCTTGCCCTTATAGGTTTCAAAAGGCTGCAAGGCGTGAGGATGTCCACCCACAACAAGGTCGGCGCCGCAATCAATCAAAGCATGACATGCCTTGATTTTCCAGTCCTCAGGGGTATGAATATCCTGCTCCCCACCGTGAAAGATAACAATTTGAACAGCTGTGGTTTTTTCAAGCTCTTTAATCTGGTTAATGGTTGTGGCTGTGGCACCGTATTGACTTAATACCAAGCTGACAACGCCGATTTTGATGCCGTCCTTTTCAAGTATAACCGGCTTGTTTAAATCAGTCCATAGGACACCGGCATTATCGAGTGCTTTCGCAGTATCCTGATATCCCTGCTGACCATAGTCCATAGTATGATTGTTCGCAAGAGTAACAAGCTCAATGCTGTTATCCTTGAATATTTTTGCATTCTTCATTTCACTTTTGAACCAGAAAGCCGGTGTATATCCTTTTTCCACCTCGCTTAAAGGTGAGTCTGTGAAAACATTCTCACAATCGGCTAATGTGAAATCATCCGCTTTTAAAAATGGTATTGCTTTTTCAAAAAAGTATGTAGACGGCTTTTGCTTGGCTGTCGCATTGAAGCTCCCTGCCGGTGAATTCCCGTTAGTGGTCGCAAGCATACAGTCGCCAAGGAAGGACATTTTTATATTAATATTTTTATCAACAGGTAAATCGGGTTTTTTTTCTGTCGTCGGCAGATTAGCCAAAGCCTGAGGCTTCAAATTTGATGATGCCGATATATTTTTATCACCCTTGTTCAAATTATTTATTATACTGCTTGTCCTGATACTATTACTGAATGTATTAATGCCACATAATAATACAGATAGCAAAATTACAAGTATTTTATTCTTTTTCATTACACATCCCTCCATTATGATATATATGTAATGAAAATTAAAATTATGATTAAATGCTGTTTATATTATGTAAAAATTTTCCTTCATAATAAAATTAATATTGACATTTTTATATTAAATAAGTATAATTAGTAAAAAAAAGAACAAATAAAATGAAAATGTAATAAAAAATAAAAATATAAATAAAATTTGAACAGGGGATTCTTATGAAAAAGTTTAAGATTCGAAAAAGAATAAGTGTAATATTAATTACAATATTTGTTATCTTTTCTATATTTGCTGCGTTAAGCGTTTTTATTTCTATAAGGAATAAAATACTTATTAGCGATATGTATAATAAAAATGTTATGGCTTTTGATGCTTTATCGCGCATGAAGGAAGAGTATAATTCACAGGGGAAGATAACCAGAAACTTCATTATATATGATTCTGACAATAGTCTTTATATAAGCAGTAAAGAGGCACTAAAGAAGTCGGAAGAAAAAATGCTCTCTGCTTTTGAGCTTTATGAAACAACAATAACCGAGCAAGAGAACAGGGATAATTTTAATAAGCTTAAATATATTTATTCAACGAGATATGATTCATTAAAAACAAATATTATTAGTTTCTGTGATGCTAATGAAAAAGATAAGGCTAAGCAAGCCTTGAGCAATGCACAAGACTTAAACACTAGTTTGGCAGAAATTTTTCAAAAAATGGATGACCTGAACACGGGGTATGCGACAAAATCAGTAGCTTCAGCTGAAAGCCAAAATATATTATTAATAATTGTGACTGCTGTTGTTATACTTGGTTCAATAGGGTTCGGGATTTATTCCGTGAGAATTCTTTATAAAACAATTGTTATTAGAATCCAAAAGCTATCTGAGGCAGCGAATGAAATTGCACTGGGGGATACGGAAATATATGTTCCTGTTGACATAGGGGATGAAATTGGAGATTTGGCTAACTCATTTAATCAGATGAGCAATGCGATAAAGGCACAGGTTAAGGTTGTCGAAACAATTTCTAAGGGAGATTTATCAGTACAAATTAAGTCTCGCTCTGAAAAGGATTTGATGAACAAGTCACTGAAGAAAACCTTAATTAATTTAAATGAAATGTTCAGCGGGATTAAGGTTGCTTCTGACCAGGTTAAAAGTGGCTCTGAACAGGTTTCATACGGGGCACAGGCATTGTCACAGGGTGCAACTGAGCAGGCAAGCTCAATTCAGGAGCTTTCAGCTACAATAAATGAAATTTCAAATGAAATTTCAAGAAATGCTGAAAATGTAACAAAGGCAACTCAATATGTTGACGAAACAGTTTCAGAAGTTAAGGAAAGCAATACTGAAATGAACAAAATGCTTAATGCTATGGAAAAGATTAACCAATCATCGGATGAAATCAGTAAAATTAATAAGGTGGTTGAAGATATCGCATTCCAGACTAATATTCTGGCGCTTAACGCAGCGGTTGAGGCCGCCAGAGCTGGGGCAGCCGGAAAGGGCTTTGCAGTTGTTGCCGAAGAGGTTAGAAATCTGGCGAGCAAGTCGGCTGACGCTTCAAAGCAGACAAAAGCACTAATTGAAAATTCAATTGCAGTTGTTAACGAAGGCTCAAAAATAGCACAAGAAACAGCGACCTCACTGGATGGTGTATACAGAAATTCAATTATAGTAAAAGAGACGATTGAGAAGATAGATATTGCACTAACGCATCAGTCAGAATCAATTTCACAGATTAATCAGGGCGTTGAGCAGATTTCAGCAGTAGTCCAGACGAATTCAGCGACAGCTGAGGAAAGCGCCGCTGCGAGCGAGGAGCTTTCGGGTCAGGCATTGCTACTAAACAAGGAAATAGGGAAATTCAAGCTTGATAAATCGTATTTAAATTAACATGTTAGCTCACGAGAAATTTAAAAAGACCTATATTCTGATTTTCGAGCGACTATAAAAGCTTAAAAAGTTTCAATTTTAACTAATTAAAAATAGCCTTCCTTTTTTAAGGAAAGGCTATTTTTTTGTTTTTATCCACATAAAGAATATAAATAGAAAAATGTCTATCAACAGCATTAAAACAATTGAAAGAGTTTTAGCAGAAATACAGTCATCTGTTAAAAAAACCTTCCCCAAACAAAATATTGATATTATACACATAATTATAATAATTACAATTGAGTATAAAATTTTCATGCTTACCCCTTTCATAACAGAAAGATTTGTCATAATAATTGGAAAAATAAATAAATTTAAATAATTATTGACTGAATAATAAAATTATGGTATGATTCCTATTAATAATAAACTTTTAATTAAATATATTATTGGCAATAAAATAGGAAAAATTCGTTATTAAAAAGGAGAATTTGTATGTCAATAAATAGGAATGACAGTATTAATATTAAAAAGTCGCTGCTTGTCAAGGTTGTAAGCTTCGCAATAGCATTATGCTTTATTTTTTCAAACTATGCAGGGTTTGTTTCATTTGCGGACAGCAGTCAGCTAACAATCAGCATGAGCGTCAACAATGCCACCCCTAATATTGGCGAAGAAGTTACATATACAATCAGATACGCTTATCCAAGTATAGTGGGAAGCTCATATGATAATTGTGTTATTTCTGACACTCTTCCGGCTAATCTTATTTTTACTGGCTTTGATGTCAATGATTCCAATTGCGTCACTTCACAAAGCGGCAGTACAATCAGCTTCAGCTTTGCCACAATCACTCCCGGAACGACAGGAATTGTGAAATTCAAGGCTAAGGTTGGCCCTGCCGGACAATACATAACAAATGGCAGCAAGACAATTACAACAAATTCGACGATTTCCGCTGACGGAGTCAGCTCAGTGACAAGCAATGATGTTACCGTTACTCCTAAAGCGAATGCCGCATCAAACTGGTCTATGACAAAAAGCAAGACCAGCCCTTCCTGTGCCCCTGCGCTTGACCATAATGTTACCTATCAGATAACAGTGAATTCGAACTCGGCAGTCGGCGGACTAGACATCAAGGATGTTGTTGTAACGGATACAATACCGACCGGCGCGACTTTTGTTTCAGCCAGTGACAGCGGAACCTTTGACAATGTGACAGGGAAGATAACCTGGAATATTGCCTCATTGGCGCTTGGAGGCAGAAAGACCTTCACCGTTGTATTAAAGTATACAAGCCCGACTTTTAAAGTCGGTGATTCTGTTGTGAACTCAGTTATTGCAAACGGAAAGCAGATTGATGACACAGCTCTTTCACAAATTTCGGCTTCTGCAACAGTAACCCTGGCTGCACCGATTTATAGCGTTGGTGGTCTGACAAAAGGCGGACGTCAGGGGGATGACAGATATTCAACAGGACAATTAGCAAAATTTTATATAGGCAGTATCAGCAATAACGGGAATGTTGCTTTAGATAAATACGAAATAGTTGATACGATTCCCACCGGTCCAAACGGAATAGAATTAACTCAGATTTCAACAGGAAGCTATTCTCAAAGCGCAAATGTTGAGATTTTGTATAAAACTAATTTACATGATTCTGATTGGAATAACTGGACATCGGTAACCTCAAATACAACATTAAATGTTTCAGGCTTAGGGCTTGAAAGTGGCGATTATGTCACTCAGGTCAAATGGGTAATAACGCCGACTTCCGGTCAGCAGTTTGAAAGCGGATTTACAAACACCACAGCATTAAACGTTTTTGGAACAGTTAATGCGTCAACGGGGACTTCGATAACAAATAATGCTCAGCTTGACGTATTCGTTCTTGACACTGATAATATAACCTATATTAATAAAAATCTGACCAAAAATGCTTCATTCACTATTAGGGTTATCAACCCTGTTCCTTGGGTTGTCGCTCAAAAAACCACAACAAACGGCAGCAAATTCAACCCCAACGCAACAGTTAATTTCAATTTAAGAGTTTCAAACAATTCCTTGGCGACAGGAGATTATGTTAACCCGGTTGTATACGATAAGTTTGACAGTATATTTGAAGATGTAACTTTCATTAGCTCTTCATCACCTTCAGAAACTGAAGTTAACATTGATTCTGCAACAAATGAATTAAGAGCAAATATTACAAAAACACTAAAGCCCGGCGAATACGTTGATATTTTATGCTCGGCGAAGGTTAAGGATAAAACCACAACAGGAATTTATTATAACACCATGAATGTGTCGACGCTTGACAATACAACTGTTTTTGAAAACAGTGTTTCAGGTGATTCTCAGAATGTCTATGGCTTTATTGACGGAAAGACCAGAAAATGGATGTCATCAAGAGCGAGCATCTATGTTAACTTTATCGGGAAATTGACCTCTGAGCTTAAAATAAAAGGTCAGAATGACAGCGATTTTGGCACTCATGCTTTTCCTGATACAACAACCACAAATCCGGGCGGCTTGGTTGACTATCAATTGACAATCAATAACAGCACTTCAAACGGAACAATAAAAAACATCATTTTAATCGACAAGCTTCCATTAGAAGGCGACACGGGCGTTGTTGACTCAAGCTCAAGACAGACACAGTGGACACCATATCTTGTCAACAGAATAACAGGTGTGAATGGTACAGCCTTGCCTGCTGATACAAAGGTATATTATACGACAAAGCAAAACCCATCCTGTATTGAACTTGAGGACCCAAAGGCGTATATGACAGACCCGAATACTGCCGATGGATGGTCTGAAACCCCACCAGCCGATATTACAACAGTTAAAGCAATAAAGATAGTTTTTGTTAATATGGAATTTAAGACAGCAGCTGATAAAATTACTGTTGAGTGGCCAATGAGAGCGCCGGTCGGCGCACCAACCGGCGAAATCGCATGGGATTCTTTTGGATATTCGGCAACATATCCGGACGGAATAGTTAATGGCGATGGGGATATGGAAAGCATCGATTCGCCATTTCTTCCAACAGAGCCAAATAAGGTCGGCTTTAAAATTGAACAGCCAACCGCAAGTCATACGATAGGCGACAGAGTGTGGGAGGATTTAAACCGAAACGGAATTCAGGACAACGGCGAGCCTGGCATTAACGGCGTTTTAGTGAACCTTAGAGATGCCACAACCAACAATATAATTGCATACACAAGAACAGGGAATAACGATAGTGGTGATGCCGGATATTATCTGTTCCCTCAAAAGCCGGACGGAAGTTATAAAATTGAATTTGTGTATCCAAAAACAATAACTGAAGACGAATATACAAGTGACTTGAATTTGACTACGCAGAAAGTCGGTGATGCTGCAAAGGACTCTAATCATACAACTTTCGCAGTTGATGCTTCCGATTTAGGTAACGGCACACAATATTATTCTGTCACAACGGATACATTCACTATAAGTGGCGCTGATGACACATCTATTGACCTTGGGTTATACCGATTTGGTCAGATTGGCGATTTGGTCTGGTATGACAAAAATGGCAACGGCATTCAGGACAGCGGCGAAGATGGAATTAGTGACGTAATAGTTAAGCTTGTTGGCAGCAGCGATCCTGAATTAAGTCGTATGCAAATTACTGACGAGAACGGGAATTATCTGTTCACTAATTTAAAGCCTGATACTTACACGGTTGAATATTTATTCTCCTATGGCTATGCTGTTTCACCTAAAAATATAGGGTCAGACGGCGCGAAAAACAGTGACCCGACGGCAACCTCAGATACACAAGCAAAAGCAACAGTAACTTTAGCATCCGGTGAAATAAATAAAGACATTGATATGGGCTTATATCTCGGACATATCGGGGATTTGGTATGGGAAGATACTAATTTAAACGGAGTTCGTGATAACGGTGAGCCGGGTGTTGGCGGAGTAACGGTTAATTTATATAAAGATGGAGAATTTCAAACATCTGTTACAACAAGCTCCAGCACAAATGCAAGCATAAAAGGAACTTATTCATTTGATGACTTATTCCCGGGGAATTATTCTGTTGAGGTTGTCAAGCCGACGGGCTATAAGATAATCAGTGAGCATGATATCAGCAAATTCAGCACAGATAAAGCACAAGATAATTTTAATGATATCAATACTAATGGGCAATCAGACTCATTTATATTAAATACAGGCGAACGCATTAATACAATTGACGCCGGGCTTTATAAGCTTTGCTCAATTGGCGATAAGGTGTGGAACGATTATAATCAAAACGGCATTCAGGATTCGGGAGAGCTGGGGATTTCGGGTGTAACTGTTAAGCTAACCGACAAGGATGGAAATCCGGTTTTAACAGATGGGTTAGGAAACGCTATAACAGATAGAGTTACAAATTCAAGTGGCATTTATTCTTCGTTTACAAACCTTGAGCCGGGCGAATATAAGGTGATATTTGTTAATCCGGGGAAGGCAGACGAAACAAAACGATATGTATTAAGCCCGACGAAGAATACCGGCTCAAATGACACAAACGACAGTGATGGAGTAATCAGCGGCGGGAATTATACAGCTGACGAAATATCCACCGGGGTGATTTCATTATTGACGTCCGGTGCTTCAACTCTAAACGTTGACCAGGGAATGTATCGCGGCCATATCGGGAATTTAGTGTGGCATGATTTAAATGCAAACGGAATTAAAGACACCGGTGAAAGTGTACTTAATGCTGTAACTGTTAAATTATATAAAGACGGCGGAACAACCGCATATAAAACCACGACTACCAACGCAAGTGGAATTTATTCATTTGATGACTTGCCTGCCGGAAATTATGTGGTTGAAGTAACAAAGCTATCCGGATATAATAAATTCAGCAGTTTTTCTGTTAACGGTCTGGATGCTGCTGACGACAACAAAAACCATGCAATTGCCCAGGATGGAAAAACCAGCTCCATCAGCCTAACCTTAGGTCAGATAACGAATTCAATCGACGTGGGTATGTATAAATACGTTACACTTGGCGATAAGGTTTGGGAAGATAAAAATGCTAACGGAGTTCAGGACAGCGGTGAGCTGGGTATTGCGAGCGTTACAGTGAATTTGCTTGACAGCTCTCAAAACATTATTCAAACGAAAACGACAGATTCAAACGGTGCATATTCGTTCACTAACCTTGACCCTGGGACTTATTATGTATCAGTTGTCGTTCCGGCAGATTACTACATTTCTCCAAAAGGCATAAGAACGGCTGGTGTAACAGATGCAAATGACAGCGATATTGATAATACAGGGAAGACTGTTTCTGTAACACTGGCATCGGGCGGAAGCAATCCAAACCTAGATGCGGGACTTTTCAGGGCTGGCTCAATCGGTGATTTCGTGTGGGAGGATACCAACGGAAACGGCGTTCAGGACACTTTGGAGCCGGCAATAAACGGCGTCAAGGTTACTTTGCTCGGAAGTGACGGAACGACTAGGGCTAAGGACATTAACGGGGTTGATGTTGCTGACACTTCAACGGATTCAAACGGCTTGTATAAGTTCAGCAACTTAAAACCGGGGAACTATTATGTTTTGTTTGAAAAGCCGAACGGTTTTGATGGCGCAACACTCAGAAATGTCGGAGCTGTTGATAAGGATAGTAACATTGACAGAACAACCTTTAAAACCGCAGCTGTAACAATAATTTCATATGAATATGTCGATACGATTGATGCAGGATTCTATAAAAATGCTCATATAGGCGATTATGTATGGAGTGATACGAACGCTGACGGTGTTCAGGACAGCGGCGAAAGTGGAATACCAAATGTTGCGGTGAATTTGTATAATGGGGCAACAATTGTTGCTTCAACTACCACTGATGCTAGTGGATATTATCATTTTGACATTATTCCGGGGACATATACTGTTGAATTCATTCGACCTTCCGGATATTCAAATGTTTCAGCATATAAACAAGGCGGCGACGTTGCAAAAGACAGTGATATACAAGCTGTAGTTGGGACAAGTGGTAAAACTGGGCTTATTACAGTTGCTTCAAATGAAACTAACAACACAATAGATGCCGGATATTATAAGACAACATCTATCGGTAACTTTGTTTGGAACGACAAGAATGCCGATGGCATCCAAGGCGGAACTGAGCCGGGAATCAAAGGTGTAACGGTTAATCTATATGATAGCTCAAAGACAAAAATTGATTCTCAGGCTACAAAGGATGACGGCTCATATAGCTTTATTAATTTGTTGCCGGGAACATATTATGTTGGATTTGATGCTATACCAAGCGGATTTAATACTGTTTCACCAAAGGAAAGCGGACTTGACAGAACAAATGACAGCAATATTGACACAGCAACATTAATGAGCGCTGGGGTTACACTAACTTCCGGTCAGGTTGATGACACAATCGACGCTGGATTTTATATGACCTGTTCAATCGGCGATAAAGTCTGGGAAGATAAAAATGCCGATGGTGTTCAGAATGCTGGCGAGGCTGGAATACAGGGAGTTACCGTTACGCTTATTGATGGCTCAGGAAATTCGACGGGGGAAACCTGTCTGACTGGCGCGAGCGGGGAATACGAATTCTCCGGCTTGATTCCTGGGGCATACTCAGTATCATTTGAAAAGAAGAGCGGCTATTTTGCTTCACCAAAGCTGGGAGCCGGCTCAACATCAGCAACAGACAGCGATATTGATACCGACACATTTAAAACTGCCGTGATTACACTTTTATCAGGCGATATCAATAATGATATTGACGCCGGAATGTTTAGAAAGGTGACAATAGGCGATTTCGTGTGGGAGGATTTAAACGCTAACAATAAGCAGGATTCAAGTGAAAAAGGAATAGCTGATGTTAATGTTACGCTTTATAACGGAGCAGACGCAGTAATTTCATCAATGAAAACCGACAAGGATGGAAAATATCTGTTCACTGACTTAATCCCGGGGACATATTATGTTGAATTTGAAAAGCCAAATGGATTCGATAATGCTTCGCAGAAAAAAATCGGAACAGATGAAGCAATCGACAGTAATATTTCAGTATCGGCACCATTTAAAACTGATAATATTGTCACTGTTTCGGGCGATGATATCAGGACAATCGACGCCGGATTCTTTAAGCTTGCTTCGCTTGGTGACTTGATATGGGAGGATATGAATGCGAACGGTATTCAAGACAATGGCGAAAAAGGAATTGAAAATATACTGGTGAGCCTCCTTGATTCAAACGGCGATATTTATCGACAGGCAGCAACAGACAGCAATGGCGAATATCTTTTCACGGGGCTTATACCTGGCAACTATTCGGTTCAGATTGTCAAGCCGTTGGCATTTTCAAATGTTTCTCCTCGATATGTCGGAACGGACACTGCTTTAGACAGTAACATTTCGTTAGACACATTCACAACTGACGAGATTAGTCTTTCTTCAGGTGAAGTGAACAGGACATTAGACGGCGGATTATTTAAGCTCGCTTCCATTGGGGATTATGTATGGTATGATGACAACAGTAACGGCATTCAGGATGAACCTTCCAGCCGTGGGGTTAACGGTGTGATTGTCACATTGTATAACGACAGCGGGAATGTTGTCTCCACAGCAATTACTGCAAATGATTTAGGTGGGAAACCTGGATATTATAAATTCACCGGACTAACACCGTCAAGCTATTCTTTGAAATTCACTAATATTCCAAGCGGCTATAATGTTTCGCAGAAAAATGCGACAGGCGATGGCTCAAAGGATTCAGATGTTGACGGTTCAACCTTTAAGACCAGAAGCATAGTTTTAGTTTCAGGTCAGTCTGACGACACATGGGATATGGGAATTAAATATAACCCAAATGCAGATAAAACGGTTGGATTTGATGACCTGACTCAAAGCACGGCGACCCTGACAACAAACGGCGATAAGGAAAAGTTTAAATTTTTCGTCGGCTTTGATATACCACAAGGTATATTAAATTTAGAGGTTGTTGATAATTTGGACCCTGCTTTTGAAATTGCCAGCCTAGCTGACGATATAAAGGTTATATTAGGGACAACAGATGTGACGGCGAAATTCAATATCATATACAATAAGACAACCAAGGCTGTCGATATTAAACCAATTGATATTTCAACCCTTGACCAAGGAAGATATTTCGTGACCATGCGTTGTGGAATTGCTTCAGGGATTAATATCACAAGCTATCCGGAAGGGAAAATCCCGAACTTCGCTTTAGTCACGGTTAACAGCACAACATTAAAAACAAACGTTGTTTATGTTAAGCCTGAATATGCAAAAATCGGCGGTGTTGTCTGGATTGATACTAATAAGGACGGCGTTGTTAATCCGAATTCAGAAAAGGGAATAAATGATGTTATCGTTGACCTTTATACTAAGGACGGAACCCTTATTGATACACAGACCACGAAGCCGAATGGCAATGGCGACCCGGGACATTATCAGTTCAACAACTTAAATCCGGGTGAATACTATCTTGAATTCACTGACCTTCCACTTGCATATTTCACAACAAATCCAGGAATGGGTGTTCCGGATACTTCAACCGGAAAGCTCAAGTATAAAACTAAGATTATTACAATAGATGACGTTCAGCAAACTCCGCTTTGGGATGTTGGCGTTGCTAATAACACTCCAAATCCAAGGACACTGGGTGAGCCAAATAAGTATCTTTTCGCTTCAATTATTATTGTTATGCTGTCGAGCTTGATACTGATATCCGGTCATTCTGTGATTAAAATTTCAAGGTCGAAAATAAGAAGATGGACAAAGGTTAGATAAGCAAAAAACAGAAAAATGCTCCTGTTGCAAATTAAGTAACAGGAGCAGTTTTTATATCTGGAATACTATTAATTCGATTCCATTTGACTTTTTTTATAACATAGAATATAATGATTATAAGCTTGGTCGGGATTCGCAAAAAAGTTTTGAGGTGTTGTTAACCGGTGTGTGATAATAGAAAAGACAAAATAAAAGTATCTGCTGCGATTGTATCCTATAATAATATTGACAAAATTCTGGTGACTATCGCGTCAATTCTGGCACAAACAAAAGACGTTGATTTAACCTTGTATATTTCAGACAATAACTCTGAAGATAATACTGCGGGAATTATTATGGAGAAATTCCCTCAAGTTACGGTTTTAAAAAATGAAAAAAATGGCGGCTTCGGTTTTGGACATAATAAGCTTTTAAACATAATTGATTCTAAATATCATGTCATCATTAATCCGGATATTATCCTAAAGGAAGATTCTATTTCAAGGCTGGTTGAAATTATGGAGTCGGATTCTTCCGTTGTTATGGCAACCCCTAGAATTCTGAATGAAGATGGGACAGAACAATTTTTGCCAAAGCGTAATCCTCAGCTTAAATATCTGTTGGGGGGAAGGCTTGAAAAGCTCGGCGAGCGTTTTAAAAGGCTTAGGGCCGAATACACAATGAGAGATATTAGTTACTCTAGTCCTTTTGAAATTGAATTTTGCACAGGATGTTTTTTCGTAATAAGAACCGATGTATTTAAAAAAATCGGCGGCTTTGATGATAAATTTTTTATGTATTTTGAAGATGCTGATATTACCAGACGAGCAAAGCAGAACGGAAGAGTTGTATTTTATCCTCAAGTCAGCGTGACCCATTTGTGGGAACGTGCCAGCTCAAAAAAATTAAAATATCTTATTATTCAAATTAACTCAATGATGAAGTATTTTAAAAAGTGGAAAAAAGAAAAAACTAAATAGATTATGATTAAGTGAAGCATTTCAACTTGTGTTGGAATGCTTTTAATATTTTAAAAATATCCTTGACAAAATAAAAAAAGTATAATATTATATATACATGAACAATTATTCATATGTAGGAGGTTTTATGAAAAGCAATATAATTGAAAGCTGTGAAGTAACACATACTAATGAAGAAAGAGTGAATCAGGTTTTTAAGGAAATGCCTGATGAAGAAATACTTTATGACATCGCTGAGCTGTTTAAGGTTTTTGGGGATTCGACGAGAGTGAGAATTTTATTCGCGCTATTTTCAGGTGAAATGTGTGTATGCGATATCGCCGAGCTTCTGAATATGACTCAGTCGGCAATTTCACATCAGCTAAGGGTTTTGAAGCAGTCGAGGCTCGTGAAATACAGACGAAACGGAAAAATAGTATTTTATTCACTGAGCGATGACCACATTCAGATTATATTAAACATGGGGATGGAACACGTTTCAGAATAAAGACGGAGGAATAATATGGAGAAATTAACATTAAAACTTAACGGATTAGATTGTGCTAACTGTGCTAATAAAATTGAAGAAACTATCAGAATTCTTGATTATGTTAAATCTTCAAACGTTGATTTCGTGAGCCAAAAGCTCGTTGTGGAAATTCAAGGAACAACGACAAGGGATAAAGCTATCGAAGATATTTCAAAGATTGCGACTTCAATTGAATCAGGAATAAAGGTCAAGGAACTAGCGGAAAATGACGAGGAAGAGCATAATGATAATATAAGCAATGAAATAATCAGAATTATCATTGCAGGGGCACTTTTTATAATCTCTATATTGATTAAGGTGAACTTCATAAGCGTAATTTCAGTATTTTTAAGCTATATTATAATAGGATACGATGTTTTAATTTCAGCTGTCAAAAATATTTTTAAGGGGAAGCCCTTTGACGAGGCTTTTCTCATGACTGTCGCAACAATCGGTGCATTCTGCATCGGCTATTATGAAGAAGGCGTTGCGGTAATGCTATTTTATCAGGTTGGCGAATTATTTCAGTCACTCGCCGTCAACCGTTCGCGAAAATCCATTTCACAGCTGATGAACATAAGACCTGACTTCGCGTACATCAAGCGTGGCTCCCAAACAATAAGAGTAAAGCCCGAAGAGGTTAAAATCGGCGAAGTTATTGTTGTTAAGGCTGGAGAGAAAATCCCACTGGACGGGCGGATACTGGTTGGAAGTACCAGTCTTGACACATCAGCTCTGACGGGCGAATCAATGCCGCGTGAAATTTCAGTCGGTGACGAGGTTTTGAGCGGAAGCGTGAACTTGCAGGGAGTAATTGAAATTGAGGTAGCAAGCGAGTTTAAAAATTCGACAGTTTCAAAAATTCTCGACTTGGTTGAAAATGCAAGCTCCAAAAAGGCGAAAACCGAAAAGTTCATCTCACGCTTTGCTAAAATATATACGCCGATTGTTGTAATTGTTGCAATAATTCTTGCCATCGTTCCGCCGTTGCTCCTTCAGGGGGCGACATTCAGCGAGTGGTTATATCGCGCTTTGATTTTCCTTGTTGTATCCTGTCCGTGCGCCCTTGTAATTTCAGTCCCGCTTAGCTTTTTTGGCGGGGTTGGCGGCGCCTCACGTTCGGGGGTTCTTGTCAAGGGCGCGAATGCACTTGAAATGCTAAGCCGAATAGAAACCATAGCCTTTGATAAAACAGGGACACTCACGAAGGGCGACTTTTCGGTTACTTCAATTTTCCCAAGCAGCATTTCAGAAAATAAGCTGCTTGAAACAACTGCACTGGTCGAAAGCTATTCAAACCATCCAATAGCTTTGTCAATAGTTAAGGCATATAATGGGAAGCTTGACAAATCAAGTGTTTCTGACCTTTTTGAAATTTCAGGGAAGGGAATAAGCGCTAAGGTTAATGGCGAGCCGGTTTTAGTAGGGAACAAAAAGCTGATGGATGAGAAAGAAATTTCAATTCCTCAGACGAATGCAGTGGGAACAATAATTTACACAGCGATAAACAATAAGTATGCCGGCTTTATCGTTGTTTCTGATGAAATTAAAAAAGACTCAAAGAAGGCATTAGAAAAGCTAAAAGCTTTAGGCATTAACAAAACAGTCATGCTGACCGGCGATAAAAAGCAGGTTGGTGAAGCCATCGCTAATTCAATCGGAATAGACAAAGCATACACCGAGCTGCTCCCCGCAGATAAGGTTAATGTAATTGAAAGCTTGATAGCCGAAAATTCAAAAGGAAAAGCTGTCGCCTTCGTTGGTGACGGAATAAATGATGCGCCGGTTCTGGCGAGAGCTGATGTCGGGATAGCAATGGGAGGTGTCGGCTCTGATTCTGCGATTGAAGCGGCGGATATTGTTCTCATGACCGATGAGCCTTTGAAAATCGCAACCGCAATCGAAATTTCAAGAAAAACCATGAGAATTGTGAGGCAGAATATAATTTTTGCATTAAGCATTAAGTTCGCTGTTCAAATACTTGGGGCACTTGGCTTTGCAACAATGTGGGAGGCGGTTTTCGCTGATGTCGGCGTTTCATTAATTGCAATTTTCAATTCGCTAAGAGCTTTAAAAAAGCTCAATTAATCCAAAAATTCATAATGCCCACCGAGGTTAAAAAGCTCAGTGGGCATTCATGTGTTTATAGATGGTTTTCATCAACCCAGCGTCTTGCATAGGAAGCATTCATTTCAGAAACATTAACAATGCAACCGGTATCCGTTGTCATATTGTCGGTTATAATATTAGTAGTTCCGTTTGGGATGACATTTTTCGGGCGATAGATTTTTCCTCTTTGAACATGATATACTTTTTTTGACATAATAACAACTCCTTTATAAATAGCATTTTAAATTATCGATATATTGCTGTTCACTTGTTAAAATATCCTGAGCCTGCTTTCTAATGTTTTCATCGAGTAGCGGTGTGTGGTTAATTTGCTTGTTAATGTCGATAACGCCCATATTTGTGCCTTGAATCATCATTTCTGCGATATGACTTGTTGACCTGTTGGTCAGCGTTGACATCGCAATACTGGAGTCAGCAAACGTTTTAGTAAATGCACTTATATCCTTAGGCTCTGAATTCTGCGCATAAATTTCTTTTCTGATTTGCTCACTCTGGTCATGATAATTGTTTAGCTGTGCCTGAAGCTCCCCCTTTAGCTTTAAATCCTTCGCCTTGGGGATAATTTTGCTTAGTGTGCTAATCCCCATAGATGTATTTTGATAAAGAGAGTTCAAAAATTTTAAATTTTTGTTTTTCATTAAAATGCCTCCATATAAATTTATATTGTTCAATTTTAAATTTCTATAATTATTATTTGTAGCATTTATAAAATTATAGCAAGAAATTTTTGAGTTTAAATAATCAATTTAAAAGAAAAAATCATTGTTTGATGTATAAAAATGGTGTATAATTAGACATATAAAAGCAAATTTAATTATTAAAAAAATTTAAATGGTATAACCTGTACCTTATCCACATAAGAATTAACAAGAAAATTTTATGTGTTTAAGGAGCAAATTTATGAAAATCAAGAAAAGTCACGTCGGGGTTGTTTTTTCCCTAATAATCGGGTACTTTTTAGTCTATTACGCAACCCACAATATTCAGGTTTATGTCCCTGCCTCAACAACAAATCCGAACAATGATATTGTTGTTGTTTTAGACGCCGGTCATGGAGGAATGGATGGCGGCTGCACAAGTGTAAACGGTGTGGACGAAAAAAATATTAATCTAAATATTCTTCTGTCGGTCAGGGATATGTGTCAGTCATTCGGCTATAAGGTGGTTGTTACAAGAGATACGGATATCTCGATACATGACAGCGGAGTAACAGGCGTTCGGAACCAGAAGCTTTCTGATATGAATAATCGTGTCAAGATTTTTAACAAATATGAAAACGCCATTGCAATTTCCATCCATCAAAACCAGTTCACTCAGTCGCAATACAGCGGTGCTCAGATGTTTTATTCTTCATCAAATCCTTTGAACGAAAAGCTTGCCGGTGTAATGCAGGGGCAGTTTGTTTCACTTCTTCAGCCAGAAAATAAGAGAGAAACAAAGCCGACGGGGAAGGATTTAATGCTTATTGCGAATACAAAATGCCCATCCTTAATGGTTGAATGTGGCTTTTTGTCGAATCCTCAGGAGGCTTCGCTTCTTGAAACAACGGAATATCAGAATAAGGTTGCATTCACGATTTTCAGCGGGATAAATAAATTCATCAGCGAAAAGCTTTAAGCTAATACATAAAATGAAAGGCAGTTAAAATTATGTCAGCGAAGATAAAAAGCATTTATGTTTGTAATCAATGTGGCTATGAAAGCCCTAAATGGAACGGACGCTGCCAGAGCTGCGGGGCATGGAACAGCTTTGAGGAGGAACAGTCGGTTTCGGTTTCAAAAAATTCCTCGAGCAAGGTGCTTGACGTTTCATCTCAGATTTTTGAGCTTTCTGATGTTGACACAAATATTGATGACATAAGATACTCCACCGGTGTCGGCGAGCTGGACAGAGTTTTAGGCGGCGGGCTGGTTAAGGGGAGCCTTGTCCTTCTTGGCGGCGAGCCGGGGATAGGGAAGTCAACGCTGCTCCTTCAGATTTGCGAGTTTTTGGGGAAGAATTACTCTATTCTTTATGTATCGGGGGAAGAGTCAGCGAGGCAGATTAAGCTTCGCGCGAACCGCCTTAATGTTGTGACCGAAAGCCTTTATGTTCTCGCTCAGACTGATGCAGAGGCTATTTCAGATGCAATAGTCAAGAACAAGCCAAATATTGTAATAATCGACTCTATACAGACAATGAGCATTTCACAGATATCCTCAAGCCCCGGGAGCATAACTCAGGTTCGTGAATGCACAAATCTTTTCATGAGGACTGCGAAGTCGGAGGAGGTCCCTATTTTCATAGTCGGTCATGTGAATAAGGACGGGGCAATCGCCGGACCAAAGGTCATGGAGCATATTGTTGACGCTGTTTTGTATTTTGAAGGACAGCGGAATATGAGCTATCGTATATTAAGGGCGGTGAAAAACCGTTTTGGCTCAACGAACGAAATCGGCGTTTTTGAAATGGCTGATGTCGGCTTGAAGGAAGTCGAAAACCCGTCGCTGATGCTCTTGTCGGGGCGACCGATTAATGTTTCGGGGAGCTGTGTCGCTTGTGTTATGGAGGGGTCAAGACCTATTCTTGCTGAGGTTCAGGCGCTTGTGACCAAAAGTGGCTTCACGAATCCGAAGCGAATGGCAACAGGCGTTGACTATAACCGTATGGCAATAATAATTGCAGTTTTAGAGAAAAGACTAGGCTTGTTTTTTGGGACACTCGATGTTTATATAAATATTGTCGGTGGACTCAGGCTTGATGAGCCAGCCGCTGACTTATCCATTGCACTTTCGCTTTATTCCAGCCTCACTGATAAGCCGGTCGATGAAAAAATCATTGCCTTTGGTGAAATCGGGCTTGGCGGCGAAATAAGAAATATTTCTCACATCGCTCAAAGAATAACTGAGGCCCAAAGGCTTGGGTTTGAAAAATGTATTGTTCCGAATCAATCTCTTCAGGGGATTGACAAGGAAAAGTTCAAAATTAAAGTTATCGGGGTGAATTCATTAAGGCAAGCTTTTGATACAATAAAATAGTTTAGAAATGCAACAGAAAAATCTGTTGCATTTATTTTTTTAAAAATCCAGAAATATTAGTATAATTTAGCAAAAAAATTGTCAAACTATATATGAACTAATTTAAAAGGAGTGTCAGGATGAAAAAAGGAATTATTACATTTGGAATATGTATAGCTCTTATTATAATGAGCTTGATTATTCCCTCAATAATTGTGGCAGTATTGCCGTCTGCCAGCGTCACAAAGCTAAAGGAGGTTGACTACGTCGGATATGTCACAGCTACAGGCGAGGTTCAACAAAAAAATAAGCAGCAGGTTACCTCCGAATTCCCTCTGATAGTTTCTGAAGTGCTTGTGAAGCCGGGCGATTCAGTTAAAGTCGGACAACCGGTAATTAAAATCAACAGAGAACAAACAGCTCAGAAAATAATGGAGAATAATAATTACGTCGCTGTTTCAGGGCTGACCACTGGGGTTTATGCGACCTCATATGATGACGCAATGAAAAAGCTCCCCACTGAGGTTGTTTCAAATATAGATGGTGTTATCCAGACAGTCAGCGTGACCCAGGGGCAGTTTATCGACAAGAATGCCTGTATTGCTTCAATGTTAGGTGATGGGGATTTGGTTGTATTCGCTCAGGTCCCGGAAAATAAAGCAATGGCTGTAACAGTCGGCCAGCCTGTTGAAATCACAGGGAGTGGTTTTGAGGGAGAAAAGTTTTATGGGCATATTCAGGAAATAAGCTCGTCAGCACGAAAAATATATGTCGGCGCCAATCAGGAAACAGTTGTTGATATCACTGTCAGCATAGATAATATCAACGAAAAGATTAAAGAGGGCTATTCAATAAAAGCCAGAGTAATAACAGAACAGGAGAAGCAAATTAATGTTATCCCTTATGAGTCAGTGCTTCAGGATAAGGGCGGAAAAGAATATGTTTTTGTATTTTCAAATGGCTTTGCAGTGAGGAAGGATATAAGCACGGGGCTTGAGCTAGCTGACGGAGTTCAGGTTGTGTCCGGCTTAAATCCGGACGACTTAATAATTTCAACACCAAATGCAATTAAAAAAAGCGGAACATTAATTAAGATAAACCAATAGAGTGGAGTGAGAAAATGCTGGAATGCGTAAGAAATGGCTTGTCTGACCTTTTTAGAAATAAGCTTCGCTCTTTTCTCACTATCGGCGGGATAGTGATAGGAGTTCTGTCGGTTGTTGTTATTTCAACAATAGGTGATATCGGGAAGAGCACAATTAATAAACAGCTTGTAAATATGGGGATGGACAGCATCGTCATTTCGGGTGATAAAAGTAATGATACGGGGCTTGGTGAACAGGACCTAAAGTCAGTTAAGCAGGTTTCCTTCGTCAAGAACGCAATGCCACTTTTATATCTGATGGGACATACAAGTATTTTAAACAGTGTTCAGGACTGTATGATATGGGGGGTTAATGAGGACGCTGACAATGTCATTGAGCTTCAGCCTGTTTATGGAAGATTAATAAACAAGGGGGATGTTCTTTCATATTCAAAGGTATGCGTTATTGACGAAAAAATCGCCATTGAAAACTATAAAAGAGCGAATATAGTGGGGAAGAATATCTCTGTATGTGTTAACGGAATATACGAGGATTTTAAGGTTGTCGGTGTTGTCAAGAGCGGAGTCAATGTTCTTCAGAATATGTTCGGGGGGATAATCCCGAGCTTCGTGTATATTCCCTATACCACGATGGAAGAAACCTCGATGCAAACATATTTCGACGAAATAGCAGTTAAGGTAAACAGCAACACACAAATGGACAGGGTTTCGGATGAGCTTTCAAGAGCAATTTTAACAAGCAGAAGCGTCACCACCGACCTTCAGATACAAAATCTTTTAAAGCAAAGGCAGCAGCTGGACGATATTATGGGGGTTGTGACAGCGGTTTTGTCAGCTATAGCGGGCATTTCGCTTGTTGTTTCAGGGCTGTCAATAATGACTGTCATGCTTGTCTCCGTTAATGAAAGAACACGGGAAATAGGAATAAAGAAATCAATAGGGGCGACCAATAAGCATATTATGGTTGAGTTTTTAATCGAATCAGTCATGATAACCTTAATGGGCGGGGTAATCGGAACAGTTATCGGTATTGCTATCGCTATTATCGGATGTATGATTTTTCAGTTGACGCCGGTTATAAATTATCTTATGATTGTTGGAATTATTCTTCTGGCAATTGTGTTAGGTCTGATATTCGGGGTTTATCCCGCATATAGAGCCAGCAAGTTAAAGCCGGTTGATGCATTAAGATACGAATAATATAAAAATTCCTCCGAGTCCGACTCGAAGGAATTTTTCGTTTTGAGAGTGTTTATGTCTACAAAACCAAATACGTATTCAGCATTAGCAGCCTTCGTTACAGCCACAGTTACCGCCAAATCCATTTCCACAGCAGCAGAATATTAGAACTAGAATGATAATCCACCAGCAGCTGTTACCGCCAAATCCGAATCCATTTCCACAGCAACCCATTATGACGCACTCCTTTTTATAATAATGTATTATAAAAACTCGACTATTCTGAAACCTCATATTCAGTCCCATCTAGTTTTGTTTTATATTATAGTTTATGGAAAAAGGAAAAATGTGTTACAGTATTTTAGGAAAAACATTTTATTAAAAATTAAAAAGCGACTTATTTTGCTATAGCATTTGGTATTCAATTTCATAAAATATAAAAGAAATGTTATTCCAATGATTAAGATGTAAATAGATGACAAAAATCTTTATATGAACAAGTTAATGTTAAGCCTATCTGGGCATATACTTTTATGAAGCCAGCCGTCAGAAAAAACCTAATAGATGGCAGAATGGAGATTCTATGCAAGAATTTAATTTAGAGAACTTCACGTATAAAGCCAGCTCTGCGATAAATCGTGCCTTCACTCTAGCGGGTGAACTGGGCCACACCTATGTGGGGAGCGAGCATATATTACTCGGGCTGCTTGATGAGGGAACGTCAACAGCCTATACAATTTTAAATAAGAATGGAGTATCACCCAGTCAGGTTCAAGCGAAAATTGTTGAAATGATTGGAAAAGGTGACTACTGCGTTTTAAACTCAAATATGCTGACACCGACAGCCAAAAAAATAATAGGCAATGCGATAAAGCTATCTCAAAGCTTCAGCTGTAAATTTGTCGGAAGTGAGCATATTCTTATGTCGCTTTTAAGGGAATCGAATTCCTGTTCGACCAGCATTTTGCGTGACCTTGATATCAGTATAACAAAAATATATAATGAATGTTCCAGTATTCAGACGAACAGCCTCCAATCCTTAAAACAGGGGCCGGCGAACGTGAAGCTCCCAAACCTTGAGAAATACGGGAAGGAGCTGACGACGAAAACAGCTTGCATCGCATTTGACCCTGTTATTGCCCGTGAAAGTGAAATCGAGCGGCTCATTCAGATTCTTTCAAGAAGAACAAAAAACAATCCGTGTCTTGTTGGCGAAGCGGGGGTTGGAAAAACAGCAATAGTTGAAGGGCTTGCCCAGCTTATAGCAAAGGGTGAGGTTCCTGAAAACCTTGAAACGAAAAGGCTTTTTATGCTTGATATCACTCAGCTGCTCGCCGGCGCAAAATACCGCGGCGATTTTGAGGAGAGGCTGAAAACCTGTATCGAAGAGGTCGTAAATGCAAAAAACGTAATACTCTTTATAGACGAGGTTCATACTATCGTCGGTGCCGGTGCCGCTGAGGGTGCTATAGACGCAGCGAATATAATAAAGCCACAGCTAGCCCGTGGTGAGCTTCAGATTATCGGGGCGACGACCTTTGATGAATACAGAAATTATATTGAAAAGGATTCAGCGCTTGAGCGACGTTTTCAGCCTGTTAAGGTTTGTGAGCCGAGTGAGGAGAATACCATAAAAATAATCCAGGGACTCGCCCCTAAGTATGAAGAGCACCATAAAATAAAAATAACTCAGGAAGCAATAAAGGCGTCTGTCCATCTCTCACAAAGGTATATAAATGACAGACATCTTCCGGATAAGGCGATAGACCTGATTGACGAGGCGTGCTCTCGGGTGAGAATGAAGCTCGGAAGCTCCTCGGAAAACATGGGCGAGATAGCAAGTGTCTTGAACGATTATCTGACGGGGAGCATTTCAAAGCGAACCTATGCCGAAAAGCTCGAGAGCAAAAACAGCGAAAATAAGAAGGGCGAAGCTATCCAAAGGAATGAAATAACCCCAAATGACATAGCGGAGGTTATTTCAAGCTGGACCGGGATTCCTGTTTCCAGCCTGACGGAGGAAGAAACAAAGCGGCTTTTGAAGCTTGAAGAGGTGATGAGCAAGCGGGTTATCGGACAGGAGGATGCAATCAAAAAGCTTTCCAGTTCAATCCGAAGAAGTCGAGTCGGACTAAAGGACCCGAACAGACCGATAGGCTCATTCATATTTTTAGGGCCTACGGGTGTCGGAAAGACGGAGCTTTGCAAGGCTCTCGCTGAATGTCTTTTTGCGAACGAATCATCTGTGATTAGGCTTGATATGTCAGAGTATATGGAAAAGCACAATGTCTCGAAGCTCATCGGTTCGCCGCCGGGCTATATCGGCTATAATGAGGGGGGACAGCTCACAGAAAAAATCAGGCGAAACCCATATTCAATAGTCCTTCTCGACGAAATTGAAAAAGCTCACCCTGATGTATACAATATTCTTCTTCAAATCCTTGAGGACGGTTTTGTTACCGATTCGCAGGGGAGAAGGGTTTCTTTCAAAAATACAGTAATAATAATGACCTCAAATCTCGGGGCAAAAAAAATAATAGACAAAAAAAATCTCGGCTTCACAATAGCCGAGATGGATGAAAAAAATATAAAATCTGAAATTCTCAATGAACTAAAGCAGCAATTCAAGCCGGAGTTTTTAAACAGACTTGATGATACTATTATTTTCAGAACGCTCGACAAAAACGACATTGAAAAAATATCAACGAAGCTCTTAAACGAGCTGTCAGACCGTCTTAAATTGCTGGGAATATCAATAATATATTCTGAAGAAGCAATAAAGAAAATCGCAAAAGATGGTTTTTCAACAGCCTATGGGGCAAGACCGCTTCGTCGGGTTATTTCGACCGAGGTTGAGGATATGCTTTCGCAAAAAATCCTCGAGGGCGAAATTTTAAAAGGCGACGAGCTAAAGCTCATTGTTGAAGAGGATACGCTGAAAATTGTTAAGCCAACCCTAATTCAATCTGAATAGCCATCGCGTTATTCCATAAATCACGGCTTCGATAGTTAAACAGTAAGGTCGTTTCTGATTTTTCAAGCGTGAAAGGGTTAATCGAGAACATTTCAACATGAACGAGCTTCAAAAGCTGCTTTCGCTGACAGTCAGAATATTCCGGCAAAAGCTCGCTGATGAAAGAATCATCTTTTTTAACAATAAAGTCATAGATTTCATCCTTAGAAATCTGGTTATCGACTCTTTTTGCCCATTCAGGAAGGGAGCGGGGCTTCTCGTGGAGCAGGAAATCCAGCTTTAGTACACTGTTGAAAGCCTGAGCAACATACTCCGAAAAATTATCGGCAACAAAATCAATTAAAAAGGCATAGGAAAATTGCTTGTTATGAACGAGTGAGCCGATGCCTTTTTTATTTTTGTATTCAGCAAGCCGAAGATACAGGTCGAAATAGCTTTCACAATACCCTCTTAAAAACTCAACAGCATGACAGTAACGGTTCGTGTTATAATAAATTTCAACCATTTCTTCAATGCTTTTGAGTACAATAACTTCATCAAAGGACAAACAGTGCGTTTTTAAAAACTCGAAAGGGGGGAAGGGCGAATGCAAAATCTCAAACTCATCGCATAAGCTTTCCATTCTTGAGCCCTTCAATATCTTTAAAAATCCAAGCTGAAGCTGATGCGGGGAAAGTGAATGAACGTCGTCGAAGGATTTTTTGAAGCTTTCAAAATTCTCAAGGGGCAGTCCGGCAATTAAATCTAAATGCAGGTGAACATTCTGAGGGACTAAAAGCTTTTTAACGCATTGTGATAGCCAGCAAAAATCACTTTTTCGTGAAATAGCATTAAGTGTCTCTAAATTTGTGGACTGGACGCCGATTTCAAGCTGAAAAAGCCCACGTCTAGCTAAAGATAGCAAAGCAATTATCTCATCTGTCAAAAGCTCAGCCGCCATCTCAAAATGAAAGTTAGTCACGCCATTGTCATTATCAATAAGAAATTTTATAATGCTCATAGCGAAAGCATTATTGCAATTAAAGGTTCTGTCGACGAATTTCACCTGTCGGACATTTTCATCAAGGAAGATTTTAAGCTCGCTGAGAACCTTTTCAAGCGGGGAAAATCTCACGCCGTTTTCAACTGACGAAATGCAGTAAGCACACTTAAAGGGGCAACCCCTTGACGCCTCATAATAGCAAATTTTATTTTCAATTTCATGAAAATCAGTATACGGGAAGGGCAAAAGCGACATATCCAAAAACTCGCTCTTATCGTTCTGAATAATTTCGCCCACAATGCTTTTATAAGCTATTCCTTTAACCATTTCATATTTTTTCGTCGAAGCAATTTCGCTTAACAGCTCGCAGAAAGCTCCTTCACCTTCACCGCATATGATGAAATCGCATGGATTTTCTTTAAGAATTTTTATAGGCGAATATGAAACCTCAGGTCCGCCGAGAATGATAATTATGTCAGGCAAAAGCTTTTTTAAAAGAACAATCAGCTTCTGAACAAGTTCAATGTTCCATAAATAGCAGGAAAAACCTATTACATCAGGCTTGTTAATGTAAATTTCTTCGAATATTTCATTTATATAATTATTTATAGTGAATTCAAGCAAGCTAATTTCATAGTTTGAATTAGCCTCAACATAACCTTTAATTTGTCTTATTGCTAAATTAGTGTGTATGAACTTAGCATTAATTCCGCATAAAATAGTTTTCATATCATCCCTCCAAAAGTCAAAAGCAATAACATTATAATACCATAACAATAATTTTTATACAATTTGAATTTTTTTATTTTTAGTATTGACAAATGTATACTAAAGTGGTATACTAGTTATAAAGACAAGAGCATTAAATGACTATAATAAGTTTAAATTATTAGGAGGGTATTTTTATGAAAAAATTCGTATGTTCAGTTTGCGGTTATGTTCACGAGGGTGAAAGTGCACCGGATGCTTGCCCACAATGCAAGGCGCCTAAGGAGAAGTTCAACGAGGCTGTTGCACAGGGACTAGTTTGGGCTGACGAGCACAAGGTTGGTGTTGCTGCCGGTCTTGATGCAGAGGTAATTGAAGGCTTGAGACAAAACTTCATGGGCGAATGCACAGAGGTTGGAATGTATCTTGCTATGGCTAGGGTTGCTCACAGAGAGGGCTATCCTGAAATCGGAATGTACTATGAAAAGGCAGCCTATGAGGAAGCTGAGCACGCCGCTAAATTCGCTGAGCTTTTAGGCGAGGTTGTTACACCTTCAACTAAGAAAAACCTTGAAATGAGATACATGGCTGAAAATGGAGCTTGTGAGGGGAAGAAAAAGCTGGCTACAAGAGCGAAGGAGCTTGGCTATGATGCAATCCACGATACAGTTCACGAAATGGCTAAGGATGAAGCTCGCCACGGCTGTGCGTTCAAAGGCATGCTTGACAGATACTTTACGAAATAATTATATTTAATTGTTACAAGCATTTTCTCGAAAAAGCTTGCTACAAGAGCGAAGGAGCTTGGCTATGATGCAATCCACGATACAGTTCACGAAATGGCTAAGGATGAAGCTCGCCACGGCTGTGCATTCAAAGGCTTGCTTGACAGATACTTCAAATAATAATAACATAAACAAAAAACCTCCGGTTAATTCCGGAGGTTTTTATAATATTTGATTATAAGCCGTTTGGATTTTTTGAGGTGAAATTCCAACCGTCAACGCACATTTTTTCAAGGTCTAGTTTAGCTGTCCAGTTCAGAAGCTTTTCTGCCTTTTCAGTATCAGCATAGAAACAAGCAAGGTCACCTGTTCGGCGAGGCGCAAATTTCTTAGCAATTGTTTTTCCTGAAGCTTTTTCAAAAGCAGAAACGACTTCAAGCACGCTTGAGCCCTTTCCATTTCCAAGATTGATTGGCTCAGCGCCTGTTTTTTCAAGTATATAATCAAGTGCGGATAAATGTCCTTTTGCTAAATCAACAACATGGATATAATCACGTATGCAAGTCCCGTCGGGAGTGTCATAATCGTTTCCAAAAATATTGAGGCACGGAAGCTTACCCACTGCAACCTGTGCAATATAAGGCATTAAATTATTTGGAATTCCGTTTGGATCTTCTCCAATTAAGCCACTTTCGTGTGCGCCGATTGGATTAAAATATCTTAGCAAAACTGCTCCAAAATCCTTATCAGCATTGCAAAGGTCAATCAATATTTTTTCGATCATTATTTTTGTAGTCCCATATGGGCTTGATGCATTTGCTGGAATAACAAATTCTTCTTTATAAGGGATAGGGGCATTTGAACCGTAAACTGTTGCAGAGGAAGAGAAAACTATCTTCTTGCAGTCATATTTCCTCATAGCATCAAGAAGCATTAAAGTGCCGATTATGTTATTGCTGTAATATTCCAAAGGCTTTTGAACAGATTCACCCACTGCCTTTAGTCCGGCAAAGTGAATAACAGCGTCAATAGGCTTGCATTCTTCAAATACCTTGCAGACAGCATCGAAATCACACATATCCGTTTCATAAAATTTAAAGTCCTTGCCGGTGATAGTTCTGATTCTGTTAAGTGATTCAGGCTTCGAGTTTTTAAAATTATCCATAACGATAACCTCATAGCCAGCCTCAATAAGCTCAACGACAGTATGACTCCCGATAAATCCAGCACCGCCGGTAACAAGTATTTTCTTCAAAATTTGTCCTCCTTAGTTTTAGAGATAAGCTTCTTAAATTACCCAATTCATTATACTCTTTTGCTGGTGAAATTTCAAGTTGCAATTTTCAGAGTCGAAGCTTAATTCAGCCATAATAATAATAACTCAGTTCAGAATTTCTTTTTATTTCGCAGCCACCCACAGGGCGTATGCTTAAAATGTGACACATCGCGTCACCGATGAATTTCTCAATTTCATTCTTGAACTCCTCGAGCATTTCAAGCGGAACAAAAGCCTGAACAGTTCCGGCGAAGCCCCCGCCGTGAACACGGTATGCCCCTTTCCCCTTGAGCAATTTTTCGCATAAGGCGAGAGCGAGCGAAACAGCTTGATGTTGTGGCTGAGAGGTTGCAAAAACGTTTTGAAGATACATAAAAGATGAGTGACCGGACTCAATTATCAGCTTTATAAAGGCTTCAATGTTGTTATCTCTTAACGCATCAATCAGCTCTGACACCCTTTTGTTCTCGTTAAAATAATGAATGGCTCGGAGGACCGCCCTATCGCTTGTTGCACTTCTGACTTCCGTTAAATTTGAGAAAAAATCATTTTCATGGACTTCTCTCAAATAGCTCTTATTGAAAAAATTTGCGACAGACTTCATTTCGCCGGTTATTGCGCCGTATTCATCCGTCAGGTCAGCATGGTCAGCGCCGCTATCAATTATACATAAAGCGTAGCCGTTAAGTGAAAGGTCGATTTTCTCAACCACGGGTTTTTCAGCATCATAAAAGTCAATGGCAATAACTCCGCCGACGGCTGACGCCATTTGGTCCATCAGTCCACAAGGCTTCCCAAAATAAACATTTTCAGCGTATTGCCCGAATTTTGCAATATCAACAGGGCTGACTTCATTTTCAGCAAATAGCGAGTTAAAAATGTTGCCGACAAGAACCTCAAAAGCCGCCGAAGAAGAAAGCCCCGAGCCTTTGAGGACATTTGAAGTAGTATAAGCGTTAAACCCGCCGATTTTGAATCCCAGCTGAGTGAACCTTGAGGCGATACCTCTAATTAATGAAATGGAGAGATTATACTCCTCACAGTTTATACTCAAGTCATTTATATTTATTATATCTATAGGATACCCCTCTGACTTAATGCGGATTTCATTCGATGAATTCAAAGAAACAGCTGAAATAACGTCGAGATTGACGCTTCCGCACAGAACATTCCCGTGCTGATGGTCAGTGTGATTTCCGCATATTTCTGTCCTCCCCGGGGCAGAAAAAAGCCTGAAATCACTTTCAGCTCCAAAGGTTTTATTATATCCGTCAATAATATTAAGGAATCTTTCGGTGTATAGCTTAGCTTCATCAATACTGCAACAATAAGTTGCACGAATACTGTCATCAAATTCACCGTTTTTTAAACTAATTATTGTATTGCTGCTCATTTTTAACCACCAACCTTTAGCATTATTCTAAACGCAATTCTTTTAAAAGGCAATACCTTATTTAACAATAACAAAAAACCTCCCTGCGGATTAGTGCAAGAAGGCTAAACTATTTTCAGACCGCAATCGGCAAGTATTTTTTCCGCCATTTTTATCTCCTCAAAGGAGGGAGGATTAATGCTTTTGATTTTAGATTCTATCCCGAGATTTTCCCACTTAAAAAGCCCCATAGTGTGATAAGGGAGGATTTCAAGATTTTGTATACAACTAAACGCACTTAAAAACTCGCCGAGCCGACGCAGTTTATCATAATTTAATGTATATTGAGGGAGTAAAACATGGCGAATCCATACTGTCTTGTTGTTCTCTTCACAGAATCTCAAGGTCGCGATTGCATTTTCATTCCCCATTCCGGTCAGAATTTTGCAATCCTCGCTGTCTATATCCTTCAGATCAAGAAGAATATAATCCGCCTTGAGTATCGCTTTTCTCGACTTTTCTAAAGGGACTGACCCCGATGTGTCGATAGCGACACTGATATTTTCCTTATGGCATTCATCAATAAGCTCCTCACAGAACTGAGCTTGAAGCAAAGGCTCACCGCCGGAAATAGTGACCCCGCCTCGGGCGATATAATTCTTATAATCAATAATTTTTTTAATGAGCCTTGAGGCGGTGATTTCCTTCCCGACTCCGCATTCCCATGTATCAGGATTATGACAAAACAAGCACCGCAAGCAACACCCCTGAAGGAAAACTATAAAGCGAATGCCCGGCCCGTCAACAGCGCCGAAAGTCTCGTAAGAATGAACCTTAGCAATTGCTTCACTCATAATAAACCTCCTTGTTTATTTTGATACAGCGAGCTTTTGGGGGGCGGAAAAAATAATAAAAAATTAAAATGATTATACCACAATATATGGTGCCGTTTTGGAGAATATGAGTATTTTTATACCATATTTATTAGCTGACCTCATATTAGCATTATATAAACCATTTGTCAATACATTAGCTATGTGATAAAAAAATAACACACCGTTTTTTGGTGTGCCATCTTAATATTATTTAATACCCTTCGGTGCCGTTAATTGATTCATCATTTTCAACCCAGCTGTCAACGTTGATAGTCTTATATTTATCCTTTGTCATCCTGACGATAACAGTCTGAATTCCAGCATTTATAATTAATCTCTTGCACATTGAGCATGGCTCAACGTCGCCGAACAGCTCGCCAGTTTTTGCATCATGACAAGCGAGGTAGATTGTCGAGCCTAGCATATCCTTGCGTGAAGCAGAAATAATTGCATTCGCCTCAGCGTGAACAGAACGGCACAGCTCGTATCTTTGCCCTCTAGGGACGTTCAGCTTTTCGCGTGTGCAATAACCTAGGTCAACGCAATTTGCTCGTCCTCTTGGCGCCCCAACATACCCGGTTGAAACAATCTCATCATTATTAACAATAATTGCGCCGAAGTTCCTTCTAAGGCAAGTCCCACGCTCCAGAACAGTTTCAGCAATATCAAGATAATAATTGATTTTGTCACGTCTATTCATTTATGTACCTCCCAGAATTATAATTAATTGGTTATAATAGATTATAATAAATTCTCTACCAATTTGCAAGCCTTTACATTATTTTATATTAATGTTAAAATAATATAAAAATAATCATAGAAATTTTGAGGTATTAATGGATAATTTATCGAATATAAATGTAATAAAACAGCTTTTTGAAAAGCATGGCTTTTCTTTTTCAAAAACACTTGGGCAGAATTTTTTAATTAATCCGAGTATTTGTCCAAAAATAGCGGAACAAGGGAATGCCGGAAAAGGCTTTGGTGTAATCGAAATAGGGACAGGCATAGGCGTTTTAACAAATGAGCTGGCTAAAAATGCCGACAAGGTTGTCGCTGTTGAAATTGATGAACGGCTTTTGCCCATTCTTGCCGAAACCCTCAAGGAATATGATAACGTGAAGATAATTAACGCTGATGTAATGAAAATTGATATTGCGAAATTAATTGATGATGAATTCGCTGGGCTTGAGGTTGCAGTATGTGCAAACCTCCCATATTACATTACCTCGCCGATAATAATGATGCTGCTTGAAAAAAGACTGCCTATCACATCGGTCACTGTTATGGTTCAAAAGGAGGCGGGTCTGAGGCTTTGTGCTGAAATGGGGACTCGTGAAATGGGGGCTGTGACTGTTGCTGTGAGATATTTCAGCGACCCTAAAATTCTTTTTAATGTTTCAAAGGGGAGCTTTATGCCGGCGCCGAATGTTGACTCCTGCGTTGTGAGGTTTGATGTTAAGAAGAAAACCCCCGAGGGTGTGACCGACGAAAAATTTTTCTTCAAGGTTGTGAGAGGTTCATTTGAACAAAGGAGAAAAACTCTGGCGAATTCTGTGTCGGCATCACTTTCTATTGATAAGCAAAAGGTTTTTGAGGTTTTAGAAAGCCTGGGGCTAAGCTCAAATATCCGCCCTGAACAGCTTTCAATGGAAAATTTTATAGAATTTTCTGAAGCCCTCAAGGTAATAATTTAATAAGCACAGCCTATTTAAAACATTCTTTTAAATAGGTTTTTTTATTGCAAATATCCTATTATTCGCCACACAGTTATGACATTATTTTTGTTATACAAATTGTATAATTATAGCATTAGCCTTTATAAGGTAAATTTATATTTAGTGGTGATTGAGATGTTAAAAAATCAGGCATATCAGGTAAGGGAAGAGAACAAATCATTAGGCGGGATAACGACTCTTTTAGTTTTTGGCGCTCTCGGAATAATAACTTCTGTTACAACAATCACCGGCGGGCTGTCGCCTCTGAATGTTGCGATAGTTGCTTGTGCGAGCTTCACTGGCGGAATTGCAACATTTGCGGCGAGCCTCATTGCTTATTTTTTTAATGGGACAGCAATAGAAGCTCTTCCACAAATCTGCGCAATGCTTTCTATCCTTGGGATACGGTTTGTCGTGACTGAAATAGGTCAGAAAAAAATCTCAGCGATTAAAACGGCTTTGATTTCCTGCATTCTGATGCTGGGCTTTGGAATCGGGCTGTTATTTCTATTTAATTTTACATACACTTCACTATTTTTACGCATATCTCAGGCAATATTATGCGGATGCACAACATATTTTATATTATTGGCAGTTAATTCATATCGAAAGGAGCTGACTATTCCGATTTCAGGTATAGCCGGGGCATCTCTCGGGGTGATTTATGTTTTGACGCTTGCGACACTAACGTCAATAGACTTTGCCAGCATCAATTTCGGGAGAATTCTGGGAGTTCTTGTCATGCTTTTAGCAATAAAAAAGTATAAGCATTTAGGCGGGGCGGTATGTGGAGTGCTGACATCCTGTGGCATTATTCTATGCTCTCCGACTCTCGGACGAAGTACAATGCTGCTTGCTTGTGCCGGGCTTATTGCCGGGCTTTTCGCTGAGCTTGGAATAGTGGCGGTAATAATTTCATTTATTACTGCGAACATAGTGGGCATGATTGCGATAGGGATATCCTTTGACACCTTCCCCATGCTTCTGGATTCGGCGATAGCGACAGTAATTTTCATCGTTATCCCATCATCGGTATGGTCACAGGCTCTGCAATCCGTCGGAGTATCCAGATATTCAGGTGAGGTAATAGCTCAGAATGCCGGCGAAAGGCTAAACTTCGCAGCTCAGACAATAAATGATGTGAAGGAGTCAATTAATAAGGTTTCGATGGCGATGGAGAAAAAATCGGCAGAACAGGATTTGGTTTCAAAGGTATGCGAAAACGTATGCGGGAAGTGTAAGAACAATCTTCTGTGTTGGGAGGATAATTTCAATGAGACAAATGATTGCTTTTATAAAATTGAAACAATGCTGAATTTGTTAGGGAAGGTGTCCTTCGCCGACTTCCCGACTGAGCTGAATCATTGTGTAAAGAAAAATTTACTTGAGTATGAATTCAATACGTTGTATAGTGAAATTAGCTACCAATCGAAATTAGGGCAAAAGCTCAAGGAAATGAGAGTTATGCTGTCGGACCAGTTTTCAGCAATGGAGGAAATGCTATCCTCATTAAGCACTCAGCTGACGAATTATTCGACGTCAGACCAGAATTTGTCGAAAAAAGTTACTACATATCTCTCTAAGCATGGAATAATTAATTCAAAGGTATGCGTTTTTATTAACAGCTATGGGAGCTTGACTATTGAAGCTTATGTCCCGAAAATTTTAAAATTCAATGACCTTGACCTTTGCTCTGATATTTCGAATATTGTTGAAAGAGAGCTTGAAATGCCAAGATATTCGACTGTCAACGGGCTCACACGAATTGAAATGTGGGAAAAGCCTCAATATAGTATTGATATAGGCGCTTCACAGCTGCCGGGAAGCAGGGCAGAGATAACCGGCGATTCCTATGAGCTTTTCGTGGATAATCAGGGTGAGGCATATATTGTTCTTTCTGATGGAATGGGGAGCGGAAGACGAGCACAGCTGGATTCGCTTCTTGCATCCAGTTTAATTTCACGTCTGATAAGGGCAGGAATAGGCTATTCATCTGCAATACGACTGATAAATTCATCAATGAGGGTTAAAGCATGGGAAGAAAGCTTCGCAACCGTTGATATTTCAATAGTGAATCTATACGATGGAACGCTTGATATTGTGAAAGCCGGCGCTTCGGCGACCTATCTGGTGCGTGGAGATGAGTTTAAAAAAATCGAGGCTAGCTCTCTCCCTATTGGGATTTTGCAGGATATTAAACCGGTTAAAATGAACCTAAAGCTAAAACCAAATGACGTTATCATTAATGCGTCCGACGGCGTCGTTGAAGAATCACTTGAAACTTTAAGGCAGGTTGTCATTTCAAACAGAAGCATGTCAGCGAATGATTTAGCTGAAAAAATGATAAAATCAGCCAAGCAGTTCACAATAGAAAATCATGCTGACGATATCACAATAATCGTTTCGAAAATGTGTTTGAACAATTAGTTTGAATTTTTAAAAATTGCCCTAAATATTTAGTAATAACAAACAAAATATGCTGTTAGCTTATATATATCTTCATGAAAATATAACAAAATGCTTGCTATTTTTAACACGAATTGTTACAATAGAAATAGAAGATTAGGAGGAATAATTATGAAACAGAAACTACCAAAAAATTATGAACTCCCGATATATTTATTTCATCAAGGAACGAATTATGATGCGGCGGATTTTTTTGGGGCACATTATGTAAATTCGACGAAAAACATGGGATATGAATTTCGGGTATGGGCGCCGAACGCGAAATCAATTTCTGTCGTTGGTGATTTTAACAACTGGGACATAAATGCTAATCCTATGAAGAAAATAAGCGACCAGGTCTGGATGGCTTTCATCAAGGATTTAAAGGACTTTGACACATATAAGTATAGCGTTGAAGGGATGAACGGTCAAGTCAAGATGAAGGCTGACCCTTTTGGAGTCCATATGGAAACAAAGCCCGCGACCGGGACAAAAATATATGACATTTCAAGCTTTAAGTGGACAGACCAGCAATGGCAGGATAAAAAGAAAGAGATAAATGTATATAAAAGCCCGATTAATATTTATGAGGTTCATTTAAATTCATGGAAGCAGAATGAGGATGGGAGCTTTTTAAGCTATGAAAAATTCGCTGACGAAATTGTTCCTTATGTTAAATCAATGGGCTATACGCATATTGAGTTGATGCCGCTTGCCGAATATCCTTATGATGGGTCATGGGGTTATCAGGGGATTGGATATTTTGCCCCAACCTCACGTTTTGGGACTCCCTGTGATTTTATGAAGCTCATTAATAAGTGCCACAAGGCGGGGATAGGGGTTATCCTTGACTGGGTTCCCGCACACTTCCCAAAGGATGAGGCTGGGCTTTATGAATGGGACGGTGGCTGCTGCTTTGAATACACTGACCCAAAAAAGCGTGAGCATTTAGCGTGGGGCACGCGAGTATTTGATTATGGGAAGCCAGAGGTATGCTCCTTTCTTATTTCAAATGCACTGTATTGGCTTGAAAAATATCATATAGATGGGATAAGAGTCGATGCTGTCGCTTCAATATTATATCTTGATTATGACAGAAGAAATGGCGAATGGACGCCGAATAAGAATGGTGGGCGTGAAAATCTTGAGGCCGTCACTTTTTTAAAGAAGTTAAATCAGGCAATTTTTTCGAGAAATCCGAACACATTAGTTATTGCTGAGGAGTCAACCTCCTGGCCGCTTGTAACAAAGCCGACTGATGTTGGCGGGCTTGGCTTTAATTTCAAGTGGAATATGGGCTGGATGAATGATATGCTTCACTATCTCACGCTTGACCCTATTTATCGTGCGTTTAATCATGACAAGCTGACCTTCTCTTTCTTTTATTGCTTTTCTGAGAACTATATGCTCCCGATTTCGCATGACGAGGTGGTTCACGGGAAGGGTTCTTTAGTCAATAAAATGTTTGGAACCATTGAGCAGAAATTTGCCTGTGCAAAAGCCTTCCTGTGCTATATGATGGCTCATCCTGGGAAAAAGCTGTTGTTTATGGGTCAGGAATTCGCACAGTTTAGCGAATGGAATTATGAGAAACAGCTTGACTGGTTTTTGATTGATGATTTTGAGAACCACAAGAATTTTCATGAGTTTGTGAAGAGCCTTAATACGTTTTATTTAAAAAATCCCCCTCTGTGGGAGAATGACGATTCGTGGGACGGCTTTAAGTGGATATCTCACGATGACTACAAACAAAGCATAACCGCATTCAGAAGATTAGATGACAGCGGGAACGAGCTGATTGCCGTTTGCAATTTCGTCCCTGTAGGGAGAGATGAATATAGAATTGGTGTCCCTGAAAACGGCGTGTATCTCGAGGCATTTAACTCGACTTCAGCGAAATTCGGCGGTGAAGAGGTTTCAAACCGAAGTATTAAATCCGAGGCGATTCCTATGCACGGATATGAAAATTCGATAAGCTTAAAAATCCCTCCATTGTCGGTCATGTTTTTTAAAAAAAGGAAAGCTCCGACTAAAAAGAAAATTTCGGAAGAATAAAAAGAGCCTTAAATAGCCGGGAAGCTAAAACCAGATTATTTTATTTTATTTTTTATATTAGGTGGTGTCTTTATGTTTTATAAAAAAGAGTGTGTCGCTATGCTTTTAGCCGGCGGTCAGGGGAGCAGACTTTATGCATTGACCCAAAAAGTTGCTAAGCCGGCGGTTTCGTTTGGCGGGAAGTATAGAATCATTGATTTCCCTTTGTCAAACTGCATTAATTCGGATATCGACACTGTTGGTGTTTTGACTCAGTATCAGCCCCTGGCTTTAAACGATTATATCGGGAACGGTCAGCCATGGGATTTGGACAGGATTCATGGCGGGGTTCATATGCTTCCGCCCTATCAGTCAGCATCCGGTGCGCAGTGGTATGAGGGGACAGCTAATGCGATATATCAAAACCTCAGCTTTATAGAAAGATACAATCCGGAATATGTTATTATTCTGTCCGGTGACCATATATATAAAATGGACTATTCAAAAATGCTCGCTTTTCATAAGGAAAAGAAAGCGGACTGCACAATAGCTGTCCTTGATGTTACAACGGAGGAAGCATCAAGATTCGGAATAATGAATGCTGATTCAGAGGGGAAGATTTTCGAATTTGAGGAAAAGCCAAAGCAGCCAAAAAGCACACTCGCCTCAATGGGAATTTATATTTTTAATTTTGACATACTTAAAAGCTATTTAATTCAAAACGAAATGGATAAGGAAGCAACAAAGGATTTTGGGAAGAACATTATCCCTTCAATACTTGAGCATGATGAAAATATTTACGCGTATCCATTTGAGGGATACTGGAAGGATGTCGGGACTATTGACAGCCTTTGGGAAGCAAATATGGACCTTTTAAATCCGAATGTCAATCTTGACCTATATGACCCAAGCTGGAAGATATATTCACGAAATCCTGTTCAGCCGCCGCATAGTGTCGGCATTAATGCTGAAATTCAGAATTCAATGATTACCGAGGGGGCATATATCGACGGAACTGTTGATTTTTCGATGATTTTTGAGGGAGTAACAATTGAAACCGGCGCAGTCGTTCGTGACAGCATAATTATGCCGGGTTCGCATGTTAAAGCCGGTGCTGTTATTGAGTATGCAATAGTCGGCGAGGATAGCGTTATCGGTGAAAACTGCGTGATTGGCGCAAGACCGGAGAATATTATCAATAAAAATGACTGGGGCGTTGCTGTAGTTGGTCATGACATTACTATATCTTCAGATACAAAGGTGCTCCCAAAACAGATTGTATCAGAAAGTATATAGAGGGGGAGAAGTATAATGCCAAATATGAGTAATGTTTTAGGACTGATTTTTTCAAATATGCATGATACGACAATAGAGGATTTAACGAAATACAGAACAATGGGCTCAATACTCTATGGCGGACGCTATAGACTCATTGATTTTCCTTTATCGAATATGGTGAACTCTGGTATATCCGAGGTCGGAATAATCACGAAATCTAATTTCCAGTCGCTTATTGACCATCTTGGCTCGGGCCGTGAATGGGATTTAGCAAGGAAAAAAGGCGGAATCCATCTTCTCCCTCCATTCGGTAATGTTTCGAGCGGAATGTATAAAGGCCGTCTTGACGCTTTGTCCGGAGTTGTTAATTTCATAAAGCATTCGGCTACTGAATATGTTATTATGTCCGATTGCGATATTGTTACCAATATGGATTTTCGTCCTGTTTTAAAGGCTCACATAGATAATAATGCCGATATTACAATGGTTTGCAATAAAGGTATTTACTCAATGGAGCAGACTCGTTTTTCAACGGTTGTTGCAACAGATGAAGACAATAAAGTCTATGATGTTTTAATCAATCCTCAAATCAGTGGGCTTTGCAATATGAGTATGAATATGTTTGTGGTTAAAAAGGACTTTTTGATTGAAATGGCACAGCAGTCGGCATGCAGAAGTTTATATAGCTTTGAGCGGGATGTTATACAGGCAATGGTTAAAAAGCTTAACATCTTCACCTATCAGTATAATGATTATTTCACCAGAATTGATAGCATGAAGAGCTATTTCACATCAAATATGTCGCTTTTAAATCAAGAAAACAGAAATCAGCTGTTTTTATCAAAGGCGCCAATTTATACGAAAATCAGGGATAACCCACCATGCAAATATGGAATCAGTGCAATAGTCAAAAATTCACTCGTTGCTGATGGCTGTATTATCGAAGGTGAGGTTGAGAATTCAATAATTTTCAGAGGCGTTAAGGTCGGGAAGAATGCAATCGTGAAAAATTCGATAATTATGCAGGATTCCGTTATCAGCAACAAATCAAATCTTAATTATGTAATTACAGATAAGAACGTAACAGTGGGGAGCTATAGAGTTTTAAACGGCTCAAATGTATATCCATTGTTTGTTGGAAAGGGTGCAAGCGTATAGCCCGCAGAATAAGGAGGATATGGAATGAATATTTTGTATGCAGCAAGTGAAGCGACGCCTTTTATCGCTTCGGGTGGTTTAGCTGATGTTGCCGGCTCTCTTCCGGCGGCAATCAATGAGGAGGGGCATGATTGCAGGGTTGTCATCCCAATGTACGGCTCCATTAAGTCTGAGCTAAAAGAAGAAATGACCTTTTTAACGAACTTCACTGTTGACGTTGCATGGAGGAAGCAGTATTGCGGCGTTTATACAGCCGAGGCAAACGGAGTTACATACTATCTTCTTGACAACGAGTATTATTTCGGCCGTCAGGGCTTATATGGATTTTATGATGATGCAGAAAGATTTGTTTTCTTTTCAAGGGCTATTCTTGAGCTGATTGAAAATATTGACTTTAAGCCGAATGTCATTAACGCAAATGACTGGCAGACAGCTTTAGTCCCTGTATATTACGACATTTTTTATCGTTACCGTGCGGGGTATGAAGGGATTAAAACTGTTTTCACTATACATAATATCCAGTATCAGGGGAAATACGGCTTAGAACTGATTAATGAAATCATGGGAATTCCATTGTATCATACAAACCTTCTTGAATATGACGGCTGTGTCAACTTCATGAAATCAGCCATAGAAGCAGCCGATAAGATTACAACAGTCAGCCCGAGCTATGCGTGGGAAATTCTTGACCCGTGGTTTTCTCACGGGCTTGACAGAGTGCTTAAAAATAAGCAGTTCAAGCTTTGTGGTTTTTTAAACGGGATTGATACAAATTCCTATAATCCAGAAACCGACCCAGCCCTTCCGGCGAATTTTACCGTTGAGGAAAAAATCGGGAAGAATGTCTGCAAGGAGAAGCTCCTGGAAGAACTCGGGCTTTCAGCCGGGAAGGAGCCGATAATAGGCATTGTCACTCGTTTTGTTTCACATAAGGGGATTGACCTTATTAAATATGTTTTTGAGGATATTATAAGATTAGGTTTTAAGATAGCTATTCTTGGTTCGGGTGAAAAAATATATGAAGATTTCTTTAAGGAAATGCAGTACAGATATCCTGACAAGGTGAGCGTAACCATTGGCTTTTTCCCTGACTTGGCTAGAAGAATTTATGCCGGTTCTGATATGTTTTTGATGCCGTCACAAAGTGAGCCTTGCGGGCTGGCGCAAATGGTTGCATTAAGATACGGAACAATTCCGATTGTCCGTGAAACAGGCGGCCTCCGCGACAGTATCGTTGACTGCGGGGATAAAGGCGGGAACGGCTTCACCTTCAAGACATATAATGCTCACGATATGCTATATGCAGTTACAAGAGCGAGGGCTCGTTATGACGAGAGAATGAAATGGGGGAAGCTCGTCAGTCATGCTATGAGGGAGGATTTCAGCTGGAAAACTTCAGCGAATCTTTACATCGGTTTATACAGTGATATGTAAAAATAAAGCTCTTGACGTAAAAGTTGAGAGCTTTATATTATTCGGGACATAATAAAGAAACAGAAAAAATGCTGCATCCATTTTGTTTACATTAGGCATTTATTGTGATAATATATGAGGTAAAGGGGTGTTTTTAATGAGCATATTTAAGCTTTCTGGCATTTCGCTTGCATTCGCTGTTATTATATCAATGATAGCGGGTATTTTCATCGGCGGATTAATTGTAATAATCAATTTAATTTTTAATATAAGTATTTCTCAGACCTATTTTTTTCTCACTGCATTCGAGTCCGCATTAGTAATTTCGCTCATACTTTCCATTGCTTATATTATAAGGGAGTATATATTAATGAATAAGCTAAGTGAAATTTTTAAAGAACACGGAGATTCAAGAGAATATATTAACGAGCTGGAAAGACAGATTGCGAGCGAAAAATTCGCTTTAAAAAAGGCACGGTTGCAACTATTGCTTGCCAACAATTATGAACAGCAAAGAGACTATGAAAAGGTTTTTGAAACAGTCAAAAGTATAGATGTTGAAAACCTGACTAATTCAATGAAAGCGAAATTTTACAGCGATATTGTATATTATTATGTGATGACAAATCAGCTTGATAACGCAAAATATGTTCTCAAGCTTTCTGAAAAATACATCGAAAAATATTATTGCCGCGGTGAATATGCTTCGTCGATTTGCAATAATCTTGGCGTCTTTGAATACTCACAAGGGAATTTAATAAAAGCTGAGACCAATTTTTTATACGCGAAGGGCTATGCAAAAAGTCAAAGAGACAAAATTAACGCCGACTTATATCTAGGGCTAATTTATGTTAATACAAACCGGAAAGAATACGCAAGGGACATTGTCCTTGACAATATTAAAAAGGTCAGAAATAAAAGACATAAGGAAGATATGACGAAGCTTATTAACAGGATAGAAATTGCTTTTCTAAAATCATGCTAAGCCTTTTTGAAAAGTAATATTATAAGTATTTTTTGAAATAATATTACTTTAGAAAATTATGTACGATATAAATTTTTAATTTAACCTGATATGTAAATTTAATAGTATTATGAATAGGAAGTATAAAGATGAACAATATCACAATTTTTGAGCATCCGCTGATAAAGCATAAAATTTCCTTGCTTCGTGATGTGAACACAGGGACAAAGGATTTTCGCGGATTAATTGAAGAAATATCAATGCTGATGGGCTTTGAAGCATTGAGAGACCTCCCTCTTGAAGACGTCGAAATAGAAACACCGATTCAAAGAGCAACCGTTAAAATGCTGTCAGGGAAGAAGATTGCGATTGTCCCTATCCTCCGTGCCGGGCTGGGCATGGTGAATGGTATACTTGCACTTGTGCCGTCGGCAAAAATCGGGCATATCGGGTTGTTCCGTGACCATGAAACCCATGAGCCGCACGAGTATTACTGCAAGCTCCCCGAAAACATGAGTGAGAGGACGACGCTCGTTCTTGACCCTATGCTGGCGACCGGAGGCTCGGCAATAGCGGCAATCAATTTTATTAAAAAAAGAGGCTGCACAAGCATTAAATTCATGGCGATTATTGCGGCGCCGGAGGGGCTGAAGGCATTGAGCGAGGCTCACCCTGATATTGAAATATATTGCGGGAATCTTGATGAAAGGCTAAACGAAAACTGCTATATTGTGCCCGGTCTCGGTGATGCCGGCGACAGAATATTTGGAACGAAATAAAAAAAGTGGTTATCCGCCCTTTTTATTTCTCAGCTCTTTGAAAAAATTGCTTAAAATGCCGGAGCATTTATCCTCAAGCACACCACTGAAAACTTCCGCCTTGTGATTATACGGGAGCTCAAATAAATTAATAACCGAGCCGCAAGAGCCGGCTTTTTTATCAAATGCCCCAAAAACCACAGTATCAATTCGTGAGTTGATGATAGCTCCGGTACACATAGGGCATGGCTCAAGCGTGACATAAAGCTCACAGTCAATCAGTCGCCAGCCGCCAAGCGTTTTGCTGGCTTGAGCTATTGCGATAATTTCAGCGTGAGAAAGCGGCGAAAGGTCGCATTCTCGACGGTTGAAACCTTTTCCGACAATTTCATCGGTTGATTTTTTTATGACAACTGCGCCAACCGGCACTTCTCCAATGTCATAAGCTTGCAGAGCCAGCTCCAAAGCCTTCTCCATAAAAAATTCATGCCTGTCCATATAATCACCTCAATCAGCAAAAAAGGAACGAAAGCTCGTTCCTTTTATATTTCGTTTCTGTTTTCAAGCGCTTTAAAAAGAGTAACCTCATCAGCATATTCAAGTATTCCCCCGATGGGTATACCGAATGCAAGACGTGTCACTTTTATCCCGAGTGGCTTTAAAAGCCTCGAGATATACATTGCCGTTGCCTCACCCTCAACGGTTGGGTTCGTAGCCATTATTACCTCGGCAACATTCCCGCTTTGAATCCGTGAAAGCAATTCTTTAATTCTAAGTCTGTCAGGGGTAACCCCGTCAATCGGCGAAATCAAGCCGTGAAGAACGTGATAAACACCCTTGTATTCATTTGTTCTCTCAAATGCAGAAACATCCTTAGGCCCCTCAACAACGCAAATCGTCGAAAGGTCACGCCTAGTATCATTACATATGGTGCAAGTTTCGGCATCGGTTAGATTCTGACAAATTTTACAGCTGTGAATTGTTTTATGAGCATGAAGTATTGCGTCAGCGAAGCTTTTCGCCTCAGCTTCAGGCATTGACAAAATGAAATAAGCAAGCCTCTGTGCGGTTTTCATCCCTATTCCGGGGAGCTTAGCAAAATGCTCAGCCAACAAAATGAGTGGGAGCGGATTACTCTCTGCCATTAGAATAACCCAGGGATAGAAACTCCGCCGGTCAGCTTTTGCATTTCAGCCTCAGAAGTTTCGTCAAGAACTCTAACTGCCTCGTTAAATGCGCTCATGATTAAATCCTGAAGCATTTCAACATCCTCAGGGTCAACAACCTCAGGCTTTATGTTAAGTGCAACAACATTTCGCTTTCCGTTGATTTTGATGTCAACAGCCCCGCCGCCAACAGATGCCGAAAATTCTCTTGTTTCAATATCCGCTTGAAGAAGAGAGATATCATCCTGCATTTTCTGAGCCTGCTTTAGCATTGCGTTCATATTTTGCGGGCCTCCGCCCATTCCCTGTGGTAATCTTGCTTTCATAAAAAATACTCCTTTTATAAATATGGTTTATTTTATTTCAACTTGGATATCAGTTTTTTTAGCCTTAGAAATCAGCTTGTCCACAGGGTTCTCCTCAATATTTTGAGTTGAAGCATTGCATTTAGCCCTGATAACAAAAGACTTTCCCAAGTTAGCCTTAACAACCTCACCAAGAGATATAGCATTCTCTTTTATCTTAAATAGCTTTAAAAAGAATTCATTCTGTGCGATAATCAGCAGTAAATTGTCATATACAAATGCCTGTGAGCCTTGAAGCGAACCTGATACAGCGGGGTTAATCCTGTTAAACTGTTCAAGTATGTCAGGCCAGCTTTCGAGTGGCTTCAGCATATTCGGAGTGATATTTGACATATCAACACCCGGCTCATTTTGGACAGCGGGCTTTGCCTCTTCCTTTTTGACGACCGGCTTGCTTTGAGCATTTTCACCACGACTGACAGCCTGTTCAATTTTAGAAATTCGGTCAAGAAGCTCAGAATTATCGATTTGAATATTACCGGCATTTGGAGAAATATTAGAAGCAGGTGTGCAAAGCCTGATTAAACACATTTCAAGCTCAATTCTCTTTGAAAGAGAGCGAGTCAGTCTTTCATTGCATTCTTGCAAATTATTCATTTTCTGTAAAATTCCCTCAAGGCTGATTTTTTCAGAAAGCTCATTGAGCTTTTCAATTTCGTCAGGCATACAGGCTAAAAGATTAGTCTTTTCGGGAACGGTTTTGATTAGCATAAGATTTCGCATCTGGGATAAAAGCTCTTCACAAAGCCTCTGCATATCCTTCGACATGGAATATAGCCTGTCGATTATTGAAATTGCCTCTGAGGCATTATGACTGACAATAGCTTCAAGAAGACTGAACAGATAGTCACGTCCGGCTATTCCGGCCGCTGCGCTGACTGTTTCAAGTGTTACACTATTAGAAAAAGCGATGCATTGGTCTAAAAGCGAAAGTGCATCTCTCATTCCGCCGTCGGCAATTCTGGCAATCAATTCTGCCGCATTTTTATCTATGGTGATATTTTCTTCGCCGGAAATAAACAAAAGCCTCTCAACAATATCAGCATTCAAAATTCTTCTGAAATCATATCTTTGACATCGCGACAAAATAGTGGCGGGAACCTTGTGAACCTCGGTGGTAGCAAGGATAAATTTAACATAGCTCGGTGGTTCCTCCATGATTTTCAGTAATGCGTTGAAGGCATTTGCTGAAAGCATATGAACCTCGTCGATGATGTATATTTTATATCTGCATAGCTCAGGGGTATAAATGGCGGAATCACGAATATCGCGAATGTCATCAACGCCATTGTTGCTGGCGGCGTCAATTTCGATTATATCCGAAAGAGTTCCGGCGTCGGCACCCTTACAAATTTCACATTCAAGACAAGGCATACCGCCCTTCTCATTTGGGCAGTTAATTGTCTTTGCGAAAATACGGGCACAGGTGGTTTTCCCGGTCCCCCTTGAGCCTGTGAAAAGATAAGCATGCGCGGTTTTTTCAGAGATAAGCTGATTTTTCAAAGTGGTTGTAATATGAGGCTGGGAAACAACATCATCAAAGGTTAAAGGACGCCATTTTCTATATAGTGCCTTATACATTCACAAACACTCCTTTAAAATTTATAAAAAAATCAATCCGACATATAGGCATGCAGGCAATCTGCGGCACACAAAACGTTCCGCTTAATGCTGCTCGGTTCCCCGCCTGACATGATTCACAGTGTTTCATTGCACAGGACCCGCACACCTATATCTCGGATTGAACAGGGCCAAACCGCCAAAATTCCGTTAATAGACTTATATTATATCACATCTGGTTTTTTATTTCAAGTGGGAAAATTGCGTTTTAACAATGAAAAAATCTTGCCTTTTGTCAAAAAGAATAATATAATTAGTATAAGCAAAATTAATAAAAAATTCGCTGACTTGAAAGGTGACTTTATGTATAAGGTTAAAACTGAAAACAATATAATTAACGCAAAAGCTGTTGTCATTGCAATTGTTTCTTTGCTTGTTGCGTATTTATTTACAAGAGAAAAGCCATCCGACAATAAAAATAAAAATAGAAAGAAAAAGAAAAGCATTTTTAAAGCCTTCGGGAAAACCTATAGCTTTTTCAGCGGCATATTTGATACTGTATTTTTGAATGCAAAAAAAAGCGACATTAAAAAGAAGCAAAGCAATGATATGAAAGTTGAGGATGCAATAATTATTGATATTTAAAAAATTTTTTATAAAGTATTGAAATTTGTTTAAAATGTGATAAAATAGATAAGTCGGGGTATAACTCAGTTTGGTAGAGTGCTAGCTTCGGGAGTTAGATGCCGTGAGTTCGAGTCTCACTACTCCGACCATTAAACACGTTGTTTGTGAGCTTCACCTTCAACGTGTTTTTCTATTTAGACACCTTTGTGACGAATTAGCTAGCATTAAGGTAACAATAAAAATGTTACAATGTTGATAGTCTGCTTGCCGGATATTTTAAATTAATAAATGCTTAAAAATAGCTATTTTTTGGTGTAATAATTTGTATATTTTAACAAAATATTTAAAATAAGTTAAATACTACTTGAATTTTTATCCTTATTAAAATATAATTTTAGTGAATAGCAATGTTATTCATAAAAATTTTAGGAGGATGATTTCGTGGCTTTTTGTACAAAATGTGGTTCTCAAGTTGAGGACGGTCAAGTATGTTCATGTGAACAACAAGCAAGCACTCAGCAAGCTCAACAGCCAGCACAGAATAATTATCAGTTTACTGCACAGGCAACTGATAACAAGAAAACTTATTCGATTTTGGCATATATCGGTATTCTATGGCTGATTGGATTATTCGTTCAAGAAAAGAATGACCCAAGAGTAAAATTCAATGTTGGACAGGGTATTATTTTGTCAATTCTTTCAATTGGTGGTTTAATTGTAATTTCAATCCTTCGTGCTATTTTTGCTTCTATTTTCAAGACTGAAATAGTTCTTTGGGGATACAGAACAGGTACTTATGAAACAGCTGGATGGGTAATTGCATTATTTGGATTACTAAGCTGGGCATTAGGAATTGCAGTTCTTGTATTAATGATTATGGGCATTATGAATGTTGTTAACAACAAGGATAAGCCGCTTCCAATAATCGGCAAGTTCGCATTCTACAAATAATAATTTTTATTAGTTACATAAAAAGGTATTGGAATTATCCAATACCTTTTTTATATTTCATTATTTTATTTCTTCTTATTCTTTTTCTTATACATATAAACCGCAAGTAAAGTTATCCCAAAAACGCCGGTTGAAATCATAATAATAAAAGTTCTTTGAATTGAATTGCCGACATTAGTGCTTGACATTATTGCATTGCCGGTTAAATTATTGCTGCTTGAGGCTGAGTTTTTGATTGAGGCTTGAGGCTGATTAAGAATTACATCTGTCGCTATATTATAATGCTTTGATATCAGCTTGTCACACATTTCAAAAATCACCTTATGGCCATCGGCATTAGGGTGAATATCCAAGTTTAAGATATTAGTATACTGACTTGCCTTTGAATAAAAAGCACTATAGGTGTCAATGTAATCATACATTTTTTCGGTTTTTCCGTCTATCCTTACTGTTGAATTTGAAGTGATTATCTTATTGACACGAGGGATAATCAGCTCGGCGAGATTATTGACGATTTCAATATTTTTAACTCCGCTGAAAGGGTTATAAACTGTCTGAAAAATAAGATAAGCATTCGGGTTTAATTTATGGATGTATTGATAAATAGTCAGAAAATTCTTTTGAAATTCTGAAACAATCTGCTTGCGAAGAATATTCAATTTATTGGATGTAATGTAGTTTATCAGATTTTTATATACCTGAGTATTAGTGAAGTCAATATTTTTAATGTCCATTACCGTTGAATTCTTGCTCATTCCCAGTGCTTCAATCACAGCCTTGCTCAGGATGTCCATGACGTCATTACCGCCGATTGAAATCAGGATTACATCCGATTTTTTTATATAATCGTCATAAAGCTTGCGGTTTAAATTGCTTGCGAGCTGCTCTGATGTTTGTCCGTCAAATGCCATATTAAAATATGTATTTTTGACAGAATACTTTTGAGCCAAAAGATTCGCATAGCTTGTCGTTTTTGTCATATCAAGATTATAGTTTTGAAGCCCATAGCCTGTTGAAATTGAATCCCCTAAAACCAGCATCGAAGTCGGGGAGGATTTATTATTAGTTTTATCTTCAGCAAAAACTGAGGCAGCGAAGCATGATATAATGGCAAGAGCCAGGAATATTGACGCGACCTTTTTGAGCATGCTGCCCACCATTCCTTTCAAATAATTTATTTATAAAACGGTTTTCTTTTTTTTAAAAAGTTTATTTCGTCTGTTTGAAGCCACTCTTAAAACCTTATTAACAGAAGAAACAATAAGTATCCCCATTGCGAGTGAACCTGCGACGCCGATAGTTTCAAGAAGAAGCTTTATGAAATCATCGGTTTTTCCGGCTATACAAAGCTCCATTGAATAATACATCATTCCGCCGGGAACCAGAGGAATAATTGATGGAACGAGGAATACAATCGCCGGCGACTTATTAAGCCTAGCCATAATTTCCGCATAAATTGCGGTAATAATAGTTGCAAAAAGATATTGAGTTATTTCAGAGGTGAAAACAAAACCAAGGAAAACGTAAGCAAATTGACTTAACGCCCCGCCAAGTCCGGCGAAAATTACTTTTTTGCCCTTGATGTTAAATATAACAGCGAAGCAAATAGAGCCGACGAAAGAATAAAAGCATTCAAGAAAAATTTTCATATAAAGCCCTCATTCTCAAGAAAATGTGTTGACGCCGAAAATGGTAAGAATGAGCGCAACACCAATTGCTATTCCTATAGCAACAAGCAAGGCTTCAATAAGCAAAAGCATTCCGGCCATCAGGTCACCCATCATGAAGCTTCTCATTGAATTTGTTAAAATCAAGCCGGGGACTAGGAGCATTATTGTCCCGATAATAATTTTGTCATGATTATCAGCTATTCCTATTCTAACACAAAGTATAGCAAAAATCGAGCCAACAGCGCTGCAAATAATGTTAGTAAATATTACATTTGCATTAAATCTTATTAATCCATCTAATGTGAATTTAATAATTATGCCGATAATTAATGCCGAGGCGGCGTCTTTAAGGTTCCCGCCGAAAAAGAAGCAGAAGGTTGCGGGGGTTATTGCGTATGCTAATAAAATTATTGGCTGATTATATACCTTGCTATTCATTATTTCATCAATTTTTTCTTCTATCTCATCAGCCTCAGGGTAGCTGCTGCATATTAATCTTGAGAGACCGTTCAGCTTATCCATCTTGTCTAGGTCCGTTTCTTTAACAAAAACTCTTTTTGATAGCGTAATGAACTCGTCCCCGTCCATATTAAGGGTCACAATTATACTAGACGGTATCGCGAAGACTTCGACGCTTTTAGCGCCATATGCCTTACAAATTCGGATAATAGATTCCTCAACACGATAAATTTCAGCTCCGCATTCAAGCATAAGCTTCCCGACATTTATTGCAATGGGCAAGAGTCTTTGACCCTGCATAAAATCACCTCAAAACAGAAAGGCAAAGGTCAACAATAAAACTTGCCATTTCTATTAATATATTTTATAATAATAAATAATAACAACAAAAAAACAATGGGAGAAAAAAATGCTGGTAAGTTTAGATAACGTCAACAAATATTATAACGGGAATCAAATTCTTAAAAATATAAATATGACTATAGAGGATAACGACCGAATAGGTCTTATCGGTGTGAATGGCTGCGGGAAAACCACCTTATTGAAACTCCTCACCGGCATTGAGGAGTTTGACAAAACTCAGGACGGGAAGGGCGCAATAGCTATATCCTCAAATGACACCATCGGTTTTTTAAAACAAAACAGCGGACTTGATAATGACAATACAATCCTACAGGAAATGCTGTCAACCTTTTCAAAGCTCATTGATATATCAAAACGAATGAGAGAGCTTGAAGGGCTTATCGCCGCCCTTGATATTAATGCCGACAAAGATAAGTATTCATCCGCCTCATCTGAATATGCAAGTATCAGTGCATATTTTGAAAATCAGGAGGGCTATCTTATAGATGTGAAAATCAAGACTATACTTAATGGTATGGGCTTTGAGAACACACCGACCGACAGAAAAATCTCGACGCTGAGCGGCGGAGAAAAAACACGGCTAGCATTGGCGAAGCTCTTGCTTGAAAATCCAAACCTACTTATCCTTGACGAGCCGACCAATCATCTTGACTTTAAAACACTGATGTGGCTTGAGAATTATCTTCAATCGTATAAGGGTGCACTATTAATAGTTTCCCACGATAGATATTTTTTAAACAGAATATGTACTAAAATTTGTGAAATTGAACGAGGACAGCTGACAGCGTTTAAGGGCGATTATTCAAGCTATGTTGTTCAGAAGGAAATGCTTGTTGAGCGTCAGATTAAGGAATATGAGCAGCAACAGCTTCAGATAGCACAGCTTCAGGATTATATCAACAAGAATAAGGTCAGGGCATCGACAGCGAATATGGCGAAAAGCCGTGAAAGTGCCCTTGAAAAAATTGAAGTCCTTGAAAGACCCTTGACATATCAAAAGCCACCCAAAATAACGCTGGAATATGATATTATCCCGCCTAAGGAAATTTTAAAGGTGGATAATCTTGAGGTTTCAGTGGGTGAAGGTGAAAACGAAAAGCTATTGATTTCATGCCTCAGCTTTGAAGTCCGCCGAGGCGAGAAGGTTGGCATAATAGGCCCGAACGGGATAGGGAAGTCAACGGTATTAAAGCTAATTCAAGGGAAGCTGCCCAAAAAGCGTGGGAAAATTCACTGGGCGAATAACGTCAAAATCAGCTATTTTGAACAGGAGAATTCACATCTGAATTTCAACAACACTGTCCTTGAGGAGCTTCACAGGCGTTACCCCAGAGAAACGGAGCAATCCTTGAGAACACTGCTCGGGAAGGTGCTTCTAACTGGTGAAAACGTGTTTAAGCCGGTCAAAGTAATAAGCGGCGGTGAAAGGGCGAAGCTTTGCTTTGCCATAATGATGCACGAGGGGGGCAATGTTTTAATCCTCGACGAGCCGACAAATCATCTTGACCTAGCAACAAAGGAAGTGCTTGAGCAGGCTCTTGAGGCCTTTGATGGAACGATTATTTTCGTTTCGCATGACAGATACCTTCTTAATAAGATTTCAACGAAAATTTTAGAGCTTGGCGCAGATAATGCAGATGAATACAAGGGCAACTTCGATTTTTATGTGGCTCAAAAGCAAGAACAGGAGCAGGAGGAGCAGAAAATAATCGAACAACAGAAAATCGAAAGGCAAAAGCAACAGACTGCCGAAAATAAAACGAAGACCTACAAAAGCCGTGAACAGCGTTCAATAGAGGTCCAAAGAAAAAATCAGATAAAGTCCCTCGAAAATGATATTGAACTGCTTCAGGAGCAGATTAACGAAATAGAAGCTGAAATATTGTTGCCGGAGATTTTTTCAGACTATCAGCTTATGGCTCAAAAATGTAACAAATTAGATAGTTTGAAAGCAATTTTATCAGAAAAATTCGACGAGTGGATTACAATTTGTGAATAAATTTTGAAATTATTGTAGAAATATTGTATTTATAGTAAAAAATTTGGTATAATCATTTTATTAACTATTAATTGAGGGATTTAATTGAACAATTGTATTTATCCTAGTATAGGCGAAGAAAGAGATCTTCCTATTTACATTATTGGCGTTGAATGCGGATACCATCCTAAAAGCTCATTCAGAGAAGAAGGGTTTCCGTATTATCAGCTCGTAATGGTTGTTGACGGTGAGGCAAAATTAAAATGGGGAAAAAAGGAGTATAGCATCAACACCTTTAATGTAATAATTGCTCCTCCAAATACGGAATATCAATTTATAAATGAAGGAATGTGTGTATTAAACCGGTTGATTTTTGACGGCTGTGATGTACCACGATTGTTAAAGCCATTGAATCTATCGGATTTATGCATTATTAAGCTTAAAGAAAAATGCGTAGCCCAGGATTTTTTTGATAACATTTTTAAGCATTGCTATGCTGATTCAAATTTCTGCGGATATAAAAACAGTCATACCCTATATGCTTTTTTGATAGAATTAAGTATTCATAAGAAGATGTTTTCAAGCAAAAATGAGGATGCGAAGATTTTAAGTCTGAAGCCGATTCTCGCTTATATCGATGAAAAATTTTCGAAGGACATTACTCTTGAAGAGCTTTCTCTAGTATCAGGCTATTCTCCGCAATATATATGCAGACTTTTTAAAGAGTGCCTTAATACTAGACCATTCGAATACATAGCTAGAATCCGGATAAAAAATGCTAAAGAAATTTTGCTTTCAACGGAAAGTTCAATTAATGAAATAGCTGAAAGAGTCGGATTTAATGATGCCAGCTATTTCTGTGCATTATTCAAGCGATATGAGCTTATTTCACCCAATGAATTCAGGAATTTATACAAAAAATGATTAAAAAGCTTTGCCGTTTTTGGCAGAGCTTTTAATTTTTTATATCTTGTATATTATGTATTGACAAATATTATTATACGACGTATAATATAGTAAACGATATAGGATGAGGTGAGGCTTATGGCATTCCCTATTAGCTCGAACTTGTTAGATGCGATGGTTTTGGCTATTGTCAAAAAGGAAGATACCTATGGTTATAAAATAACTCAGGAAATTCGCTCGGCAATGGAAATTTCTGAATCAACATTATATCCGGTTCTCAGACGATTGCAAAAAGACAGTTGCCTTGAAACTTATGATATGTCATATATGGGACGAAACAGAAGGTATTATAAAGTTACGCCTAAGGGCATCGCGGCGCTAGTCGAATATCAAGAGGACTGGAAGAGCTATAAAAAAAGTATTGACCTGATAATATTGAACGGAGGACAAATATGAAAAAGAATGAATTTCTAAATGAGTTAAGGGATAACCTTAACAGATTTCCTTATGAAGAAAGAGAATCAGCTATAGCATATTATGCCGAATTTTTTGAAGATGCCGGAGCTGACAATGAGCAGGCAGTGATTTCAAGCCTTGGTGACCCGAAGGAGCTGGCCCAGACAATTTTAAAGGAAAGTGGAGTTGACACAGAGGATACAGCTAATAGCAACCCGGCTCCAACATTCACGCCACCACAGACTGCTTATGCGGCACAGTCACAAAGCAATAACAATTCGACGAGGACAGCTCTTATTATTCTTATAATTATAATAACTTTTCCAATATGGATTGGATTTGTGAGCGGCGCACTCGGATTGCTGGTCGGACTTTTGACAATACCCTTTGCGCTTTTGATAGCATTCGGAGCAATAACAATTTGTTCTATTGTTTTTGGCGCCATAAACCTGTTTGTTAATCCGGCATTTTCAATTTTATTATTCGGGATTGGATTTATCTGCATTGGATTAACAATACTTGTTGTTGCACCGTTAACAAGGCTTCTATTCTCTGGAATAAAAGCGCTTTTCCAAGGGATAGGAAGATTGTTTAAAAACATTTTCAGCGGAAGGAGTTAGAAAATATGAAAAAAAGACATACTAGCGTTATAGTTGCAGTTATTTTCATTATTATTGGGTTTGTATTATTATTTGGGGGTATTGGATTGGGAATTGCGACAGACGGTTTTAATTTTCACGATGAAGAATCATTTACAAAGGAATTTAATAATGAAAAGATAACTAATCTGGATATAGAATTTAAATATGGCACTATGCAGATAAAGACAGGCGAGGCCTTTAAGGTTGAGGCTGATAACATTGATAAGGACTCGATTAATTGTGAAGTGAGAAATAATACACTGGTTGTTGAAAATAAAAGGGATGTATTTCATTTCGGCTTTGGATGGTATGGGAACACGAATTTAACGGTTTATATACCTCGAGATGTTAAGTTTGAAGATGTTAAGGTGAAAACCGGCGCCGGGAAATTTGAGCTTTCAGATATTAATGCGGATAATATTAATATAGATTGCGGTATCGGTGAAGGAATTTATAACAAGCTAAGTGCGAAATATGCGAAGTTCAAAAGTGGCATCGGTTCACAAAGGCTGTATGATTGCACATTTACAGAATTTGATTTAAATGCCGGCATCGGTGAAGTCAGCTATAACGGAAAAATAGCAGGGAAGTGTAATATTAAAGGCGGAATCGGCGAAGTGAGAATGAATCTATCGGGAAATACAAGTGATTATAAATTTGATGTTAGAAATGGCCTTGGAGATGTTAGAATCAATGGACGCAGCGCAAATGATTTTAAGAACATTAATGGGGAAAATGATTTTAGCATAAGTAATGGTATCGGTGCAGTAAATATTTATATAGGAGGATAATTTTATGCCAAAAAAACTTTATCGTGTTGAGGACGGGAAAATTTTCGCAGGAGTATGCGGAGGGTTAGCAGAGTATTTCAATTTGGATTACAGCATTGTCAGATTAGGGACAGTTGTTCTATCATGCTTCAGCGCGGGGGCTGGATTGCTTGCATATATTATAGCAGCAATAATCGTCCCGACAAAAAGCAAAACCTTTTAAAAGAAAAATCGGCACATTATGTGCCGATTTTTTATTGTCTGACTAGTGCATCATATAAGAAATGCCTTCAATAACGGAAGAGAATGATCTCATAGCGTTATTAGCGGTTTTCTTCATACGTTTCTTTTGTCTTGAAGTTACGTTTGTCATTGCATATGTTATAGCACCGACGGTCAGCCCAACAGACATTCCTTTAATAAATGGTCCAGCGTTCATATTTAAATCCTCCTCAAAAGATTAATACTATTATTTGAAATAAAAAAGCAATTATGCCAAAATATTTTTTCCAATAAAAATCTATAAATATTAAAATAAATTAAACATTATTGTTAAAAAAACATTTTTATGCTATAATAATTGTTGAATATTTTGGTATAAAAATAATTTTGACAAAAAACGGGGGGCTTTTCAATGAATTCTAACAAAAAAGTTGCGGCAATTCACGACTTGTCTGGGATAGGAAGATGCTCCTTAACTGTAATAATTCCAATTTTGTCAGTTATGGGCGTTCAGGTATGCCCGGTTCCAACTGCAATACTATCCTCGCATACAGGCGGCTTTGGTGATGTGGTTTTAAGGGATATGACTGATTATACTGTTCCGGCGCTAGAGCATTACAAGCGCTTGAAGGAAAGCTTTGATTGCATATACAGTGGTTTTTTAGCTTCAACAGGTCAGATTGACCATTGTCTTGAGTTTTTTCAGAGCTTCCCTGACTCGCTAAAGGTTGTTGACCCTGTTATGGGCGACCACGGGAAAGCGTATAAAACCTGTAATTTTGAGCTTTGCAAGAGAATGATTGAGCTGGTCAGGATTGCTGATGTTATAACGCCGAATCTAACTGAAGCGGCAATTCTATTAAATGAGAAATTCCCGACTGCTCCAATGACGACTCAACAGACGAAAAGCTGGCTCGTCCGCCTTTCAGAAAAAGGCCCGAGAATAGTCGTAATGACAAGCATAATTTTAGCTGACGGGACAAATTGCAATGTCGGCTATGATAAAGATAACAATTCGTTCTGGAAGCTTTCATGCGATTATGTTCCGGTTAATTATCCCGGCTCAGGTGATGTTTTTTCAAGTGTGCTTGTCGGCTCTCTTTTAAAAGGTGATAGTCTTCCTATTGCGATAAATCGTGCGACCAGCTTTGCGGAGCTGGCTATAAAAACAACCTATAGCTATTCGACAGAGCCACGAAACGGGATAATGATTGAGTCGGTATTAAGCTGGCTGGTTCAGAATATGACTTTGAGGGAGTTTGAGACCTTATGACAATGCTGGATTTCTTCTACAACTTATCTCGACGCTATAAGTTAGCTTTTTAATTATAATATCATTACCATTGTTGTTTAAACTCAGCAGAATAATAAAATAATATACATAAATAAAAATATTGCGACATTTTTATTAGTATGGTATAATGGGAGTAAGTGTGATGTATAAATTGAATATAGTTCTTGTCGAGCCACAAATCCCACAAAATACAGGGAATATTTCAAGGACCTGTGCGGTTACGGGGGCAAGTCTTCATTTAATTAAACCCTTCGGCTTTGAAATTTCAGACAAGTCATTGAAAAGAGCCGGGCTTGACTATTGGGATGAGCTTGACGTTCATTATTATGAAAACCTTGAGGAATTCTTTGATAAAAATAAAGGGAACTATTATTTTTTTACAACAAAAGGGCAGAATGTATATAGCGAAGTGAAATATCCAAACAACTCATATATTTTTTTTGGGAGAGAGGATAAAGGGTTGCCTGAAGAAATCCTCTATGAAAATCAGAAAAATTGTGTGAGGATTCCTATGCGTCCTGAATTAAGAAGTCTGAATTTATCTAATTCTGTTGCTATAGCAGCCTATGAAATTTTAAGACAGTGGGATTTCCCTGACTTAAACAGGCAAGGCTCGCTGACTAAATATACATGGAGGTAATTATGCAAAAAATCAAAATAATGACTGACTCTGCTTGTGATATTTCGGCTGAGCATGAATCCGAGCTAGGTATAAAAATACTTGGCTTTCCGCTTATTGTGGACGGAAAGAGCTATATCGAAAGAGAAACTATCACAAACGATGAATTCTATGAATTTCTAAGGACGGCTACTGAACTCCCAACCACAGCTCAAATTACTGCATTTCGCTTTGTTGAAGCTTATAAGGAGATTTTTGACGAGGGATATACTGATATAATAAATGTTACAATTTCTTCAACAGGGTCTAGTACATACAGCTCTGCATTATTGGCTATCGACACCTTTTTTGAAGAAAATCCAAACGCAAAAGGGAAGTTTAGGATTCATGTCATTGATTCGCTTTCATACACAGCAGGATATGGATATTGTGTTGTTGAAGCGGCGATTAAAGCGAAAAAAGGCGCAACATCGGATGAAATAATCTCATATCTTAAAGATTGGTTTTCATGCGTTGAGTTATATTTTGTTCCATATTCGCTTGAACAGGTTAAGCGTTCCGGTCGTGTCAGTGCCGCCGCCGCATTTATGGGTGAGCTTTTAGGTCTTCGCCCGCTCATTCAGATGGTTGACGGAAAATCGAATGTAATTGATAAAATAAGAGGTAATAAAAATATTATTCCAAAAATTGCTGATACAGCGTGCAAGAATATGATTCCTCATACTCCATATATTATTATAAAAGGTAGCGTTGATGAGCATGCGCATGAGGTTACTAAAGAAATGTCAAAGCGTCTTGGATATCCGCCGGCAATGACAATAAAAATTGGTGCTGCTGTTGCGAATAACGCCGGCCCTGAGGTCGCTGGGATAGCGATAAAAGCTCAGAAAAATAATTAATATCATATTTCATACAAAATTAGTTGAAAATTGTAGAATTTTTTATCTTTTTTAGGTATTGATTATATTTAGAAATTGGTATAAAATAATTAATGGTTGTTTATTTTTTAACAACTATTAATTATGTATTTATAAATGAAAGGATGTCAGTATATGGCAGGACTAAATAAGGTTTCAATCGATGACATTAACGTTAAAGGGAAGAGAGTTCTTGTTCGCTGCGATTTCAATGTTCCGCTAAAGGACGGAGTTATTACAAACGACAACAGAATCACCGCTGCACTTCCAACAATCAAGAAATTGATTAGTGATGGTGGAAAGGTTGTTCTTTGCTCTCATCTGGGAAAGCCAAAGAATGGTCCGGAAGAGAAGTTTTCTCTAGCTCCAGTTGCAGTTAGACTTTCAGAATTATTAGGCAAGCAGGTTGTATTCGCAAACGACGATACAGTTGTTGGTGAAAATGCAAAGGCAGCTGTTTCAGCTATGAATGAAGGCGACGTTGTTCTTCTTCAGAATACTCGTTTCAGAGGCGCTGATGAAACAAAGAACGGCGCAGAATTCAGCAAGGAGTTGGCTTCTCTGGCTGATGTATTTGTAATGGATGCGTTCGGCTCAGCTCATAGAGCACATGCTTCAACTGCCGGCGTGACTGATTATATTAAAGAAACCGCTGTTGGTTATCTGATGCAGAAGGAAATTAACTATTTAGGGAATGCTGTTGAAGTCCCTGTTCGTCCTTTCGTTGCTATACTTGGCGGAGCAAAGGTTGCCGACAAGCTAAACGTTATCTCAAACCTGATTGAAAAGTGCGATACACTTATCATCGGTGGCGGTATGGCATATACATTCCTAAAGGCTAAGGGCTATGAGGTTGGCTCTTCACTTGTTGATTTAGAAAAGGTTGATTATTGTAAGGAAATGCTTGAAAAGGCTCAAAAGCTTGGAAAGAATCTTCTTCTGCCTGTTGACACAACAATTGCAGCAAGCTTCCCTGACCCAATAGATGCACCGATTGAAGTTTCTGTTGTTGACGCTGACAAAATTCCAGCTGATAAAATGGGACTTGATATCGGAGAAAAAACTCAGGAATTATTCGCCGGCGCCGTTAAGAGTGCAAAAACAGTTGTATGGAACGGTCCTATGGGCGTGTTTGAAAACCCAATTCTGGCAAAAGGAACAATCGCTGTTGCTAAGGCTTTAGCTGACACAGATGCAACAACAATAATCGGTGGCGGCGACTCTGCTGCTGCTGTTATCCAGCTTGGCTTTGCTGACAAGATGAGCCATATTTCAACCGGTGGCGGCGCTTCTCTTGAATACCTTGAGGGCAAGGTTCTTCCTGGTATCGCAGTAATCGCTGACAAAAACTAATAAAAATAAAGAGGCAGGCTTTTTGCCTGCCTTTACTTATAATAATAAGGAGATTTTTAAATGAAAAAAGAATTAAGACAAGCTATTATAGCTGGAAACTGGAAGATGAACAAAACTCGTCCTGAGGCAAAGGCTCTTATCGAGGCACTAAAGCCTTATGCTGAAAAGGCAAGCTGCGGCGTTGTGATATGCGTTCCTTTCACAAATTTAGAAACTGCTGTTGAGCTTACAAAGGGCACAAATATTAAGGTTGGGGCTCAGAACTGCCATTTTGAGAAAAGCGGAGCTTTCACCGGTGAAATTTCAGCAGATATGCTTAAAGAGGTTGGCGTTGAATACGTTGTTCTTGGTCACTCAGAGAGAAGACAATATTTCGGCGAAACTGATGTAACTGTAAATAAGAGAACAAAAGCTGCTCTTTCAGCCGGGCTAAAGGTTATCCTATGCGTTGGCGAGCTTTTAGAGCAAAGAGAACAAGGCATCACAGAAGAAATTTGCGGACTTCAGACAAAGATTGCATTGATGGATGTATCAGCTGAGGAGCTAAAGAATGTTGTAATAGCTTATGAACCGGTATGGGCAATCGGAACAGGAAAAACTGCGACAGATGAACAGGCTGAGGAGGTTTGCGGATACATTCGCGGAGTTGTCGCTAAGCTTTATTCAAAGTCTGATGCTGACGCAATGACAATCCAATACGGCGGCTCAATGAACCCTAAGAACGCAGAGGGACTTCTTTCAAAAGAAAATATTGACGGCGGACTAATCGGCGGTGCTTCTTTAAAGGCAGAGGATTTCGCTGTTCTTCTTGACGCAGCTTCAAAATAATTCTATTATTAAAAATATAACAGGACAAGTTATGCTTGTCCGTTGTTGTATTTAGAAGGAGAAAATATATGAGTAAAAAACCATTAGCGCTAATTATTCTTGATGGCTATGGATATAATCCAGACAGCTATGGAAATGCCATTGCTGCCGCAAATACTCCGAATCTTAATGAGGTTTTTGAAAAGTGCCCTAATACTAAAATTGCCGCTTCCGGAATGGAGGTTGGGCTTCCTGAGGGTCAAATGGGGAACAGTGAGGTTGGGCATACAAATATCGGCGCCGGTCGAATTGTTTATCAGGAATTAACAAGAATAACAAAGTCAATCAAGGACGGCGATTTCTTCAATAATGAAACTCTTAATGCGGCGATTGAAAACTGCAAGAAAAACAATACATCACTACATCTAATGGGGCTTCTTTCAGACGGAGGAGTTCACAGCCATAACACTCATCTATACGGACTTTTGGAGCTAGCCAAAAAGGCCGGGCTTAAAAAGGTTTTTGTTCACGCTTTCATGGACGGCCGTGACGTTCCGCCTTCATCGGGGAAGAGCTTTGTTGAAGCTTTAGTTGAAAAAATGGCTGAGATTGGCGTTGGTGAAATTGCAACAATCTCGGGCCGTTATTATGCAATGGATAGAGATAACCGTTGGGACAGAGTTGAAAAAGCATACTCAGCAATGGTTTATGGCGAGGGCGAATATTTCGAAAATCCGGTTGCTGTAATGTCAGCTTCTTATGAAAATAATATTACTGACGAATTTGTTCTTCCGGCAGTATGCTCAAAGGATGGAAAAATTTCGTCAAATGACAGCGTAATTTTCTTCAATTTCAGACCGGACAGAGCCAGAGAAATTTCAAGAACCTTTGTTGACGAAAGCTTCAGTGGCTTTGAGAGAAAAAATGGTTTCTTCCCATTATTCTTTGTTTGCATGACTCAATACGACGCAACAATGCCAAACGTTCATGTTGCATTTAAGCCTCAGTCGCTTTCAAACACATTTGGCGAATACATCAGCGAAAATGGCTTGACTCAGCTGAGAATTGCTGAAACAGAAAAATACGCTCATGTTACATTCTTCTTTAATGGCGGAGTTGAAGCGCCATTTAAGAATGAAGACAGAGCATTGATTTCCTCACCAAAGGTTGCAACCTATGACCTAAAGCCAGAAATGAGCGCATTTGAGGTCGCTGACGAGGTTGTGAGCAGAATTAATTCAGGGAAATATGATGTAATAATTCTTAACTACGCTAACTGCGACATGGTTGGGCATACCGGGAACTTCAATGCCGCTGTTGCCGCTGTTGAGGCGGTTGACAAATGCGTGGGAATGACCCTAGACGCTGTTCTTGAAATGGGCGGGATTGCGCTGATTACTGCTGACCACGGGAACGCTGACCAGATGTATGAAAGTGATGGTTCACCATTCACAGCCCACACAACCAACCTTGTTCCGCTTATCGTTGTCGGGAAGGATTGCGAGCTTCGTGATGACGGCGTTCTCGCTGATTTATCACCGACAATGCTTCAGATTCTAGGCTTGCCACAGCCGGCTGAAATGACTGGTAAGTCGCTTATCAAATAGAGAAAATATATATAAATCACTTCCTGTATATCAGGGAGTGATTTTTTGTTGCAAAAAAAGTGGCTGGAAGATTTTAAATCAACCAGCCAAAAATATATTATTGTACGAAGAAATTTAAACGCATTAATTAAGGCTAGCCCATTGTGATAACAACATTAACTTCCTTTTTGCTTGAATCAAATGGAATAACATTGCCAGGGATTTTTACTCCATCAACAGTCATGCCGGCAACTCCCTTTTGAACTCCGGAAGGATTTTCAACGGTAATATTGTGCATAACTCCACGATAAAGTCTTTTTGCTGTGAAGCCCTTCATGTCACTTGGAATACAAGGATTAACTGAAAGACCGTCATAGGTTGAAACAATTCCGAGGATAAACTGACTAAGGTTAACAAATGTCCAAGCAGCAGTACCGGTTAGCCAGCTGTTTTTAGCTTCACCGAAACGAGCAGCATCCTTACCGGCAATCATCTGGCTGTAAACATAAGGCTCAGTTCTGTGAATTTCGCTTATCTCCTCAATATAAGCCGGGCAAGTTTTCTTATATATTTCAAATGCTCTGTTACCGTTACCGATTACAGTTTCAGCACAAGAAACCCAAGGGTTGTTATGACAGAAGATTCCGGCATTTTCCTTATATCCAGGAGGATATGATGAAACCTCACCGAGATTCAATCTATAAGTTGTATATGCAGGCTGTAACAAAACAATTCCATATTTAGTGTCGAGCTTTTCTTTAACGCTGTTCAGCGCCTTAGCAGCATGACCTTCTTCAACGCCGATTCCAGCCATTACGCACATACCCTGTGGCTCGATGAAAATCTGACCTTCGTCACAAACCTTACTGCCGACAGGCTTTTCAAAAGCGTCATAAGCACGAACGAACCATTCGCCGTCCCATCCGGCATCAAGAACAGCATCATACATCTTCTTGACTTCTGCCTTAGCATCGGCTGCCATATCATTCTTCCCAATCTTAGTGCACAAGTCAGCGAATTCATTACCGTATTTAACGAACATACCGCCGATGAATACGCTTTCTGCCTTGCCGCTTTCAAAGTTTGAACAAGTCTGGAAGCTCTCGCCAGGTGTAGCAGAGAAGCAGTTCAGATTCAAGCAGTCGTTCCAGTCAGCTCTTCCAATAAGAGGAAGATTGTGAGGACCCTTGTGTGTTGCAATATAATTAAAGCTGCGGAATAAGTGTTCAAACAAAGTTTGAGCCTTAGTTTCGTCGTTGTCAAAAGGAACAATTTCGTCAAGTATGCCAAAATCGCCACTTTCTTTGATATAAGCAGTAACACAAGCTATTAGCCATAGTGGGTCATCGTTAAATCCGCTGCCAACATCGAGGTTGCCGCGTTTTGTGAGAGGCTGATACTGATGATATGCGCTTCCATCCTCAAACTGAGTTGAAGCAATATCAATTATACGCTCACGAGCTCTTTCAGGAATTAAGTGAACGAAGCCAAGAAGGTCCTGACATGAATCTCTGAAGCCCATTCCACGTCCCATGCCGCTTTCATAATAGCTGGCGCTTCTGCTCATATTAAAGGTAACCATACATTGATACTGATTCCAGATATTAATCATACGGTCAAGCTTTTCATCCTCTGATTTAACAGTGAAACGGCTGAGCAAGCTTTCCCAGTGATTGCTAAGTGCTTTTAGTGCAGCGTCTACCTGAGCATCAGTCTTGAATTTTTCAAGCATTGTCTTTGCAGGTGCCTTATTGATAACATTTGGTGATGCCCATTTTTCTTCATCAGCATTTTCAATATATCCAAGAACAAAAATCAAGCTCTTTGATTCGCCTGGAGCAAGCTCAGCATTGATGCTGTGTGAGCCGATTGGAGCCCATCCGCTGGCAACACTGTTTTTAGCCTTACCTGAGAAAACAACCTCAGCATTAGAGAAGCCCTTATATGCGCCGCAGAAAGCATCTCTGTCAGTATCAAAGCCATCAATTTCAGCGTTTACAGCATATACAGCATAGTGATTTCTTCTTTCACGATATTCAGTTTTGTGATAAATTTCACTGCCTTCAATTTCAACCTCACCGATAGAGAAGTTTCTCTGGAAGTTTGAAGCGTCGTCAACAGCATTCCATAGACAGAATTCAAGCATACTAGTAATAGTAAGAGTTTTTTTCTCAGCTGAATTGTTAGTTATGACTAATTGGTTAACCTCACAGTTTTCACCAACCGGAACAAAACAGGTTAATTTTGAAGAAACACCATTCTTAGAAGATTCAAATACAGAGTAGCCTAAGCCGTGACGGCATTTGTATTCGTCAAGTTCGGTCTGAACAGGCTGCCAAGCTGGGTTCCAGACAGTATCACCATCTTTAATATAGTAATAGCGACCGTTTGAATCCATTGAGGAGTTGTTGTAACGATAACGAGTAAGACGCAAAAGCTTAGCATCCTTATAAAAGCTATAACCACCAGCAGTGTTGGATATTAACGAAAAAAAGTTTTCGCTCCCAAGATAATTAATCCATGGTAGGGGGGTAAGTGGTGTGGTGATGACATATTCTCTATTTAAGTCATCAAAATGACCGAATTTCATATTAACTCTCCATTCTCGCCTTCTCAGTATAGTTCAGAAAGCGCTCAAATAACGTAAATGCGACATGTGAAACGATTAAGTAAATCTATATATACTTTATACTATTTTCACAAAAAATGCAATAGGTACAAATAAAAAAATATTGGTAAAATAAATTTTGTATAAATACACAACAAATAGTATACATATAAACGTTTTTGTTTTAGTTATTTTAGCGCATTTTGGGGGAAAAATATAAAACGATTAACACTAAAATTACAAAAAAGTAACGAAACATGTGAAATTGCTAAAAAAAAGTCCTTGCTATTTGTATATCTCTCTATAATTTAGCATATGCACCAATTTTTTTTTGAAATCACTTGTATATTTAGTGTTATTGCAGTATACTAATGTCAGTGAAACGATTAAGTAACAATTTGGCACAAGCAATGCTTATCTAATTTAGTCGTCCCGTTATATCCTTGGAGGTACATATGGTTTCTATGAAAGATGTTGCTACTAGTTGTGGCGTATCAGTCGCAACGGTTAGCAAAGCTCTTAATGGACATCGTGATGTCGGCGAATCCACACGAAAGCAAATTTGTGACGCTGCCGCTCAAATGGGTTATTTTTTTAACTCAGCCGCTCGAGCCTTGAAAACAAACCGCACATATAACATAGGGGTGCTTTTTGTTGACAAAACTCACAGCGGATTAACTCATGAATATTTTTCTCAAGTGCTTGATAGTTTTAAGGTTGTGGCGGAGCACCGCGGTTACGACATAACTTTTATCAGTCACAATATTGGGGAAGGCAGAATGAGTTACTATGAGCATTGTCGCTATCGCGGTTGCGATGGAGTTATGATTGCCAGTGTTGATTTTCAGGATCCGATGGTATTAGAGCTTGTTAACAGTACAATACCTGTAGTTACCATTGATTGTGTTTTTAACAACACATCTTCTATTATCTCTGATAATGTTAATGGTATGAAAGAATTAATAAGTTATGTGATTCGCCGTGGTCACAGTAAAATTGCATATATATACGGTGAAGATACTTCAGTTACTCAAAATCGTCTTGCTAGTTTCCATCGGACCTGTGAAAAGTTTGAAATGTTCGTTCCTGACGAATATTTAAAACACGGTAACTACCATGATCCTGGCTCGGTGGTTAAAGCAACCAGAGAACTTCTGGCGCTCAAGAATCCTCCAACCTGCATTATGTATCCTGATGATTTTTCGATTCTTGGCGGAATCCAAGTGATTGAAGAAATGGGACTAAAGATTCCTGATGATATCAGTGTTGTCGGTTATGACGGTATTTACCTTTCACAGGTAATGGCCCCGAAGCTAACGACCTTGCATCAGAATACTAAGGAACTCGGGAGACAGGCGGCGGAAAGGCTGATTGAGCACATTGAACATCCAAAAACAACGTTAGCACAACAGATTTTGGTTGAAGGTGAATTGTTAGAAGGTGGCTCTGTCAAAAAATTGTAAAGCTACATCTAAGAGAGAGTAGCACATTTAAGGAGGAATATTATGAAAAAGTTGTTGTCAATTGCAGTAGCTTCAGTTCTTGCTCTTACTATGTTTGCAGGTTGTAAGAAGAACGAAGAAAGCTCAAAGGGTGATTTCTCAAACGGCGGAAAAGTTCTAAATATTTATTGCTGGAATACTGAGTTCAAGGATCGTTTTACAGATTATTTTGAAAAGGCTGGCAAAGTACCTTCAGATGTTAAAGTTAACTTTGTTATCACACCAAACGATAACAATGCTTACCAGAACAAGCTAGACGCATCACTAAAGGCTCAGAGCACAGCTAAGGCTGATGACAAGATCGACCTATTCCTAATCGAAGCTGACTACGCTTTGAAATATGTTAACACAAGCTACGCTCTTGACGTTAAGGGTGACATTGGGCTAACAGATTCAGATCTTGCTAACCAATACAAATATACACAAGCTATTGCAACAGATAAAGATGGCAAGCTAAAGGCTGTTACATGGCAGGCTACACCAGGTCTATTTGCTTACCGTAGATCAATCGCTAAGGACGTTCTTGGAACAGATGACCCAGTTAAGGTTCAAGATGCTCTTAAGGATTGGGCAAGCTTTGACAAGGTAGCTGCTGATGCTTCTGCTAAGGGCTACAAGATGCTTTCTGGATATGATGATTCATACAGAACATTCTCAAACAACGTTACTGCTCCTTGGGTTGATAAGGACAACGTAATCAGAATTGATGCTAACATCATGAAGTGGGTTGACCAGACTAAGACATACACAGACAAGGGCTACAACAACAAGACAACTCTATGGGCTGATGCTTGGGGCAAAGACCAGGGTCCTTCAGGTAAAGTATTCGGATTCTTCTACTCAACATGGGGCATTAACTTCACACTTCTAGGCAACTCACTTGCAACATCTGAAAAAGACGGCGGCAAGAAAGAAGTTGGTAACGGAATCTACGGCGACTACGCTGTATGTGAAGGACCACAGGCTTACTACTGGGGTGGAACATGGCTATGTGCAGCAGCTGGAACAGATAATGCTGATCTAGTTAAGGACATCATGAAGACACTAACATGTGATGCAGCTACAATGAAGAAGATCACAACAGATACACAAGACTACACAAACAACAAGGCAGCTATGGAAGAAATCGGTAGCAGCTCATTTAAATCAGACTTCCTAGGCGGACAGAACCACATCGCTCTATTCGCTAAGTCAGCTGAAAAGATTGATTTGAAGAACATTTCAAACTACGACCAAGGCTGTAACGAAGCAATTCAGTCATCATTCCACGATTACTTCAGTGGTAAGGTTGACAAGGACACTGCTTTAGCTAACTTCTACAAGGCAGTAATTGAGAAATATCCAAACCTAAAGAAACCTAGCTAATATATTTTAAATTATTAGGGTGGGCAATGCCCACCCTATAATACTAATTGCACTACTTTGCTTTGCGAGCGAAATGATTCAAATAAGGGGTGATTTAAATGTCAAAATTAAAAAATAATAAAAATATTATAAGTTATGGCAAATGGGGAGTATTTTTTATTTTACCATTTTTTATAGTTTATGCTATTTTCAGCTTAGTGCCGCTAATTTCGACGTTTTATAATAGTTTTTTTGAAAATTACCAAGTTGGTTTAGATACAGTTGGTCCTAATTATATAGGAATTCAAAATTTCAAGACATTATTTACTGATAATTCATTAGTAACTTATTTCTCTAACACAATGATTATGTGGCTTTTAGGTTTTATACCTCAAATAGTAGTTTCACTTATACTTGCCTCTTGGTTCACAAATATAAGATTGAAGCTAAAAGCTACAGGAGTATTTAAGACTATAATCTATATGCCAAACTTAATAATGGCTGCTGCTTTTTCAATGCTTTTCTGGTCAATTTTCTCTGATATTGGTCCTATTAGTGATATGATCAAGAGTATCACTCACTCTTCTGACACTGTTCAGATTATGGCATCAACAGAAGGAAACCGTGGATTAGTTGCGCTTATGAACTTTTTGATGTGGTATGGAAATACTACAATATTATTAATGGCTGGCATAATGGGTATTGATACACAGCTATATGAGGCAGCTGAAATTGATGGTGCTTCATCATCACAAGCGTTTAGAAAGATAACTCTACCTCTATTAAGACCTATTTTATTATATGTTATTTTAACTTCATTAATTGGTGGACTTCAGATGTTTGACGTTCCACAAATTCTAACAAATGGCTTAGGTGTTCCTAACCGTACAAGCATGACGCTTATTATGTTCTTGAACAACCATCTATATAGCAAAAACTATGGTATGGCTGGTGCACTCAGTGTAATTTTATTCGCTGTTGCCGGTATATTAAGCTTAATTGTTTTCTTTGGATTTACAAATAGGGATAGAAAGGGGCAAAGATAATGAGTATGCAAAAAAACTCAAGCGTTGGAAATGCAGGGCTAACAATTTATAGAATATTTTGTTATTTTGTATTGATTTTGTTATCCGTCTTATCTTTGGCTGCTTTTTATATTCTGATTATAAATACAACCAGAGCTCATCCAGACATCGCAAAAGGCTTTTCTCTATTACCAGGAAAATCTTTTTTAGTTAATATGAAGAGCGTTTTCTCAAATGATACTCTTCCGGTATTGACAGGTATTTTTAACAGCTTTATTGTTTCAGCTGGTGTAGCTGCATTAGCTACATACTTCTCGGCGATGACAGCTTATGGAATTCATGCATATACCTTTAAATTCAAAAATGCAATTTTTGCATTTATTCTAATGATTATGATTGTTCCAACCCAGGTTTCTGCATTGGGATTTGTTAGCATGATTAGAGATATGGATTTATTAAACTCATTCATTCCACTTATTATTCCAGCAATTGCTTCACCAATTATATTCTTCTTTATGAAACAGTATATGGAGAGTGCATTGCCTCTTGAAATAATCGAGGCTGCTAGAATTGACGGTTCAAATGAATTTTATACCTTCAACAGAATTGTATTTCCAATATTGAAGCCAGCTATTGCTGTTCAGGCGATATTTGCTTTTACAGGGGCATGGAACAACTACTTTATACCAGCTCTTATTCTTGACAAGAAGGACATGAAGACATTACCTATTCTTATTGCCATGCTAAGAAGTGCGGATTTTGCTAAATTTGATTTAGGTCAAGTTTATGGATTAATATTTGTTTCTATTATTCCTGTTGCACTAGTATACTTATTTCTATCTAAGTATATCGTTCGTGGTATAGCATTGGGTAGCGTTAAAGGCTAATTTGCTAGTTTCTTTCTTCATAACCCCTTTTTTTGAATGTAAAAACCTTAGAAGCCTAAGGTTTTTACATTCTTTTTTTGCATAGAAAAAGCCACTCTTATGAGTGGCTTATATTTATATACTTATTTCTTATTATCTTTTCCAAGAAGATAATCCCCATAAATCTCTTCAACATCCTGAGAATCCTTAGCTCTTTTTGGTGAAATAAAATGCTCAATGTTCCCGGAATATGCTATTGTTTCTTTGGGAAGATTTTTTTCATCAAGCTTAGTCTCAACATAGGTTTTAAAAACAGCATATAAGATTCCAAAGGTGGGGACACCGAGAATCATTCCAACAAAACCAAACAAGCCACCACCAACAAGAATAGAAAACAGCACCCAGAAAGCGGGGAGGCCGGTTGAATTTCCTAAAATTCTGGGGGCTAAGATGTTCCCGTCGAAAACCTGAAGAATAACAATAAAAATCAAGAAAGGGATTAGTGCATGTGGGTTATCAAGAATTACTAGGAAGGCGCTTGGTATTGCACCAATAAAAGGACCAAAGAAGGGTATTAAATTTGTTATAGTGATAATAACGCTGATTAAAATAGGATAAGGCAATCTGAATATTGTCATTACTATAAAGCATATAATTCCAATAATGAAAGAATCAATTATTTTACCGCTAAGAAATCCAATAAACATTCCATTTGATTTGTGATAAAGCTTAAATGCTCGTTCACAGGTTTTTTTCTGAAAAAGCGAAAGCATAATTTTCTTAGCTTGAGTTAAAAGCTTTTCCTTCCCAAGTAAAAAGTAAACAGCAACAACAATTCCAATTAAAAAGTCCTTCAAAGCAATAATTAATCGAAATACGCCAACAGTAAAATCAGAAATAAAATCGCTTAGCACAGGCTGAAATTTAGTTGCGACTCCTTCAAGGTAATTAGAAATATTAACGAATTGATTCGATATAAAACCTTTTAGAGATGGATTGTTTTCAAGGAGATTGTCAAACCATTTTTGAATTGACGACATATTTTTAGGGAGACTGTCCAAAAGCAGCTTCATAGTAATCGCCAGCTGAGGGACAATGAAATAAACAAGTGTGCCTAACCCTAAAAGCATAATCATCATCGTTAGTGTGACAGAGAGCCCTCGCCTGAGTCGCCTATTCTTATCCTTTTTAATAATTCTTATCAACAACCTATCAAAAGTTTTCATTAAAGGGTTTAAAAGATAAGCAATAACGAATCCCCATATGACAGGCATGAGAACACTAATAATTTTCCCAAAAAACAAAAGAAGCTTGTCAAATTTGAATATTGCAACAATCATTAATAAGCTTATAGCAATAATAACCAAGACGTATAAGGTGATTGTCCTATATTTCCTTCTAGAATCAATCTTCATGAAAATCTCCTTTCGGATATATTATTTTTATTATACAATATATTTTCCATATATTCTATAGTTAAAATGAACAATAGATTCAAAACAAAAAGTAATGCTAATCATGGAATTAAAAAATCGTAATAAAACGGCTTTTAAATTATTCAGATTTATGCTATAATGTTTTTAGAATTTTTTGAATGGAGCAAGATAAATGAGTAATATTGATATTCAAGCTTTAAAAAGAAATGCTTTAAGAAAATATTTCACAAGAATGAATGAAAATCAATTGGAAGCTGTTTTAACAATAAAAGGCCCACTTCTAATTTTAGCCGGGGCCGGAAGCGGAAAGACAACAGTATTAGTTAACAGAATTGCTAATATGGTTTATTTCGGCGATGCTTATAATTGCACAAGAAACAACTTTTCAGCTGAAGATATAGAGTTTTTAAAGGGATATGCAGACGGGGAGGAAAGCGACAGCGAAAGATTAAAGGATGTTATTTCAACGGAATGTGTCAATCCATGGAATATATTAGCAATCACTTTTACAAACAAAGCGGCTGGGGAATTAAAGGACAGACTTGAAAAAATGCTTGGCGAAAAATCACAAGGCATAATGGCGGCGACCTTTCATTCAACGTGCGCTCGAATACTCAGACGAGAGATTGAGAGAATCGGATATAAATCCAGCTTCACGATATATGACTCAGATGATACTCAAAGGGTAATAAAATCCTGTCTTGAGGAGCTTGAGGTTGCCGAGAAAATGTTCCCGCCGAAATCAATTCAAGGTGAAATCAGCCGACAGAAGGATTTTATGATTACGCCGAAAATGTATGAGGCTTCAGCCTCGGGCGATTACAGAAAGCTGGTTATTGCAAAAATATATAAGCTTTATCAGCAGAAGCTTTTCGCCGCCAATGCCGTTGACTTTGACGATATTATTAATCTGACTGTCAGACTTTTTGAAGAATGCCCGGACGTATTGAGCCATTATCAGAATTTGTATAAATATGTTCTTGTTGACGAATATCAGGACACAAATCAGGTTCAGTATAAGCTGGTCTGCATGTTATCCTCAAAGCATGAGAATCTATGTGTCGTCGGGGATGATGACCAGAGTATTTATAAATTCAGAGGTGCAACAATCGAGAATATCCTCTCTTTTGAGGAACAGTTTGATAACGCTAAGGTAATCCGCCTTGAGCAGAATTATCGTTCGACACAAAATATTCTTACAGTTGCTAATGAGCTGATTAAAAATAATCAGGGGAGAAAAGGGAAAAACCTCTGGACTTCAAGCGGCGACGGGAGTCTTGTCACTGTCTTTAAGGCTGCTAACGAATCGGGTGAGGCGAAATACATTGCTGACAATATTTTAGAGCATATTAAAAATGGCGGGAGGTATAATGACAACGCCGTTTTATACAGAATGAATGCACAGTCAAATTCAATAGAACGTGCTTTAATTGCCAGCGGGATACCATATAAGATTTTTGGCGGACAAAAGTTCTATGACAGAAAAGAAATAAGGGATATGATTGCTTATCTTTCTGTTATCAATAATCCGGCTGATATGCTAAGGCTAAAAAGAATAATCAATGAGCCGAAGCGTGGCATCGGGTCCGCTACTATTACGGTGTTTGAACAAATCACATCGGACTTAGGGGTTACTCCCATCGAGGTTTTAAGAGAGTCTCCAAGCTATGCTCCTCTCGTTAAAAAATCAAAATCGCTCACTGAATTTGCTGAAATGATTGACAATCTGACTGAAATTGCCAGTGAGAAGCCACTTAACGAGCTTCTTGACATTTTGCTGGTCAAAACAGGCTATGGTAAGTATATGAAAGAGCTTGGTGACGAGGGCGTAATGCGCCTTGAAAACATCAACGAGCTTAAAACCTCTATGGTGAAATATTCTGAAGAAGCGGAGGAGCCGTCACTTTCAGGCTTTTTAGAGGAGGTTGCACTTTATACTGATATAGACCAGCTTGACGAAAACGCTGATTATGTTGTCATGATGACGATGCACGCGGCTAAAGGGCTTGAATTCCCGAACGTTTTTGTTGTCGGGATGGAAGAAAATATATTCCCGAGCGCGAGGAGCATGGATAGTGAAGCGGATATTGAGGAAGAAAGACGCCTTGCATATGTTGCTATCACAAGAGCGAAGCAAAATCTTCACCTGACTCATTCGGTTGAGCGTATGCTTTTTGGAAATACAAACAGAAATCGTCCTTCGAGGTTCATTAAGGAGCTTCCAACCGATTACTTAAATCACCAGCAACAGCAAATTCAGAGGTCAAACGGCTTTTCCGATAACGGAATTACCGCCCCGACGAATATTTCCTTACAGGCTCAGCTCGCCAACAAAAAGAAGGCGGAAAAACATACTACTAATAATATTGATTTTTCAGCCGGGGATAGAGTTTCTCATAATATTTTTGGCGAGGGGACAGTTTTGGTTTCAACAAAAATGTCAAATGATACAATGCTTGAGGTCGCCTTTGACACAAAGGGAACAAAAAAGATAATGGCGAACTTCGCAAAAATCAAAAAAATATAATAAGAATGCTTAGTAATTTTAGCATGAAGTATATTTTGTTGATTTATACAAATATTTAGAAAAAGTATTGACAAAATGATTAAATTAGCGTATATTTACTTTAAAGAATTTGAAAGGGAAAACATTATGCTAATACTTTCACTTGCATTTAGCTTTACATACTTTTTTAGCTTGAGCTTTTATTTTGGCTTCGAGTTTTTTAGATATGGGAAAGCTACAACGGCAAGTTTAGTTGGATAATATATCCTTTATATGCTTGTAATAGTTCGTAGCTTTTAAAAAAAGCTACGAACTTTTTTATTTGCATTTTCTGTAATTGTGCACGGTTACACGACAAGTTCAAAATAAAATATGGAGGTTAATGAAATGATTGTAATTTTAAAACAAAATGCAACCCCGGCACAGCTAGACGAAATGGTGAACTGGTTAAATAATTTCGACGTTAAGGTGAACGTTGTAAACGGAACACAAAAGACCATTCTGGGTTTAATCGGCGACACCTCAAAAATTGATATTGAAAATGTAAAAGCTAAGGAAATTGTTGAAAATGTTCAGCGTATTCAGGAGCCGTTTAAAAATACAAACCGAAAATTTCACCCTGATGATACAATAATTAATGTTGACGGAAAGCAAATCGGCGGCGGAACACTTAATGTCATCGCCGGACCTTGTTCAGTCGAAAGCGAGGAGCAAATTATTACGACGGCTATTGCTGTGAAGGAAGCCGGTGCGACGATGCTTCGTGGCGGCGCATTCAAGCCGAGGACCTCGCCATATGCCTTTCAGGGGCTTCGTGCTGACGGAATAGAGCTTTTGCTGCAAGCGAAAAAGATAACCGGACTTCCTATTGTTACTGAAATTATGAGCCTTTCTCACCTCGACTTATTTTCTGACGTTGATATAATTCAAGTTGGTGCAAGAAATATGCAGAATTTTGAAATGCTCAAGGAGCTAGGTCACAGCAATAAGCCAATTCTTTTAAAAAGAGGGCTTGCGAATACACTTGAGGAGCTTTTGATGTCGGCTGAATATATTTCGGCAGGGGGCAACCAGAATATAATCCTTTGCGAAAGAGGGATAAGAACCTTTGAGCCAAAAACAAGAAACACACTTGATATATCAGCGGTTCCGCTTTTAAAACAGCTTTCACACCTACCTATTGTTGTTGACCCGAGCCATGCGACAGGGCTGACCTCACTCGTTGAGCCGCTTTCGCTCGCTTCAATAGTGTGCGGAGCTGACGCTCTCATAATTGAAGTCCACAACGACCCTAAAAATGCGCTTTCAGACGGGGCACAATCTCTCACACCGGCACAATTTTCCGATGTAATGAAAAAGATTAAGGCACAGGCAGAATTCTCAGGGAAAAAGCTTTGTCAATAAAACTCGAAAGGGAAAAATATTATGCAGACAATCACAATGAACGCAATGACAAAATACGAAATTATGGTTGGAGAGGGCTTGCTTGAAAAAACTGGCGAAATCATATCAAAGGTTTCAAGGTCGAAAAGGGCAGTAATTGTTACAGATAATATTGTCGGGGCGCTGTATTCAGAAAGGGTTATAAATTCATTAAAAATGTCGAATATATCAGCTGAAACATTTGTATTTCAAAACGGCGAAAAAAGCAAATCGCATGAAGTATTGATAAAGCTTTATGAATTTTTAACAGATATGAGGATAACTCGTTCCGACCTTATTATTGCGCTCGGTGGCGGGGTAGTCGGCGACCTGACGGGCTTCGCCGCCGCTACATACCTTCGCGGCATGGATGTGGTACAAATTCCAACCACACTTTTAGCGCAAACCGACTCAGCAATCGGCGGGAAAACGGCAGTGAACATTTCAAACGGGAAGAACCTCGTCGGCGCGTTCAAGCAGCCTTTATGCGTAATATGCGATTTATCAACAATCAAAACCCTTTCAAAAGAGATTTTTTCTGACGGAATGGCTGAAATAATCAAATACGGAATGATAAGAAGCGAAAGTCTTTTCAACACTCTAGCTGAAAATCCAGCTGACATGAATTTAGAACAGGTTATAGTCGAATGTATCAATATAAAAAAATCCGTTGTCGAGGCTGATGAGTTCGACAAAGGGGAGAGAATGCTCTTGAATTTCGGGCACACAATAGGACACGCAATTGAAAAGCATTATAACTTCGACGGGATTTCTCACGGTCAGGCTGTGGCTATAGGGATGTGCATTATGTCCGATTACACTGAAAAGGCTAAGCTAACCAAAAAAGGGACAACTGAAGTCCTAATAAAATGCCTTGAAAAATACGGACTTCCGACAAAGACAGACATCCCTGTTTCAAAGCTGATTGGCTATTGTCTAAACGATAAAAAGCGCGAGAGCGAAAACATAAACATAATTGTTTGCGATGATATCGGGAAAAGCGAAATCATAAAGCTTTCAATCAAGGATTTTTATAAGCTTATGGAGGTTGAAAATGTATAACGTTGAAATCACACCAAAGCTTTTAAAGGGCAGTGTCATCGCTCCGCCGTCAAAAAGTCAGGCGCACAGGCTGTTAATTTGTTCAGCTCTCGCAAAGGGAACCTCAAGGGTGAGCAATATTTCACTCTCAAAGGATATTATTGCGACGATTTCGGCTCTTGAGGCAATAGGCGCAAAAATAAATATAAATGCTGATGTTGCCACAATTAACGGTATTGATATTGTTAATAGCACAGCAAAAATAAACTGTAATGAGTCAGGCTCAACACTTCGGTTTATAATTCCTATTGTTACGGCACTCGGGATAAATACCGAGTTTTTTGGTGAGGGGAAGCTCCCCGAAAGACCAATCACACCATACCTGTTAGAATTAACAAAAAACGGCGTGACCTTTAATTACAACAACACAATGCCTTTTTCCGTGAGCGGGGGATTATCGGCGGGTGAGTTCATCATCGACGGCGGGATAAGCTCCCAGTTCATCACGGGATTATTGTTCGCTCTTCCGCTTTTAAATGGTAATTCACAAATAATTCTCACCTCAAAGCTCCAATCTAAGCCTTATGTTGACATAACAATTGACTGTTTAAGTAAATTCGGCGTTGAAATTGTCGAAAATGAAAATGGATATTTTATTAAAGGGAATCAAGTGTACAAGCCATGTGACACAAGCGTCGAGGGCGATTTTTCACAGGCAGCATTCTTCTATGTGGCTAGCGCTATTGGTAATAATATACAAATTTTGAATATTTTTGAGCAAAGTTTCCAAGGGGACAAGAAAATCATTGAAATTATTTCCTCAATAGGTTATAATAAAAATACAAATTTGTTAAAGCCATTTAAGATTGATGCTTCTGATATCCCTGACATTGTTCCGATTCTGACAGTTTTAGCGTCCTTCTGCGAGGGAACCTCTGAGATTTTCAATGTTGCCCGACTCAGGATTAAGGAAAGCGACAGGCTTGCTTCAATATCAAAATGTATCAACGAGATTGGCGGGAATGTTATAGCAGAAGCGGACAAGTTAATTATTACCGGTGTGAAGTCCTTTAATGGCGGAACTGTTGACAGCTTTAACGACCACAGGATTGCTATGTCAATGGCGATTGCGGCTACAAGATGCACAAAGCCCTTGACAATTTTAAACGCAAAATGTGTTGAGAAATCATACCCGAATTTTTTCGAGGATTACAAAAAGCTTGGAGGAGAATTTAATGTCATCAATATGGAATAATAACCTCAGCGTATCTATTTTTGGCGAATCTCACGGCCCCGCGATTGGTGTTGTAATTGATAAGCTGCCGGCTGGTGAATATGTCAACCTAGATGAAGTAATGGCATTTTTGGCTAGACGTGCCCCGAAAAAGGATAAGACTTCGACCCAGCGCCGTGAAAAAGATATGCCTCAGATTATGTCAGGGCTTCTTAACAACAAAACAACGGGGACACCCTTGTGCGCTTTTATTCCTAATGAAGACACTCACTCTCAGGATTATTCAAATATTTCAAAGCTGGCTCGCCCTGGTCACGCAGATTATACCGGCGCAATAAGATATAAGGGCTTTAATGACGTTCGTGGCGGCGGGCATTTTTCAGGGCGACTGACTGCTCCGCTTGTTTTTGCCGGCGCTGTTTGTGCACAAATTCTTGAAAGACGTGGGATATATACCGGGGCGCATATTTCATCAATACATAACATAAATGACACCCCTTTTAATGTAACCTCCGTTACCAGAGAAGAAATAATTTCGCTTAGAAAAAAGGATTTCCCTGTAATAAACGATAAAAAGGGCGAGCAGATGATTCGCGATATTGAAAAGGCGAGGGAGGTTCTTGATTCTCTCGGCGGTGTTGTTGAATGCTGTTCAATTAATGTTCCGGCTGGTATTGGTTCGCCTATTTTTGACGGGCTTGAGAATAATATTGCTTCGCTGATTTTTGGAATTCCGGCTGTAAAAGGCTTGGAATTTGGTGCCGGCTTTAATTGCTCAAAAATGCTCGGAAGCGAAAACAACGACGAGTTTTATGTTGATGAGCACGGTCATGTTCTCACAAAAACGAATTACCACGGGGGTATTTTGGGTGGAATTTCTTCGGGAATGCCGATAACCTTGAAGGTTGCATTCAAGCCTACTCCGTCAATCGCTCAGCCTCAGGAAACTATTGATTATAGCTCGATGAAAAATGATATAATTAATATTAAGGGGAGACACGACCCTTGTGTTGTTCCGCGAGCTGTCCCTTGCGTTGAGGCGGCTGTGAACATTGCCTTGCTTTCAAATATGCTTAATTACCCAAATTTCTAGGAGGTCTTGATGGACAGCTTTGAAAAATTCATAACCCCGCAGATGCTTTCGCTAAAAGACTCTTATGCTGTGAAAATTCTTATATGCTTTTTTTTGAATCAGATTAACCGACCTGTTACACCGAACCAGCTCACTGAAATTGCAACCTCTGGCGGCATTGTGAACTATTTTAACTATACAGAAGCGATAACCGCAATGCTTGAAGCGGGAACAATCAAAATTGAGAGCATTGAAGGCGTGGAGTACTATATTTTGTCTGAAATGGGGAAGGAAGGGGCAGATTCTTTTAAGACTATTGTCCCGAAATCCTTCAGAGATAAAATTTTGGTAACCGGGATGAAGCTTTTTGCGAAGCTAAAGCTTGAACAGGACGTCATTTGCGAAATTTTCGAGGTTAAAAAAGGCTATGCAATTGAGTGCAGCTGTAAGGATAATGATATAATTCTGATGAATTTGCAGCTTTTTGCGCCCGACTTGGAGCAGGCAAAGCTGATAAAAGAAAAAATTCTTAAAAACCCGATTGATTTTTACGGGAAGGTTCTTGATTATGCGCTTGAAAATGAAGAGTATATACCGGATATAACTTAAAAATATTTGCTGATAAGCTGACGATTTTGTAATTGTCAGCTTGCTTTTTGGTTACAATATATTTAATTGTATTTTAAGTAAAATTTGTATGTGAACTAGAATTTTGAAATTTATTATGCTATAATAATAAAGTGTTATGATATATAAGGAGTTGTTTTAATGACAATGGAAATCAATCGGGAAAAAATCTCAGAAGGCATTAATCTCACAACAATCATTGACCCCAAGTTTAAATCGAATAGTATTTATATCAGGCTTATCTCGAAACTGGATGCTTCGACTGTGTCAGAATATGCTATTATTCCTAATCTATTAATCACTTCAAACAGCACCTTCAGGACGAGAACTGAGCTTACAAAAAAGCTTTCAGGTTTATACGGTGCGGGTTTGTCAACCTTAAATCATAAATTAGCTGACAATCAGGTGGTCGGCATTTCAGCCAGCTGTATATGTGATGAATATGCACTGAATGGCGAGAAGCTGACATCAGAGTTAACGGATATACTTCTTGATTGTATTTTCAAGCCAATTATTGAAGACAATGGCTTTGCGGCGAAGGATTTTAATCTGAGGAAGCAAGAGCTAATCGACGGAATCGAAGCCGAAATTAACGATAAAAGAACCTATGCAATTATTCGTTCGAACGCTACTATATACAAGAATGAGCCGTCGTCAATCACTTCATACGGGACAAAAAGCGGAGCGGAAAGCATTAATCCACAAAAAACCTATGAAGCATACAAGAGGCTTTTAAGCACCTCTCAGATTGAAATTTCCTATGTGGGCGGCGGGAATCTAGATATTGCAAGAGAGAAGCTGACTAAAGCATTTTTATCGATAAGCAGAAATAGTGTGAAAAATTCCTTCCAAAATTACAGCACTATTAAAAATGAAATAGCAGAGGTTAGTGAAAGTCTTGACGTCAATCAGTGCAAAATGGTCATGGCTTTTAAATCGCATAATGATAATCTATACGCTAACAGATTAATGTCAACAATGCTTGGCGGAACAGCTTTTTCAAAGCTTTTTGTCAATGTCCGTGAAAAGTTTAGTCTATGCTATTATTGTGCGGCGGGGTATGTTGAGGGGAAGGGCGTTCTCATTATCGACAGTGGTGTCGAGAAAAATAACATCCCTAAGGCTAAGGAAGAAATAATCAATCAGGTCAAGTCGCTCGCCAAGGGAGATTTCACAGACGATGAGATGAAAAATGCGATACTAAGCATTTCGGGCGATTATAAATCAAATTACGATACGGCGAGTGACCTCTCTAGCTGGTATTTCATTCAGACAATTAGAGAAACCTATTATACACCTGAACAGGCGATTGTCGAGCTGAACAAAATCACAAGAGAAGATATTATAAAATCAGCGGGCGCTTTAAAGCTTGATACAATTTATGTTATGCAGGGTTTGGATAAGGAGGCTCAGGAGTAATGGAAACAAAAAAGCAAATAATTCAAAATGCCAGAACAGGCGAAAGATACTATAAGATTAAGCATCCGTCAGGGCTGGATATCCTTGTGTGGCCAATGGAGAATTTTTCGACAACCGAAGCACTTTTCGGGACAAAATACGGCTCGATTAATACTCGCTTTAAAACTAACAGAGAAGAAGATTTTGTCAATGTTCCTGAAGGGATTGCTCATTTTCTGGAGCATAAGCTTTTTGAAAATGAGGATTGTGACGTTTTTGAGCTTTATGCAAAAACGGGTGCGAATGCAAATGCCTATACCTCCTTTGATAAAACCTGCTACCTGTTCAGCTGCAGCGATAATTATAAAGAATCTCTTGAAATTCTGCTATCCTTTGTTCAAAAGCCGTATTTCACCGATGCAACAGTCAATAAGGAGCAAGGTATCATCGGGCAGGAGATTAAGATGTGCGACGATAACCCTGACTGGCGAGTATTTTTCAATCTACTAAACGGCATGTTTTTCAATCATCCTGTTAAAATCGATATTGCGGGGACGGTTGAAAGCATTGCGAAAATTGATGCGGATTTACTTTATAGATGCTATCATACTTTTTATAATCTAAACAATATGGTATTGTCTATAGCTGGGAACTGTGATGTCGATGAGGTATTAGAAATCGCTGACAGGCTTTTGAAGCACAGCGAGGATATTCAGCTTGAAACTGAATTTGAGGACGAGCCAGAAGAGATACATTTGCCCGAGGTTGTTCAAAAGCTTCCGGTGGGGACACCACTTTTTAATATTGGATTTAAAGCGAAGCCGGTCAGAGAAAAGGATGCCATAAGGGCAGAAATGGAAGCGAGCATTCTTCTATCACTAATCTCAGGGAGCACATCGCCTTTGTATAAACAGCTTTTTGACGAGGGCTTGATTAACTCCAGCTTTTCATCAGAGGTATTTAGCGGTGATGGGTATTTTGCAAACATTTTAGGCGGAGAGTCGAAAAATCCAAGAGAGGTTTTAGCCAGAGTTATTGCCGAAATTGAAAGAGTTAAAAATGAAGGACTGGATAGGGAGACATTTGAAATCGTTAAAAAATCCAAGTACGGGCAGCTAATCAGAAGCTTCAATAATGTTGAGGCTTGTGCGTCAATGATGATTAATTCACATTTTATCGGAGTGGACGCTTTTGAAACTGTCGAGGTTCTGGCGAGTATTTCTTTTGAGGAAGTTTCCAGCAAGTTGCATGATTTATTTGACACAAAAAAGGCTTCTATTTCAATAATTGAAGCTAATTAAGAGGAGAGTTTAAGATGACAGATGCTATTATGAACACTATTCAGCAAAACCCACATAAAGTATTTTTCCCGAACTTAGGGCATGACAACATTTTCACTAACGGGATAACACTTGACAAAATTATGTTCAAAATCCCGGGGACAGATTTCGCAATTTACTGGTATGGATTTTTAATTGCGTTGGGGTTATTGCTTGCGGTAATCTATGGCTTTAGAAAGTTCAGAAAATTTGGGATTAACCCGGACAGAGCAACAGACGCAATAATCGGCGGCGTTGTCGGCGCTGTTATTTTCGCCAGAATATATTATGTGGTATTCAGCTGGTCAACTTATGTAATCGACGGGAAGATTGACTGGGCGGCAATATTCAGTATCCGTGACGGTGGGCTTGCGATTTACGGCGGGCTAATCGGTGCCTTGCTGACAGCCGGCGTGATAGCCAGATGGAGAAAAATCAAGCTGCTTCCTTTATTTGATATTGCGGCAATGGGCTTTTTAATAGGTCAGGCGATAGGAAGATGGGGCAACTTTATGAATATGGAGGCGTATGGCGCCCCTACAAATCTCCCATGGGGAATGACAAGTGCTAATATTATGGCAGATTTGGGGAGACAGTTCCCAGGACTTGAGCAGTCGGCATTGCTCGCTCATCCTACATTTTTATACGAGTCACTATGGTGCATTTTAGGCTTTGTTTTATTAAGTATTTATATGAAGCACAGGAAATTCGACGGTGAAATATTCTTCATGTATCTTGGCTGGTATGGCTTTGGAAGAATGCTCATCGAAGGTCTGAGAACAGACAGTCTCTATGTCTCAGGAACAGGAATCAGAGTGTCACAGGTTCTCGCTGCCTGCTGTGTTGCCGCATCGCTGATAATTATCCTCACAATTAGACTCAGGATTAAGCGAAACGGTGGCTATAAATTCTTCTATGAAACTGAGGATTCAATTAAGCAGATTGAAGAATATGATAATTCTCTTAAAAAGTCAAAATCAAAGGCAAAGGTTGATATGGCTAAGGAAATTGATAATGCCTTTGACGAGCCTGCCGAGAAGAAAAAAGAAGTTCTAGATGATGACGAGGTTGATATGAAACAGCTTTCTGAGGATGCTGAACATAATGATGCCGATGCTGCTGCTGAAGCTTTTTCAGATGATATAGATACAGATGGAGATGGGGATACAGACGATGTCAACAGCTAAATTAATAAGCGGGAAGGAAGTTTCAGCACAGGTTAAGGAAAGAGTAAGGGCTGAGGTTTCGCTCCTGAAAGAAAAAAATATAAGTGTTGGACTGGCAGTAATTATCGTCGGCGAAAATCCAGCCTCAAGAGTGTATGTCAACGGGAAGAAAAAGGACTGCGAGGAGGTTGGGATTGCATCCTATGAGTTTGCTCTGCCGGAAAGCACAACCCAAGCTGAGCTGATGGAGCTTGTTGAAAAGCTCAACAATGATGAAAAGGTCGACGGGATACTTTGTCAGCTTCCGCTCCCGAAGCACCTTGACGAAAAGGCCGTCCTCAATGCAATCAATCCGGATAAGGATGTTGACGCATTTCATCCTATTAATGTGGGCAAGATAATGATTGGGGATTATCGCTTTCTGCCCTGCACTCCTGCCGGTGTTATGGAAATGATAAAGAGCACGGGTGTTTCGATTTCGGGGAAGGAGTGTGTCGTTGTGGGAAGAAGTAATATCGTCGGGAAGCCGATGTCAATGCTTCTTTTACATGAAAGCGGGACGGTTACAATCTGCCACTCAAAAACAAAGGACTTAAAAGAAACCTGCAAGAAAGCGGACATTCTTGTTGCCGCGGTTGGTGTGGCGAAGCTTATTACAGCCGATATGGTTAAAGAGGGAGCAGTTGTTATTGATGTCGGAATGAACAGGCTAGATGACGGGAAGCTATGTGGCGACGTTGACTATGACAGTGTCGGCGAGGTGGCGGGATACATAACTCCTGTTCCGGGTGGAGTTGGGCTTATGACCAGAGCAATGCTATTGGAAAACACTCTGACAGCGTCAAAGCTTAAAGCAAATAAGTAATCAAGTAAATATTATAATAAAAACACTTTACAATCGTGGTTTTATATGATATAATACAAAAGTTATGCCACGCCTTGGCTTATGGATTCAGCCTTTTAAAAGGGAAGTCAACCTACCATCTGCTATGACGACGGCAAATATTTTAAAGAGGTGGAGTATTCATGCTATTAAAAGAAGAAAAAACAGCGGTTATCGAAGCTAACGCAACCCACGAGGGCGACACAGGTTCTCCTGAAGTTCAGATTGCAATTCTAACAAAGAGAATTAACGATTTGACAGGTCACCTAAAGACTCATTCAAAGGACCATCACTCAAGAAGAGGACTTCTGAAAATGGTTGGTCACAGACGTAATCTTTTAAACTATCTAATGAAGAAGGATATCAACAGATATCGTTCAATCATTGAAAAGCTAGGTATCCGTAAGTAATTATGTGTTAAAAAGGGCAGTCAGGGTTAAAAATCCTTTCTGCCTTTTGGCATATTATTTTGTAACCATTAAAAATGGTAGCTGATTTTTTTTAGCATTAAATCGTACAACCTTATCGGTTCTAGGATTTATTGCTAAAACTGCTACCAAATAAAAAACAGGAGGCAGTTATATGTTCGAAAATTTTAAAACGTTTACAACAACTTTCGCAGGAAGAGAATTAACAGTAGAAACAGGGAAAATGTGTGAGCTTTCAAACGGCTCATGCTGGGTTCGTTATGGCGAAACAGTAGTAATGGCAAACGTTACAGCAAGTGCAAAGCCAAGAGAAGGGATAGATTTCTTCCCACTATCAGTTGACTATGAAGAAAGACTATATTCTGTTGGAAAAATTCCGGGGTCATTCATGAAAAGAGAAGGCAAGCCAACAGAAAAGGCTATCCTGACCTCTCGAGTTGTTGACCGTCCTATCAGACCACTTTTCCCAAAGGATATGAGAAATGATGTATCTGTTGTCATGACAGTCATGGCTGTTGACCCGGATAATTCACCGGAAATCGCCGGAATGATTGCAACATCAATTGCTATTTCAATATCAGATATACCATGGAACGGTCCAATCGGCGGAATAAGTGTCGGCCTTGTTGATGGGGAAATTGTTTTAAATCCAACTCTTGAACAAAGAGGGAAGAATGATTTGAACCTTATTGTTGCTGCATCAATGGAAAAAATCGTAATGATTGAAGCCGGTGCTAATCAGGTTCCGGACGATGTTATGCTTAAAGCAATTGAAAAAGGCCATGACGAAATCAAGAAGATTGTAGCATTCATTAACAAAATTAAGGATGAAATAGGGAAGCCAAAGTTCAGCTTTGAGTCACAGGATATCCCTGAGGAAATGTTCACTGAAATTTATAATTTCTGTGCTGCTGATGTTAAAATTGCTTTGGACACAGATGATAAAAATGTTCGTGAAGCCAGACTTCAGCCGATTAAGGATGCTATTCACGCTAAATTTGATGAAGTATACGCTGACAAAGCGTATATGATTGACGAATGTATATATAAAATTCAAAAGAAGATTGTTCGCAGATGGCTTCTAGATGAGGGCAAGCGTGTTGACGGAAGAAAGCTTGACCAAATCAGACCTCTCGCTGCTGAAGTTGGCTTGCTTCCAAGAGTTCACGGCTCAGGTATGTTCACAAGAGGACAAACTCAGGTTCTCACAATTGCAACTCTCGGCCCTGTGAGTGATGCACAGCGTATTGACGGACTTGACGAAGAAGATACAAAGAGATATATGCACCACTATAACTTCCCATCCTATTCTGTTGGTGAAACGAAGCCTTCAAGAGGCCCTGGACGTCGTGAAATCGGGCATGGTGCACTTGCTGAAAGAGCATTAGAGCCGGTTATCCCTTCAGTTGAGGAATTCCCATACGCTTACAGACTCGTGTCAGAGGTTCTATCTTCAAATGGTTCAACCTCACAAGGCTCAATCTGTGGCTCAACCCTTGCTCTAATGGACGCCGGTGTTCCAATAAAGGCGCCTGTTGCCGGTATCTCATGTGGACTAATCACAGAGGGCGACAGATGGATGACAATGATTGATATTCAAGGTCTTGAGGATTTCTATGGCGATATGGACTTTAAGGTTGGCGGAACACACAACGGAATCACTGCTATTCAGGTTGATATCAAGGTTGACGGTCTGACTATGGATATTATCAAGGAGGCTTTCGAAACAACAAGAAAAGCCCGCCTATATATTCTTGATGACATTATGCTGAAGGCGATTCCAAAGCCTCGTGAAACTGTCGGAACCTATGCTCCAAAAATGCTTCAGACTAAAATTGCAGTTGATAAGATTCGTGAGGTTATCGGTCAGGGCGGAAAGGTAATTCAAAAGATTTCTGCTGAAAATGAATGTAAGATTGATATTACAGATGACGGAAACGTATTTATCTCCGGCGTTGATTTAGAAAAGGTTAATAAGGCGCTTCAGATAGTCAATACAATCGGGAACGACCCTGAGGTTGGTGCAATTTATAAGGGCAAGGTTGTCAGACTGATGGACTTCGGTGCATTTGTTGAAATTGCTCCGGGCAAGGACGGACTCGTTCACATTTCAAAGCTAGACAATGCCAGAGTTGAAAAGGTTAGCGACGTTGTTTCAGTCGGCGATGAGATAATCGTTAAGGTTATTGAAATCGACAAGCAGGGAAGAATCAATCTTTCAAGGAAAGATGCGATTGCTGACCTTGAGGCTAAAAAAAATAACTAAAATATTAAAAGGTGCTCGAAAGAGTACCTTTTATTTTTTATTGAAATTCCCGCAAAAAAAGTGTAAAATTAAAATAAGAAAAAAATAATGGCGAAATTCTTCACCTTTTTGTTTTTGTATCATAAATTGTATTATAGGAAAATTTATGATGAGGAGGAGTAAGTATGGAGCCATTAATTTATTCAATTATAATAATAGGGTCTGTTTTGCTTATTGTTTGTTTAATCAAGCTTATAACAACAGCTTTTCTGACAAAAAGAGTGAGAATGTCCTGCATTGTGACGCTTATACCGGTTAGCGGGAAAATGGACGATATCGAATTTACTGTCAGAAGTATTTTGTGGAGCAAAAACTGGGATAACTATATCAGCTACAATATACTTCTTGTTACTCTGGATTGCCCAGATGAAACATATAAAATATGCGAGAAGCTCTGTGAGGAATATGAACCGGTTAATATGTGCAAGCCGAGCGAGCTGGAAAGCTTTATAAAAAATCCGGATATTTTTTGCGAAATGATTCAAAAATAGAATTAAAAGGATGACAAGGATGCAGGAAAAACAGCTTTATCATATAGAAGGCTCAGTCGATTCAGTAATATATAAAAATGAAGCTAACGGATTTGCTGTCCTGACACTTGATGTCGGCGGCGAGCCTGTGACGGTTGTGGGTGAAATCGGCAACGTTGACGAGGGTGAGGAGCTTCGCCTGACGGGTGAATACATAAATCATCAGAAATTTGGCACACAGTTCAAGGCGCATTTGTGCGAGCGAGCTTTGCCTACAACCGCCTCGGCAATCCAAAAATATCTGGCTAGTGGTGCTATCAAAGGGATAGGGCCGGTTCTTGCGAAAAAAATTGTGAAGCACTTTGGTGCAAGCACACTTGACGTTCTCGAAAACGAGCCTGAAAGGCTGACTGAGGTTGATGGGATTACCCCAAAAAAGAGCAAGAATATAATTGTTGAATTTAAGAACGTTTTTGGGATTCGCTCGCTGATGATGACTCTCTCAAAGTATGCTATCGCTCCGTCCTATGGGGTGAGCGCATGGAAGTATTTCGGAAAAAATATACTTGAAATGATTAACGCAAATCCTTATGTTCTATGCGGCTTTGGGATTGAGCTGCCGTTTTTAAAGGCTGAAGAAATCGCGGAGGATTTATCAATTTCAAGGGATAGCTCGGATAGAATAAGGGCTGGGATAACCTGCGTTCTGGTCGAAAATACATATTCAGGGCACTGCTGTCTCCCTTATGATAAATTGCTGGACAAGTCTTGCTCGCTGCTTCAGATTGAAAAGGAGCTTTTTAAAAAGGTCTTAATGGAGGAAATTGACAGTCAGAATCTTGTTGAATACACGAAAAAAGATAGAAAGTATATTTATCTCAGAGAATATTATGTCGCAGAAAATTTTATTTCGGCGAGAATTTCATATATGAGAAACAATCTTTTCAACAACAAAATTGATTTCGACGAAGTGATAGATATTGATGAAAAACAAAATGGCATAAAGTATCAGACGCTCCAGAGAAAGGCGATTAACGAGGCACTTTCAAAGGGCTTTATGATTTTGACCGGCGGGCCGGGTACAGGGAAAACAACAACATTAAACGCAATCATTTCGCTTTTTGAACAGCAAGGCATGGTTGTAATGATTGCGGCACCGACAGGGCGTGCGGCTAAGCGGATTTCCGACCTAACCGGCTATGACGCAAAGACGATTCATCGCCTTCTTGACATTGAGCCGAGCGAGGGGAACAAGTTCAAATTTGTCCACAACGAAATGAACTTGCTCGACTGTGACGTTGTCATAATAGATGAGATGTCAATGGTTGACACGCTTTTATTCGACGCATTGCTTCGTGCGATGCCCTTGAATTGCCGACTGATAATGGTTGGTGACAGCGACCAGCTGCCGAGCGTCGGGGCTGGAAATTTACTAAAGGATATGATAGACAGTGAGGTTGTCCCTGTTGTTTCGCTGAAGGAAATTTTCAGACAAGCCGGACAAAGCAGTATTGTAACGAATGCTCATAAAATAATAAACGGTGATTACCCTGACCTTTCAAAGAAAGATAATGATTTTTTCTTTTTTCAGCGGCTAGAGCATGAGCATGCCTCAGAAACCATAATTGATTTATGCAAAAACAGACTCCCAAAGGCATACGATTTTTCACCTATAGAGAATATTCAAATACTTTCGCCCACTAGAAAAGGGCCGCTGGGTATAGTTGAGCTTAATAAAAAGCTTCAAAATGAGCTTAATCCGCCCAAAAAAGAGCTGTCAGAAATGAAAATGCCGATTTATACCTTCAGAGAAAATGATAAGGTAATGCAGACAAAAAACAATTATGACATTGTCTGGAAGCGTGAGGCAGAAAGCGGGACAGGGATTTTCAACGGCGATATAGGAATAATTCTTGAAGTCGATAAAGCTCAAGCAACAGTAGCCATCGATTTTGAGGGGAGAATTTGCAGCTATAACATAGCAATGCTTGAGCATCTTGAGCTGGCTTATGCTATCACAGTCCACAAAAGTCAGGGGAGTGAGTTCGATGTTGTCATTCTTCCCGTGCTCGGTGGGTATGACAAGCTGTATTTCAGAAATCTTTTGTACACAGCGGTCACAAGAGCGAAAAAGCTCATGATTCTAGTTGGCTCAACGAAAAGAATTGAATATATGATTGACAACAACAGAAGGACAAACCGTTATTCTTGTCTGAGAGATATGCTTGAAAGGGAAGTTGAAAATGGGAATGAGTAATTTTTATAGGTATATCACTGACTTGATTTTTCCAAACAGATGCCCGTGCTGCGGTAGCTTTATAAAATGGGATGAGCTGATATGCAGAAAATGCGTATCTCAATTCCCTGAAATAAAGAAAAAACCGTGCATAAAATGCGGGAAGGTCAATTGCATTTGTGATAAGGAATTGCACTATGACCTTTGTATTGTCCCGATGTATTATTTGGGATTAATTCAAAAAGGAATCTTGAATTTTAAGTTAAATAACGGGATTAATTTCGGCGAGTATTTTGCTGAAAAAATCGTGGAAGAGTTAAGCGAAAAGATGCTAATTAATGAAATTGATTTTGTCACTTCTGTCCCGATGTCAAAAAATAAGCTTTCAAAAAGAGGGTATAATCAAGCAAATGAACTAGCGAAAATTATAGCACGAAGAATTAAAAAACCCGTTTATAATAATATAATAACAAAAATTAATGAGGAGCTTTCACAGCATGAATTGACTGAACAAGAAAGAATTAACAGCGTTCAAGGCTCCTTTGTTATTTCAAATTGCCCTCAGAATATGAAAAACCAGACAGTGCTATTATGTGACGATGTAATTACAACTGGAAGTACTGTAAATGAATGTGCAAAATTGCTAAAAATGGAAGGAGCAAGAAAGGTTTATTGTGCCATAATTACTACTACTTTATTAAATAGCAAAAATAATTAAAAAATGCTTGTAAAAATGAAATTTCTATGGTAAAATTATATCGAATTATAGCATAATGTGTTAGGAGGAGTTCCTTTGGCTTCTGTTGATATCGGGATTGATTTAGGAACGGCGAATATTATTTTGACAACAGCACAAAAAGGTGTTGTATTAAATGAGCCTTCAGTTGTTGCTTACAATAAGAAAACTGAGACGGTTGTTGCCGTTGGGAATGAAGCATTTGAGATGCTTGGGCGTACTCCTGAATATATAGTAGCGATAAGGCCGCTTCGAGATGGTGTAATTTCTGACCATAATTTATGTCAGGTTATGATTAAGGAATTTATCTTAAAGGTTACCGGGAAGCAGTTGATTAAGCCTCGAGTTGTTTTGTGCATACCATCCTTTATTACCGATGTTGAAAGCCGTGCGGTTGTTGAGGCTGCCTTGAGTGCCGGTGCGAGAAAGGTATATTTAATTCAAGAGCCTGTTGCCGCAATGATTGGTGCGGGTGTTGATATCACGAAACCATCCGGGAACATGGTCGTTGATATCGGTGGCGGAACATCGGATATTGCTGTTATTTCTCTCGGTGGGATAGTTCGTTCAAATTCCATTAAAATTGCCGGCAACAAGATTGACCAGGCTATAGTGAAGTATCTGACGAATAAATATAAGCTTCTTGTCGGCGACAAAACCGCTGAAAACATAAAAATCAGTCTTGCCAATGTTTTTAACCCAACAGGCGAGAAGAAAATGATAATCAAGGGAAGAAACATATTAAAAGGCCTGCCTGAGAAGCTTGAAATTTCTGATATTGATGTCAGAGATGCCGTGAAAGACAGCGTTGAAGGTATTATGGAAGCGATTAGGTCCGTTCTTGAGGTTACTCCTCCTGAGCTGGTTGGTGATATATACACAAACGGGATTTTATTGACAGGCGGAGGGGCTTTGCTCGGCGGGTTCCCTCAGTTAATTGAAAAAACCTTGAATGTGAAGTGCTATTCAGCGGAGGACCCTTTAACCTGTGTTGCAAAAGGCACTCGAATTGCATTTAAAATTGCGGACAAGCTGCTTGAGGGCTTTGAGCAAATTTCACTTTATAAATATAAATAAAAAATGGTATAGTATTTCGTTTAGTTGGAATACTATACCTATATTTTTTATGGAGTGAGCTTAATGATACAATTCTCTTTAACGGAAATTTCAGCGATTGAAGGCCAGCTGGATAATGAAATTGATTTAATTGACAAATATAAGTCCTTTTGTGAAACAACAACCGACCCACAGCTAAAAATATTATATCAGCAGATTTCAGCGACACACCAAAATCATTATAAAATGTTAATGAAATTATTAACGAGTAATTAATTGAGGTAAAAATGACTAATTCAGAAGAACGTGATAAAGAGATGGTTTTAAGCGCACTTAGTATTCAAAAGGACTCAACGACAGCCTATAATAACGTGATAAATGAATGCACACTTGAGAATGTAACAACAAAAATGCAGGATATTCTGAATGAAGAATACGAAATTTCAAAAAAGCTCAAAAACGAAGCACTCAAAAGGAATATAATCAGCCCTGAATTAGCTTCAAAAGAGAAAATCAATACAGTTATTAATAGGTTCTCGAAATAAAAACTGATTAACTTTGAAGAAAATCGCCTTAACACAGCTGAGTACTATGCTAAGGCGATATTTTATTGCTTTGAAACCTTTTTTCGAAGAAAGCTTAGCTTTGTTTCAGAAATAATTATAGCAACAAAAATAAGCACAAAGCCTAAGAATGTTTTTGGCGATAGGACCTCGTATCCAAAAATAGCGGAGAAAACGACACCAAAAACAGATTCAAGACTTAAAATTATTGAAGCAGTGGCAGGGTGAGTATACTTTTGACCTATATTTTGAAGCAAAAGTGCTATTGCAGTTGCAAAAATGCTTAGATATAACAGCGACATAATGACAGACGGCGACCACACGGTCGGGAATTTCTCAGAAAATCCTCCGCCTATCCATCCGAAAATTCCGGCGAAAAAAAACTGAAATATTGTCAACAAAATCGGGTCATAATCCTTGCTGAACTTAGCGACAGCGACAATATGCATCGCATAAAATAATCCACAGCCAAGAGTCAGTATATCACCGATTGAAATTGACAAATTTCCGTTAAGCGAAACAAAGCCAATTCCACCAATACAAAATATAGAAGCAATAATGCTGAATTTGTCAGGAAGCCTTCGTTTTAAAGCCGCATACAAAAATGGAACAATAATACAGTAAACTGCCGTTAAAAAAGCATTTTTCCCGGGAGTTGTATCTGCCAAGCCATAGGTCTGAAATGCATAAGCTATATAAAGAAATGCACCAAGCACCAAGCCCCTTAAAATATATCCCATGTTTAAAAATCTAAATTTTCGTATAAAAACCAGACTTAAAATTATTGCGGCGACACTAAATCTTATTGCCAGTAAAAAATTCGTCGGGATAGTGTTAAGAGTGTCCTTCATTACACAAAATGCGCTGCCCCAAATTATTGTAGCAACAAGCAGCCCAACCTGACTGAGTGAAGCCTTGTTTAATAGTTTCATTTCCCCTCCGAATTCTAAACCTTTGGGGGAGGAATAATTTTCTTGAACCCTCCGCCAACAAGTTCATTAGCATAAGTGACAACAACAAAAGCATTTTTATTTATATTTCTCACAATTTCTTTTACAACAATTGTTTCTCTCGGGGTGACAGCAATCATATAAACATTCTTATCAGTCTGTGAATACATTCCCTTTGCATCAATTTTTGTCACAGCTCTTTTTAATTTATCCATGAGCGTCTGTGCAATCAGCTCATCGTCCTTGTCGGTAATAATTATGCACAAATCGCCCTTATCAAAGCCGCTCATTATCTTGTCAGCGAAAATTGAACAGACATAAAGGGTAATAATAGCGTAAAGTCCAACCTCAACATCCCTGAACATTATCATTGCAAAAACAACAACGCTTCCGTCAACAAAAAGGCTCATTTTTCCGACACTGATATTCTGGAATTTCGTGACCAGAAGTCGGTTTAACAAATCAGTTCCGCCAACCGAGCTTTTACTGATAACCAGGCAAACCATTCCGATTCCGTATAAAACCCCTCCGAAAACAGCGGCAGCAATAGGGTTGTGAGTGAGTGTGGGTAAAAACGAGGTGACATTCAAAAGTGCTGAAAACAATAGGCTTGAAAGAAAGGTGCTGATTGTGAATTCAAAGCCTTTGATAAAAAAGCTGAAAATATAAAGAGGAATGTTCATGATAAAAACGATAGTTCCAATTTGAAAAACAGGGAATACATAATGTAAAACTGTCGCAACACCGGCGAAGCCGCCGCCTGCGATATTGTTCCCGACTAAAAAAAGATTAATTGCCATTGCATAAAGGATATTCCCGAGAAGTAGCATAACAATTCTAAAGCTGCGTTTTGTGGTATCGATTTTTTTCAGCACTTTCTTCTCCTCCGATTATTTGATTTTGATTTTAATTATAGATATAGAGTTTGTATAAAGTCAACACATATTTTAACAAAATGAAATAAAATAATGCAATTTGTGAGCATAAATATTTATTTTAATAAAATGTCGATTCTTTTTGTATAAATTGCATATTGATTTTTATATTATTTTAAATTAATATAATAATATATACGGCAAAGATGCTAAAAGTATCTTTGCCGTATATTATTTTGTGGAAAGTTGGGATGATATGTTAAAAGGTGTAAGAAAACAAACGTACAATGCGACTGCTTATGTCCCGGGGAAATCGATTGATGCCGTAATGCAGGATTATAATCTCACTAGTATAGTTAAGCTCGGAAGTAATGAGAATAATTATTCTCCGTTTCCGGCCGCTTTAAAAGCGATGCAGGAGGAGCTTTTGAGGACAAATGTTTATCCTGAAAAGAATTATGTCAGATTAAAAAGACTATTAGGAGCGATGTATAGCCTTAGCGAGGAGTGGATTGGTCTCGGGCATGGAGCTGGGAATGTTCTGGATACTTTAGCTAAGACATTTCTTGAAGATGGCGACGAGGTAATTATTCCAAAGCAAAGCTATGGACTTTATAAAGAAATCTCATGGATAATGGGAGCGACCGTTAAATTTGTTGACCTTAATGATGATTTCAAAATTGAGCTTAATGAGATTGAAAGAAATATCACGGAAAAAACAAAGCTGATATGGCTGTGCAATCCAAACAACCCGACAGGAACAATTTTTGACAAAAGCAATTTCGAGGAGTTTTTGAAGAAGCTCCCTGAGCATACATGGGTTGTTCTGGATGAAGCGTATGTTGAATTTGCTGACCCTAAGGCTGTCCCTGAAACGATTGAACTAATAAAAAAAGGCTATAACCTGATGTCAGTGAGGACTTTTTCAAAGCTATTCGGCTTGGCTGGTCAAAGAATCGGATATGTTATAGCAACGCCTGAGCTAATCAGCTGCTATGATACTGTCAGTGAGCCGTTTAATGCGAACCGAATTGGTCTTGCCGCTGCTGTTGCTACACTTGAAAATGATATTGAACACATTGAAAAGTGCAAGAATTGTATGATTAGTGACAGAAAAATGATGAATGAAGAGCTTGAAAAGCTTGGCTGCAAGACAATTGAAACACATACTAACTTCATTTTCTTTGAACTGCCTTGCTGTAATGCCGAGGTGAACGAGCTTCTTTTGAGAGATGGTGTCATAGTCAGACCGGCGACAGGCTGGGGCTATCCAAATCATCTCAGAGTCAGCATAGGAACAACTGAGGAGAATCTTCGCTTTATAGAAGCAATTAAAAAAGCCCTTGAAAAAATTAAGGAGGGCAAATAATGAAGGTTTTAATCTGCGATTATAAAGAGCCTTTAAACAGGGATATTGAGGTCGAGAAAAGGTTCTTGAGGGAAGGGCTTGGCGAGGATTTAGAAATTGAGGTTTTTGAATACAAGGGCGATGATGATATGCTGATTGAGGCATTAGCTGACGTTGACGCTGTATTGACAGCATACCTTAAATTTGATGAAAGAATAATCAGCTCAGCGAAAAAACTGAAATTCATCTCCATTGAGGCGACGGGCTATAATTTTATTGATATTGAAGCGGCAGCAAAAAATAATGTCGGCGTCAGCGTTATCGGTGAATATTGCACTCAGGAGGTTGCCGACCATACAATAGCTCTTGCACTCGGTGTATGCAGAAATTTCAAAAAGTACACAAACGATATAGAAATTAATCATAAGTATGATTTTAATATCGTGGGCGGAATGATTAGACTTGACGGCTCAACCTTTGGAATAATGGGACTTGGGAAAATTGGACGTGCTGTGGCTAAAAGAGCACAGGGCTTCGGGATGAAAACTATTGCATTTGACCCATTTTGTCCCCCGGAATTAGCAAAATCCTGTGATACCGAGCTGGTATCACTCGATAAGCTCCTTGAGGAAAGCAATATTATTAGCTTAAATATGCTTTTAACCCCGGAAACAACAAATATTTTAAACAAAGAAGCTTTCTTGAAAATGAAGAAAAAGCCGGTAATCGTGAATGTGTCACGCGGCGCAATGATTAACGAGGATGATTTAGTCTGGGCGCTTGACAATGATATTATTTATGGCGCGGGGCTTGATGTTCTGGTTGATGAAAGCTATGAAGGGACGCTGACAAATCCGCTAGTTGGACGGGATAATGTATTGCTAACTCCACATACAGCGTTTTATTCAGATTTTTCAATGCTTGAATGCGCAAGAATTTCGAGCTATAACATTGTTAATTATTTAAAGGGTGAACCTAATAAAGTCAACAGAATGCTGAATAATTGTAAATTGTAATAATTTATAATGTTATATTATATAATATTTTGGCATATATGTTAATTGACGAAGTATTTCGAATAATGTATAATAACAACATAATAAAAAGACGAAGACGTCAGTATTGATATACTGATGTCTTTTTTTTAAAGTATTAAATGACGATGGTGTCAGTTTAAAAAAACTGTATGCTATTGTCTTTTTTTATTAGTTGTCAAAATTGAGAGGAGTTTTATTATGAAAATGAGTAAGAAAATCGTCTGTATTGCTTTGGCTGCAATTATGTCAGTAGGATTATTTACAGGATGTCAGAAGAAGGAAGACACAGCAGCAAACGGGAAGAAAATCCTAAAGGTTGGTTTTGAATGTCAGAGTGCACCATTCTGCTGGACTCAGAATGACGAGTCAAACGGAGCAGTTAAAATCACAGATTCAAATGAATATACAAATGGATTCGACGTTCAGATTATGAAAAAAGCATGTGAGCTTGCCGGATATGAGTTTAAAGCTTATAAAATTGACTGGGACGGAATGCTTCTAGGCGTTCAGACAGGAACATATGACGCAGCAATTTCTTGTATCAGTATCACTGAAAAGAGAAAGGTGAGCATGGATTTCTCAGACCCATATTATGTTGCCGGAATCGTTGCTCTAGTTAAAAAGGACAGCAAGTACGCAAGTGCAAAGACATTAAGCGACCTTAAGGGCGCAAAATGTACATCAATGCTAAATACAATCTGGTATGATATGAGCAGCCAGATACCAAATGCAAATGTTCAGCCAGCCCTTGAAAACGTTCCAAGCTTGATAGTAGCAGTATCCTCAGGCGCAGTTGATTTAATAACATGTGATGAACCAACAGCCGTATCAGCAATGGCTTCAAACCCAGACCTAGTAATGATTAAACCGGATCCAAAGGACTCCTTTAAGGTAAGTGACGAGGATGTAAACCTAGGTATCGCATTCAAAAAGGGAAATGAACAGGTTGTTAAGGATATCAACGAAGCACTAAAGAAAATTACAGATGCAGATAAGGATAAATTACTAAAAGAAGCAATCAAAAATCAACCACTTTCAAAATAATTCAGTTAGGAGTAGGTTTAAATGAATATACCAACAACATTTGGGGGCTGGGTCATATTTTTCCTTCAAAAGTATGGACAGCAGTTCCTTGACGGAGCATTAATTTCACTATTTCTTGCATTTGTAGGAACATTTTTTGGATGTTTAATTGGATTCATTGTTGGTATTATTGAAACTATTCCCGAAGATACAGATAATATTTTTAAGAAAATTTTGCTTAAATCAATTAAGCTGATTTTCAAAGGCTATGTAGCTTTTTTCAGAGGGACACCAATGATGGTTCAGGCAATGGTTATCTATTTCGGCGCAACATCAGTATTCGGGCTTCACTTGAATCCGATTTTCGCCGGCGTATTTATAGTTTCAATTAACACAGGTGCCTATATGGCTGAAACCGTTCGCGGCGGAATTATATCAATTGAAAAAGGTCAGTTTGAAGGGGCTAAGGCAATAGGAATGTCACACTTTGACACAATGCTAAGGGTTATCCTTCCTCAGGCTTTCAGAAATATAATTCCTCAGATAGGGAACAACCTTGTCGGCAACATTAAAGACACATCAGTACTTAGCGTCATCTCGGTTAATGAGCTATTCTATAAGGGCCGTTCAGTTGCAGGAGCATATTTTAAAATATTTGAAGTATTCTTCATCATTTGTGTTATATACCTTGTTCTTACAGCTGTTACAACAAAAATACTTCAGCTTATCGAGAAAAAGCTCGACGGACCGTCAAACTATAAGCTCGCAACAGAATATATGGACGATGTCAATCATTACACATCAGCCTTGGCTAAATAAATACAGGGGGGAAAATCATGCAATTAGTATTAACAGAGGATAACATCAAATCAGAAGAAAAATGCAAAGTGTTTCAGTTTGAAAACAAGCCGACCCCTATATTATCAGTATCACATTTAAAAAAGAGCTTTGGCGACCATGAGGTTTTAACGGATATTGATTTTTCAGTCAGTAAAGGCGATGTTGTATGTATTATCGGTGCATCAGGGAGCGGGAAATCGACCCTGCTCAGATGTATCAATATGCTTGAAGTCCCGACTGACGGCGAAATAATTTATGAAGACAAGAGAATAACTTCCACAGGGAAGGAGCTAAATGACTATCGTTCAAGAGTCGGAATGGTTTTTCAGTCCTTTAATCTTTTCAGCAATATGACGGTTTTACAAAACTGTATGTCAGGGAATCAGATTGTTTTAAAAAAGAGTAAGAAGGAATCAAAGGAAAAAGCAATTTATTACTTGAAAAAGGTTGGCATGGCACCATATATTTACGCAAAGCCACATCAGCTTTCAGGTGGTCAAAAACAGAGAGTTGCTATCGCCAGAGCTTTAGCAATGGAACCAGAGGTTTTATTATTCGACGAGCCAACGAGTGCACTTGACCCTGAAATGGTGGGCGAGGTTTTAGAAGTAATGAAAACTCTAGCTTCCGAGGGCTTGACAATGGTAATTGTAACCCATGAAATGCAGTTCGCTAAGGAAGTTTCATCGAGGACAGTTTTCATGGATGGCGGAGTAATCGTTGAGGAAGGAACACCGGACAAATTGTTTGTCAGCCCTTCCAATACAAGAACAAGAGAATTTTTAGCTCGATACATTCAAGGATAGCGCAAATATACATTCTAATTGTATAATAAAAATAACTACGACCAGCCTGATTCGAGTTGGTCGTAGTTATTTTTTATTTTCAAATTAAATTCAAATTAATGAAAGCTAGTCCTTCTTTAAATTGACATCAAGCTGACTGAAAGGAATCTGAATACCTTCCTCATCAAAGCGAAGCTTAATATCCTCAAGGATATCGTAACGCAAGCTCCAGTAATCATCAGCCAAAACCCACACCTTAGCATCGATTTTCAAAGAATTAGCTCCATGCTCAGTTACACGGGCAATAGGGGCGGGCTCTAAAATGGATAGCGGGTTTTTATTAATTACATCTAAAATGATATTTTTCGCTTGTCTGAAGTCGTTATTATAACTAATTGAAAAAATCAAATCCAGCCGCCTGATTTTTTCTCCGTTATAATTTGTCAGAACGGCGCTTGAAATCTTACCGTTAGGGATATAAATAACCTTATTGTCTATCGTGATAAGTCGAGTATATAGTATGCTAATGGCATGAACGGTTCCTGAAATATTTTCAGCTTCAATATAGTCACCCACTTTAAAGGGCTTTGAAAAAAGAATGATAAATCCGCCAGCCAAATTTGACAAGCTGTTTTGAAGTGAAAGTCCAACGGCAAGACCGGCGGCACCAATAACAGCAACAATAGAAGATGTCGGGACGTCTAGCTTACTTAGAACAATTACTATTATAATAGTATATAAAACGACCTTAACAAGCGATTTCAAAAACGAGTGATAGGTCGGGTCAAGCTTGCTTTTTGACAGCCCTCTTGACATTAGCTTAATACAAAGCTTCGATATGATAATACCGACTATAAAAAAAATGACAGCAAAAATAATTGTCGGAAGCTTGTTTTGAAACTGAACAACAAAATTATCGAACATAATATCAATCCTTTCCTATTAAGTATAACCGCATTTTTATTAAAATACAATATTTTAAATGGGAAATGAAGAAATTGAATTTTGAAACAATTTAAATATCAAAAATTTTGCTAAACTTGCGAATATTATATTGAAAAATAAAAAAAATTAGGTTATAATAAAAAAAGATTTCGTTTTATGATGAGAGTTTTAAAGGAGAATGAATAATGGATACATCTTATATGTTGGCAGTGGTCGTTACCGGTCTTGTTGTTATTTTGGCAGCATTAGTTTTACTTATAGTTTCTGTTTATAGTTATAACGTATTTAAAAAAGCAAACAAGCAGCAATCAGCTTCCGGAGCAATAAAAACAGCGAAGGCATCACCTTTTATTGAAGAAGGAATTAGTGATGAGGTTATTGCTGTAATAACAGCGGCAATTGCAGCAATGAATTCCGTTTCAGGTGACGGAAAGTCCTATGCAATCAGAAGTATTAAAAATACAAGATTACAAAGACCTGTGTGGGCATTAGCTGGGCTTAGCGATAATACAAGACCTTTTTAATGAAATTATGAGGACGTATTGTTAAGTATTATTAAATTAAAAAATTTTTATGAAATGCAATCATTGCTAAAAGGCTTTGATTGCATTTTTTGACGTTTTAATAGTGGCATATTGTTTTCTATTGAATATTATATAACGTGGCTGTTGCTACTTGGAGGTGAAATATGGATACTTTAGTAAAAAGCAGATTGACTGTTATTTGCGAAGCTGACTGTTTTCAAGAAATTTGTTTTAATGTCACTTTGTATAATAATGATAGTGAAATAATCAGCACTAAAAAAGCTTCAAATAAGGAGAAAGTAGAGTTCGAAATACCTTATTGCGGGAGATATAAGATAAGGGCAGAGGCGAACGATTATTTAAGCCCAGTTGTTGCTTTCAGATGGGTTAAGCTAAGCAGATGCATGAATTGCTCTCAATATTTCAAATTCCTAAAAATAAAAAAACCGCCGAGAATAGTGAAAGTCACTTTTAAACTCACCGATGCAAATTATAAGAATTTGCCAATACAACAAGGAGTGATTAACTTATGGCACTATACCCAGTTACCATAACCAACGGAGCTGGTAGCGCGAACTTACCAGCCGGCTTATATGACGTAACTTCAACAGTTACAGGCTATAGCAATATTTCTCTGGACCCAGCTACCTTCACAGCCACTTCAGGCACTGGCTCTCAGGCATTCACAATTGCCGCAACAGGTACTCTTACCTTTAACGTTAATGATTCAGGTGGACCGGGCGGAAATCCAATAACATCCGGTACCTTCATTAGATGTAACCAAGCCGGAACAGTCGATTATGGAACAGCAATGACAATTAGCGCATTAGGTGTATGTGTATTTAATTATGTTCCTTTTGACGCAGTTACCCCAGTTGCTGTATATGTAAGACAATTGACTTCTGATGAAACTCACTCAATATATGATGGTGTTATCACAGTAGATATGTCAACCTCAACTCAATCACAATATGTTCAGAATTCACCAGCCGCTCTTCAAAGCTTCACATTTACTGATGCTAACTATGCTGGCTTACCAATCAGTGGCAGCATGTCGTTCGACGGACCTCAAGCATAATTAATTTTATTATTAAAGGAGCTGTTTTCAGCTCCTTTTTATTATGAAGTGAATAATATGGAAAAATATGTTAATAATAGAAATACATAATTTTGAAAGGACATAAAACATGAAGAAATTCAATTTAAAAAATTTAAAAATTAAAAAGCTGGATATAGCATTATTCATCGGGATAATAATAGCCATTTTGGTTTCAAGCACAAATACCTTTGCAACTGACCTGGAGGGCATTTCAGACAATGTTTTAAGGCTTCACATTTTAGCGAATTCAAACAGTGATGAAGACCAGGCTCTGAAACTAAAGGTTCGTGATGAAATCTTAAAAGAGTCATCTGAATTATTCACAGAGGGGAAGTCACGACTGGAGGTTGAAAAGCTTGTCCTTGACAATATGGATAAAATTCAGAAAATTGCCGAAAAGGTTATAGCCGACAATGGGTATAATTATCCCGTGAAGTGCGAATTAACTCACATGAATTTTGATACACGAGTTTATGACAATATTACTCTTCCGGCAGGTGACTATGACGCATTGAGGATAACAATCGGCTCTGCACAGGGGAAAAACTGGTGGTGTGTAATGTATCCGTCGCTTTGTGTTGCTCCATCAATAAAAAACAGCGACCTTCAGACCTTCAGCAAATCTCAAGTGAAGGTTTTAAAACAGCCGGCGAAATATCAGGTCAGGTTCAAATGTGTTGATGTATTTAATAGTATAAAATCCTTCTTTGGAATAAAATAATTTGACATAAAATTCCCCTCGTGATAAACTATTTTTAACAAATGTTTATTATTGGGGGTGATTTTTTGCTTAAAATTATTACTGGTGGAATAAGAACTGAAAAATCAGACAGAATTTTTGAAAGCATTTATGAATCAGTTAAAGGTGAAAAGCCGGTTTTGGTTTTAATCCCAGACCAGTTTTCTTTTGAATATGACAAGCTTTTATATAAAAAAATTGGCGCAAAGCTTTTTAATAATGTCAGGGTTTTCAGCTTTAACAGGCTTGCTGAGGAGATATTAAAGGAATTTGGCTCTGAAAGCGGTGAATATGCCGACGATAATGCCAAGCAAATTATGATGTTTCTCGCAATAAAAAAGCTTAAAGCTGACAGAGCGGCAAAATATTATAAAAAACAGCTGGACAAGCCAAGCTTCATATCGAATGCGCTTGATTTAGTCAAGGATTTAAGACAATCCTCAATCTCACCGGAGGACCTTCAGTCAGCAGCCCTGAATATTACCGGCTCGTTGAAGGAAAAGCTCAGCGATATCAATGCGCTGTATGAAAATTATTGCACTGTACTAAAAGAAAACGATTTGAAGGACTCGCTGACAATAATCAGCGAGGCTTCTCAAATTGCAAAAGCCAATGATTATTTCAACGGTGTTGAAATTTTCGTTGATGAATTTAGCAGCTTTTCGTATGATGAAATTTTAATGCTTGAAACAATAATTTCTCAATCAGAAAATACAACTGTTTCGCTCACAATAAGTGAAGAAAATAATTTCAAAACGAAATTAACTCCGTTTTCAAGTGTAATTTCAACACAGCAAAAGCTCGTCGATATAGCAAAGCAGTATAACAAAAAGCTTGAATTCAAGAAATGCGAATTATTCAGAGAGTATAATTCACAAGAGATTATACATATAAATAAAAATATTTTTAACCCAATAAAAAACAAGTTTGAAGAAAAAGAAATCGAAAATGTTAATGTCGTCAGCTCAAACGACTTATACGAGGAAATTGAATATGTTTCGACTGAAATAAAAAGACTGGTTTGTGACATGGGGTATAAATATTCGGAAATTGCCGTCATCTCAAGGCAGCTAAGCGAATATTTCAGTATCATTTCGGGGGCCTTTGAGAGATACGAAATCCCGTATTTCATGGATATGAAGCAGCCGGTCACTCAAAAGGCGTTGATACTATACATAATGTCAATTTTTGAAGCAGTGACGACAAAATCCTTTAACACAGAGGCGGTTTTAAGGTATATGAAATCGGCTCTTTCATGCTTTAACGAAACACAGATATCAAAAATTGAGGACTATTGCTTTCAATGGAATGTGAGCGGGGATATGTGGCTTTCACCATTTACTGCATCGGAAAAGTCAACAGCTGAAAAAGAGAAGGACGATGAAAATTCATATTTAAGCAAGATTAACAGAATAAGAGAAGCCATAATTAATCCGCTTCAAAAATTCAAAAAAGCTTGTGAGAATGCCAGTGCCGGTGAAATTTGCGAGGCTTTTTATGCTCTTATGAACGAGGTATATCTTACTCAAATTATTTCGGGACAAATTAAAAGCAGAATTAATGGCTTAGGTCAAAATCAGGAGGAAGTCATTGAAATTGCCCGTGAATTCAAGCAGCTTTGGGGGCTTTTAACCGCCTCAATCAAGTCTGTATATGACAATATCGGCAATGAGGGAATAACTCTCAAAGACTTTTATGAGCTTTTGAAGCTGATGCTTTCACAAATGAAGGTGGCAACCCCTCCGCAAAAGCTCGATGCGGTTACTATTGCCAGTGCGGAGCGTTCACGCCTCGCTGACCCTAAGGTCGTTTTCGTCATCGGTGTTAATGAGGGGATTATGCCGTATAACGTTAAGCAAAGCGGTCTTTTCACTGATAAGGACAAGGACCTGCTCGAAAGCGTCGGGCTTAAAATTTCAAAGACAACACTATTCAAGCTAGCTGAGGAACGTTTTGTCGCTTACTGTGCTTTGTCCGCCCCGTCTGACAGGCTTTTTGTATGCTATCCGACCTCTGATTTATCAGGTGGGGTTCGCCGACCCTCAGCAATTATTACTCAGCTGAAAAATATGTTTGGAGATGAAATTGCTTTCACAGCGACTCAAAAAGGCGCCGCATATTTTTGCACAACCAAGAGAGCGGCATATTATAAATACATTGAAGGCTTTCAAAATGTATCTACTGAAAATTTAAGCATAAGAAGTGTTCTCGACGAAATTCCTGAGTATAGGGACAAGATTAATTATCTTGAAAATATTCAGCAGGATTCGGCATTTTCACTTTCAAAGGGAATAAGCAGGGATTTGTTTTTTTCAAATAATCTTAGCATATCAGCAACAAGACTTGAAAGCTATAATAAATGCCCGTTCAGCTATTTCTGTCAGTACGGTTTAAATCTAAACCCGACAAAAGCTGTTGAAATCAATCCGTTAAGTCGTGGAACTATTGTGCATTATTGCCTTGAGAATATTTTGAGCAAAAAAGAAAATGATAAGAAAATTTATGATGATAATTTTATTAAGCTAAATGAAGCTCAAATAAATGATGAAATAACCATGCTTTTAAAAGTCTTTAAGGAGAATGAGTTGGGCGGTGATTTCGGGAAAACGAAGCGATTTGATTTTCTGTTTAAAAAGCTTCATGACTTGATTTTTGAAGTTGTTATTAATATTCAAAAGGAATTTAAACAGAGCCGGTATGTTCCGAGCGATTTTGAGCTTAATCTACTAAGTGAAAATGGGAAAAGCCTTCTCGAAATAAAGCTTCAGGACGGAATAACAGTCCGAATAAACGGGAAGATAGACAGAGTTGATAAGTTTGAACAAAACGGGAAGAAATACATAAGAGTTGTCGATTATAAAACGGGTGAGAAGGAGCTTTTATTCGAGGAATTGTATCACGGGCTGAATTTGCAGATGGTTTTGTATCTCCTTGCGCTGACCGGGGATGATAATCCTAATTCAAAATATTCTGACTGCCAGCCGGCGGGGATACTATATATGCCGGCGAAATATCTAAGCCCGTCAATTGAGAGGTCTTTTGAAATTGATGGCGATATTGAAATTGATGTTTCACAGGAAAAGCTGAAAAATTTCAAAATGAATGGACTTGTTGTGAATGTTCCCGAAAGCTATATGGCAATGGAGAGCGAATTAAGGGGGCAGTTCATCCCTGTTGAAAAAAAGAATGATGGGAAATTAAAGGCTTCATCAAAAATTATCGAGCCGGAGATTTATCAAAAGCTTCAGGAGTTTGCCAGGGATAAGGTTGTCGAAATGGCTGAAAATTTAATCGACGGTGAAATTCAGGCAGTCCCGACTGGGAGTGAAAAATACCTGCCTTGTGATTTCTGTGATTACTGGTCGGTATGCGGGAATTTCAAGCCGAAAAATGCAAAAATCATTGAGAAATCGGATGCTCAAAAGCTTAAGGAAATCATTGGGATGAATCAAAAGGGCGAGGCGGGTGAAAGCAATGAGTGAAAAATGGACTAGTGACCAGCTTAAAGCTATTGAAACAACCGACAAGGCGGTCATTGTTTCCGCCGCTGCCGGAAGTGGGAAAACAGCAGTTCTTATTGAAAGGACAATCCGGCTGCTTATCGACAAGGACAAGCAAATTCCTGCGGATAAACTGCTTGCCGTTACTTTCACTAACGACGCTGCTTCTCAAATGCGTGAAAAGCTAAGTATTGCACTGAATAAAAAAATTGAAGAGGACCCGACAAACGAATGGCTTCAGTCCCAGCAGATGAAGCTTCAGATGGCGAAAATCGCAACAATCAATGCCTTTTGCCTCGACCTTGTGAAAAACAATATACATTATTTTGATATTTCAAGCGGTGTCAGAATACTTGATGAAACCGAATATTCCGTCATGCAGACAAAAGCGCTCGAAGAAATAATGGAGAAATATTATAACGAAAAGCCCGAGCTAATGACGTTTTTAAACAACGCCTTTTGTGTTGGCGACGACAGGAAGCTAAGCGAGATAGTTTTACAGCTTTACAATTTTTCGAGGTCACTCCCGTTTAAGGACAGCTGGTTTAAAAAGGTGCTTGAGAGCTATGATATAAACAGCGAAATGTATATGTCGTGGGAGAAAACTGCTTTTTCGAGTATTTTCAGTCAGCTTGAAATAGCAAATTCTTCAATAATCGAGGCAGATAAAATAGCGGACAGCCTAACCTGCTATAAAGGGGTTGCCAATCTAATCAAGGAAGATTTTGCTTTAGCCCAAGAGCTAATGAGAGATTTAAATTCAACCGGATGGGATGAGCTTTCAAAAAAATTAGGCAATATATCTTTTTCAAGATTTAATGGGAGGGCTGATAAAGGCACAAGTCCCGGCGCAATTGAAGTAGCAAAGGTTGAATACATAAAAAACCTGAGGAATAACTATAAGAGCGAGATTTCAGCTATACAAAAAAGCTTCAAATATTCCATGAAGCAGATAGAAGAGGATTTGATTCAAAACAAGACTGCTATGGAGTATCTCTTGATGCTTGTGAATGATTTGTGGGATTACCTGTGGGAACAGAAGGTAATAAAAAATGCAATTGATTTCGCCGATGTCGAGCTGATGTCGATTCAGCTTCTGGCGGAGGAAACAGAAAACGGTTATCGCAAAACTCAGCTGGCGAAGGATATTCAAAACGGCGATGATTACCGAATAATTTTGATTGACGAATTTCAGGATGTTAATAATCTTCAGGATATAATTTTTAAAATGCTATCAAAAAGTGAAAAAGACGAAATTATCGGAGGAAATATGTTCGTCGTTGGCGATATAAAGCAGTCAATTTATCGCTTCAGACAGGCGAATCCAAACATTTTCATTCAGACCCGAAAGGATGCAAGGGAAGAAGAAAATAAGGATATTATCACTGAAATAAAGCTTCGCAAGAATTTCAGAAGCCGAAAGTGCGTAATAGATTTTGTGAATTTTGTCTTTGAAAAAATAATGTCAAGCGAGCTTGGAGAGGTTGATTATGATGTTGATGAGGCTCTTGACTTAGGGGCCAGCTATGACGAAAGACAGCTTGATACCGAAATTCTTATTGTCAATTCTTCATCAGATGACGAGGAGGATACTGAAAATGTTTTAACCGACGAGCCGCTAACCGTCGCTAAAAGAATAAAAAATATGCTGAAGGAGGGGCATCCTGTTTTTGAAAACGGTGTTTCAAGACCCTGTCGTCAGAGCGATTTTTGCGTTCTTTTGAGGAGCAAAACTGTCAACAAGGAGTATATTAAGGCTTTTCAGACCGTCGGGCTTCAGGCACAATGTGAGGAGCTGACCGGCTATCTTCGCTCACGGGAAATAAGTGTGCTGATTAATATGCTGACAGTTATAGACAATCCTATGAACGATATAGCGCTCGCAACGGTATTGATGTCGCCAATTTTTATGTTCAGTGCTGACGAAATCAGTGAGCTGAGGCTTGAGAACAAAGCATCAAAGTTATATTCAATTTTCCTAGGCGTTATAGCTGAAAATGATGATAAGATAAACAAAAAAATAACCCTTCAAAATATTGTGTTAGAAAATAAATGCAAAGCTGTCGTTGAAAAAATCCGTGAGCTGAGATTTTATGCTTCAAGTATGACACTTGAAAGGCTTATAATAAAAATCTATGACAGCACAGACTTTTTTTCACTCGCCTCGACCTTTAAGGACAGCACTCAAAAGCGGGCGAATCTTCGCCTCCTGCTTGAATATGCGAATTCTTATGACAAGAGTATAAGCGGCGGGCTGACCGGCTTTATAAGATATATCAATGTAATTTTCAAAAACGGCGGGGATTTAAAGCAGGCGGGAATAATCAGCAACACAGCAGATTCTGTCGCAATCAAGACAATACATAAGTCAAAGGGGCTTGAGTATCCCTTCGTTTTTCTGTGTCGAACTGCGACAAAATTCACTCAGCAGAAGCGTGACCTGTCAAAAGAAATGCTGATTAATTTATATAGCGGGATTGGATTTAGATTTAAAAATAACAGCAATCTCACAAAATACACTACCCTCCCCTATGACGCAATACGCATTTCAAATGAAAAGGAACTGCTGAGCGAGGAAATGCGACTTCTATATGTCGCCTTGACTCGTGCGAAAGAAAAGCTTTTCATTACATACATTATTAATGATACAATTATCAAAAGGATTGACAGCCTTGCACTAAGCATTTCAAAAACGAGGGGGGTTGCCCCGTCAATTGTGAAGTCTGCTGGCTCGATGCAGGACTGGCTGACCATGGCTCTTTTGACATATAAGAATGATGATTTTTTAAGAAAGCAATGTGTTTCAGATTGTGAAATCCCTTTGAATGAAACGCAGGCAGACATTAGTTTCGTAACAGAGGTTCAAGACGGCGAAAACATTTCCTCCGAAATTAATGAATTGGCGAAAAATGCTGAAAAAATAATTGCTTCAAAGGAAATCATAAGCGAAATCAAGCGCTATATAAACTTTGAGTATGATACCTCACTTTCAAAAACAACCTCAAAGCTATCGGTTTCAGAAATTGCTAAAAAAGATACTCCGTTTGAGTTTTTCTATCAGATACCGAGCCTGAAGGATGAAAAGGGAAAGCTTTCAGCCGCTGAAAAGGGGACAGCGACCCATTCCTTTATGGAAAACGCTGACTTTGAAAATGCAAGAATTGACGTAGAAGAAGAAATAAACCGACTTGTGAGCATTGGCTTGTTGTCAAAAAAAGAGGGGAATGCAATCAACAAGCCGGCAGTTCAGGCATTTTTTCACGGCGATTTTTATGACAGAATTAGAAAAAGCCGGAATATAATGCGTGAGAAGCAGTTTCTTGTGATGATTTCAGAGCTGAAGCTTGACGACGAAGCAATTATTGAATATAATAATACAGATGCGATGCTTCAGGGGATAGCCGACTGCATTTTTGAAGAGGAGGACGGCTATGTCCTCGTCGACTATAAAACCGATAATGTGAAAAGCGTCGACGAACTGACACAGCATTATACCTTGCAGCTAAAGCTATATAAGGCCGCCTTCGATTTAATTCTTGACAAGCCTGTCAAGAGCAGCTATATTTATTCATTTAAGTTACAGGCAGGGATTGAAATAGATTTATAAGGGGAGTTTTTATGATTGAATCACGATGTGGGATACTTTGTTCTGAAATGAACTGCAAAGAGAAATTTGGCTCTGACTGCAAGGGCTGCGCCAATGAAGAAAATGCTCCGTGGGGCGACTGCTCTATAAAAATTTGTTGCGAGGGCAAGGATTTAGAGCATTGCGGGCTGTGCAAGAGCTTCCCATGTGAGAGATTAATTGCTTTTTCCTATCACGCTGAGCATGGTGACGACGGAGAAAGAATAGAGCAATGCAAAAAGTGGCGTTTTGAAGAAAAATAAAAATTTCAGAAAACCCTTGACATTTCACTTTTAAATGTATATAATAATATAGAAAACAAAGCAGAACTGTTCCGTTCTCACCTACGAGCATTCGCGAGTATGGTTAATACTTAAATTTTAACAGATTTTTCTGTTTAATTAGTATGAGCGCGGGCGAAAGTCTGCGCTCTGTTTAATTATTGGCTTTGGAGGTGCTTGCTATTAGCAACAATGAACAACAAATCAACGAGGAAATACGCGACAATGAAATTCGTGTAATAGACGTTGACGGAGCCCAGCTAGGGATATTATCGTCAAAGGAAGCGCTTAAGCTTGCAATTGAAAAAAACTTGGATTTAGTTAAAATTGCGCCACAAGCGACTCCGCCCGTATGTCGTATTATGGATTACGGAAAATATTGCTTTGAACAGGCTAAGCGCGAAAAGGAAGCAAGGAAGAATCAGAAGATTGTCGAAGTTAAGGAAATAAGAATGTCTTCAACTATTGACACTCACGATTTTAACACAAAGGTTAATCAGGCAATAAAATTCTTACAATCAGGCGACAAGCTCAAGGTTTCAGTTCGCTTTAGAAAACGTGCCGTTGCTCACCCGCATTTAGGTGAGGAATTGCTTGGTAAATTTAAAGAAGCAGTTGTAGAGGCAGGAATAGTTGAAAAACCATCTAAAATGGAAGGACGTAGCTTAGTTATGTTCGTTTCACCAAAAGCTTCTAAGTAATTTTTTAAGGAGGATATATTATGCCAAAGGTAAAAACACATAGTGGTGCTAAAAAACGTTTTAAACTAACAAAAAACGGTAAGGTTAAGTTTCAACACACAAATAAAAGACACAGACTGACACAGAAGGCTCACAAGCGTAAGAGAATTGCTAGAGTTAGCGGATTTGCTGATTCAACAAATGCTCCAACAATCAAGGTTTTAATCCCATACAAATAAGAAATTAAATTTAAAAATTAAGCGGAGGTAATAGATATGGCTCGTGTAAAAGGCGCGATGATGACTCGAAAGAGAAGAAATAAAACTCTAAAGCTTGCTAAAGGCTATTGGGGCGCAAAAAGCAAGCATTTTAAGATGGCTAAACAAGCCGTAATGAAATCCGGACAATATGCATATATTGGACGTAAGCACAAAAAACGTGATTTCAGAAAGCTTTGGATAACAAGAATTTCAGCTGCCTGTAAGCTGAACGGACTTAACTACTCAGTATTCATGAATGGTGTTAATAAGGCTGGCATTACACTAAACAGAAAGATGCTTTCAGAAATCGCAATCAACGATGCAGCTGGCTTCACAGCAATTGTTGAAAAGGCAAAGGCAGCTTTGAACTAGAATAATTAACACGCTCCATCATTGCATTGGGCGTGTTTTGTTATATTTAAAAGGTGCGGTAATATTATTATCGAGGGGTGAAATTTTATGCTTATTACAGCCAAGGATAATGAAAAAATTAAGCTCTTTCAAAAGCTTAATACATCTAAAAAAGCCCGTAATGAGCATGATATGTTCACTATTGAGGGCTTGAGGATTATTGTTGATGCTATCAATGAAAATTTAGAGCTTTACTGTGTATTTGTATCTGAATCAGCGGTTGAAAAATACAGTGAAGCATTAAATTTGATTGAGGACAAGCATTTAGGGAGTAAGCTCTTTTTCATTTCTGACGAGCTTAGCTTAAAGCTTTCTGACACTATTAATCCACAAGGTATATATGCAATTTGCAAAAAGCTTGACAAAAAAATTAACGCTGATAAAATATTAGTTAACGGAAAATACATTATTTTAAATAATCTTCAGGACCCGGGGAATATCGGGACAATAATAAGGACAGCGGACAGCGTCGGGATAAACGGAATTTTTCTGACCGATGATTGCTGTGATATTTATAATCCGAAGCTGGTTCGTTCGACAATGGGCTCACTTTTCAGACTTGATTTTTTCAACGAGTGCGATATTCATGAAATTATGGATATGCTAAAAAACAAGGCAATAACCACCTTTGCCGCTGTTGTTGATTCAGATGCTGTTTCAGTGACCGAATGTGATTTTTCCGGTGGCTGTGCTGTGATAATCGGTAATGAAGGCAACGGACTTCCAAGCGATATTACTAAGCTTTGTGATAAAAAACTTACTATTAAAATGCAGGGCAACATTAATTCTTTAAATGCGGCAATGGCAACAGGAATAATAATGTGGGAAATGTTTAGATAGTAAGGAGGACAACAAGTGGATACCTTGAAATATTGGGTGTGGATAACTCAGGCACTGGGGACAGCGAACCGCAGAGTCTGGGAGGTTACCCGTCAATATGATGACATTATAGAAGCCTATAAAGGAATAACAGGTGGGAATTTTAAGGGTATGACCGAAAAGGAAATTACTGCCTTTAAAACAACTCATATTGAACAGGCTGAAAAGCTGATTGAGTTTTGCGAAAAAAATGAAATCAGAATAATATGCTTTGATGATGAAATTAATTATCCAAACAGACTAAGAGAAATATATAATCCGCCGACAATCCTTTTTTGTTACGGTGGCATCAGCTATATTGATGATTCAATCGCATTAGCTGTTGTCGGTGCGAGAGAACCGTCTGAATACAGTATTAATGTTGCTGAAAAAATCTGCACAGAGCTTTCAAGTGTGGGGACGGTTTTAGTAAGCGGCTTTGCTTATGGCATTGACTCAATTGCTCACAAGAGTGCTCTTAATCAAAATGGAAGAACGATTGCCGTCCTCGGCAGCGGCATAGATTATGATTATCCGAAGAACAACGCCTCTATCAAAAAAGTTCTCGCAAAAAACGGCGCAGTAATAAGCGAATTCTTCCCCGGGACAAAACCGTTTCACGAGAATTTCAGACAGAGAAACAGGCTGATTTCTGCGCTCAGTCTAGGCGTTTTAATTGTACAGGCTTCGCCGACAAGCGGCTCTCTTAACACTGCAAGTCACGCACTTCAACAGGGGAAGGATATTTTTTGTATACCACCGCATGATATTTTTGACGAGCAATACAGTGGAGTAATCAGCTTGTTAAGAGATGGGGCAATACCGGTTTTCAGCCATTTAGATATCATGTATGAATATTACGATAATTTTTCGCACAAGCTTTCAAATAACAAGCTGTTTGACGAATATTTTCTTAAAAAAGCTGATATAACTGATAATATAAATAAACAGGCATCAATTCCCAAGACAACAAGAAATCAAAATTCTGTAAAAACAGATATTTCAAAAAGGAATGAAAACACTAATATTGATTATTCCGGATTATCAGAAAATCAGGCTGGAATAATTAAGCTTTTATCAAACGGTGCATTGCTTGCTGATGAAATTACTGTTAAGCTTCAAAAAAATATTTCCGAAGTACTTACTGATTTGACTGAGCTTGAAATAATGGGTTATGTCAAATCTCTCGCAGGGAAAAGATATTCCCTGTAATTTTATAGATTGGAGAAAATATGTCTAATTTAGTAATCGTTGAGTCACCCGCAAAAGCTAAAACAATAAAAAAATACTTAGGCGAAAATTTTGAAGTAATAGCTTCAATGGGGCATATTCGTGACCTCCCGAAATCAAAAATCGGTGTGGATATTGAAAATAACTTTAACCCTCAATATATAGAAATCAAGGGGAAAGAGAGTTTAATAAAAGAGCTTAAAAAGCAGGCGAAAAAAAGCGAAAACATCTATCTCGCAACCGACCCCGACCGAGAGGGTGAGGCTATTTCATGGCATTTGGCTCAGATGCTGAATCTCCCGACACAAGAAAAGAACAGAATCACCTTTAATGAAATTACAAAAACCGGAATTCAGGCGGGGATGAGCAGCCCGAGGACTATTGACATTGACTTGGTGGATGCTCAACAGGCCAGGCGAATTCTTGACAGAATTGTCGGATACAAGCTAAGTCCGTTTCTCTGGAAAAAGGTGAGAAGGGGGCTTTCTGCCGGTCGTGTTCAGTCAGTATGCGTCAGAATTATTGTTGACAGGGAAAATGAAATAAGAAATTTCGTTACACAGGAATATTGGTCAATCGACGCAAAGCTCACCGCTCCCTCAAGCAAAAAGGCATTTTCAGCAAAACTCACAGGCGTGAATGGTGAGAAAATAGAAATTTCCAATAAAGAGAAAGCCGATGAAATTCTCGGCTTATTGAATAATGCTGAATTTATTGTTTCAGGCGTTAAAAAAAGTGTTCATAAAAAATCCCCTGCCGCTCCTTTTACCACCTCAACACTTCAGCAGGAGGCTTCACGAAAGCTCGGCTTTCAGGCAAGACGAACAATGAAGGCCGCACAGGAGCTGTATGAGGGAATTGATGTTCTTGACATGGGTGCTGTTGGACTTATTACTTATATGAGAACTGATTCGCTCAGGATTTCTCAAGAGGCGAGGGATTCGGCTTATCTTCTGATTGAGGAAAGGTTTGGGAAGCAATATATTCCCGAAAAACCAAAGGAATATAAGTCAAAATCCAACGCTCAGGATGCCCATGAGGCAATCCGCCCGTCACTTCCAGAGCTAACCCCCGAAAAAATCAAGGCTAACCTTTCGTCAGACCAATATAAGCTTTATAAGCTGATATGGGATAGGTTTATCGCGAGTCAGATGGCTAATGCCTTGCTTGACACTGTTTCGGTTGATATTATTGCGAATACCTGTAACTTCAAAGCATCAGGGTATTCTGTGAAATTTGACGGCTTTACTGCTATATATGAGGAGTCTAAGGATGAGGACGCAGAGGATAACAATGTTCTCCCCGCCATCTCAAAGGACGATATACTTAAAGTGAAAGCTCTTGACGGGAATCAGCATTTCACACAGCCGCCGCCACGTTATACTGAAGCCTCGCTGATAAAGGCACTTGAAGAAAACGGCATTGGACGTCCTTCAACCTATGCCCCGACTATTACAACAATTCTAGCCAGAAGCTATGTTGAAAGGGATGCGAAGCAGCTTGTGCCGACCTCTTTGGGTGAGGTTACCACCGAGCTGATGAAGGAGCATTTCAACAGAATTGTTGACGTGAAATTCACTGCCGGAATGGAAAGCAATCTTGACGATGTCGAAGTGGGGAAAAAAGGCTGGGTTGAAACACTCAGGGAATTTTATTCTGATTTTGACAAGACGCTTAAAAATGCCGAGGAAGCAATGGAAGGCAAGCGTGTTAAAGTCCCCGATGAAGAAACTGATATAGTTTGTGAAGAATGCGGACGAAATATGGTGATAAAAATTGGGCGGTTCGGGAAGTTTTTAGCTTGCCCCGGATTCCCTGAATGCAAGAACACTAAGAAAATTGTTCAGGAAACAGGCGGAAGCTGCCCCTTCTGTGGAAAGAAGGTTTTGCAGAAAAAATCTAAAAAGGGAAAGAAGTATTTCGGCTGTGAGGATAACCCGACCTGCAGCTTCATGACCTGGGACACTCCTGTATCAGATAAATGCCCGCGCTGTGGCTCAACCCTTTTCCAAAAGGGCGGGAAAAACGGCAAATTAATATGTCACAAGACTGATTGTGGCTTTGAGAAAGCGATTAATAATAATGAAGGTTAAAGTTATTGGTGCGGGGCTTGCCGGCTGTGAAGCGGCTTGGCAGCTGGCACAGCATGGTATAGAGGTCGAGCTTTTTGAAATGAAGCCGTTGAAATTCTCTCCGGCTCACAAATATAAGGGCTTTGCTGAGCTGGTATGCTCAAACTCATTGAAGGCGGCGAGAGTTGATTCGGCGGCTGGAATGTTAAAGGAAGAAATGCGAAGACTCGGCTCGCTCACCATGGAATGTGCCGAAAAAACAAAGGTTTCGGCTGGGGGAGCATTGGCTGTTGACAGAGAGAAATTCTCCGATTGCGTAACGAAAGAGATAACCTCTCACCCTTTAATAAAAGTATTTTCTGAGGAAATAAGTGAAATTCCTGACGGAAAGGTTATAATTGCAACAGGGCCGCTAACCAGCGGAGGGCTAGCTGAAAGTATTTCAAAAAAGTGCGGAAGCTACCTTAGCTTTTTTGATGCAGCGGCGCCGATTGTTACCTTTGAAAGCCTAGACAAAAATCTTGTTTTTTTCGCCTCCCGCTACGGGAAGGGCGACGATGATTATATTAATTGTCCGATGAATAAGGAAGAATATTTGAATTTTTATAATGCACTTGTCGGTGCCGAGGGTGCACCTCTCAAAGAGTTTGAAAAAGAGCAATTCAAGGTTTATGAGGGGTGTATGCCAATCGAGGTTTTAGCGAAACGTGGCGAGGACACAATGCGTTTTGGTCCGCTAAAGCCGGTCGGGCTGATTGACCCCAGAACGGAACGCCGCCCTTATGCTGTCGTTCAGCTAAGAAAAGAGAATAACGAGGGGTCGCTTTATAACCTAGTCGGCTTTCAGACAAATTTAAAATTCGGTGAGCAAAAACGGGTTTTCTCTCTAATTACCGGGCTTGAAAATGCTGAGTTTGTTCGTTATGGCGTTATGCACAGGAATAGTTTTATTGACAGCCCACGCTTACTTAACGAGCATTTTTGTTTAAAAAGTGATGAAAATGTTTATTTCGCGGGTCAGATAACAGGGGTAGAGGGCTATGTCGAATCAGCGGCAAGCGGGATTTCAGCCGGACTGAATTTAGCGAGAAAGCTTTTAGGAAAAGAGCAGATAAAATTCCCGAGGGAAACCATGCTTGGCGCACTTTCAAAATATATAAGTGACGAAAGCGTTGTTAATTTTCAGCCTATGGGCTCGAATATGGGGGTTCTCCCCGAGCTTCCTGAAAGAATCAGGGACAAAAAGCTGAAATATCAAATGCTGGCGGACAGAGGACTTAAAGAATTACAAATAATAATGAACGAAAAGGAGATTTAATGGAATGAAAATTATAGTTGACGCATTCGGTGGGGACAACGCTCCTCTTGAAGTAATTAAAGGTAGTGCTATGGCTGTTGAAAACCTTGGAGTTGAGGTTATGCTTGTCGGAAAAGAAGAAACAATAAAAAAAGTTGCTGAGGAAAATAATATTTCGCTCAACTGCATTTCAATAAAAAACGCTGATACGGTGATTGATGTATGCGAAGAGCCGACAATGGTGATAAAAGAAAAGTCAGACTGTTCAATGGCGGTGGGCTTAAAAGCACTTTCTGACGGCGAGGGCGATGCTTTTGTGAGTGCGGGGAGCACGGGGGCGCTCGTGGTCGGGTCAACTTTTATTGTGAAAAGACTCAAAGGCATAAAAAGAGCGGCGCTAGCAACAATAATGCCGACACAAAAAGCGCCGACTATGCTTCTTGATGTCGGTGCGAATTCAGATTGTCGACCAGAAATGCTAACTCAGTTTGCAATAATGGGTTCATGCTACATGAACAAGATAATGGGGATAAAAAATCCGACCGTCGGACTTGCGAATATTGGCTCTGAGGAATCAAAAGGAAGAACTCTTGAGCTTGAAACCTATGCACAGCTAAAGACCGCGCCGGTTAATTTCATTGGGAATGTCGAGGCCAGAGAATTTCCAAAGGGAGCTTGTGACGTTGTTGTTGCCGATGGCTTCACAGGGAATATTATGCTAAAGCTTTATGAAGGGATGGGCTCATTTTTCTCAAAAACTTTGAAGGACATGCTTATGACAGGGATAAGGTCAAAGCTTGCCGCCGTTTTAATTCTTGGGAAAGTCAAGGCATTCAAGAAAAAAATGGACTATTCTGAATACGGCGGTGCACCACTTTTAGGGACAGCTAAGCCGGTAATAAAAGCTCATGGAAGCTCTAATGCCAAGGCATTTTATAACGCAATAAGACAAGCAGATAATTTCTCAAAAAACAAGGTAATTGAAGAAATATCATCTTCACTGTCTTTAATGGCTGAAACAAAAGTAGCAGAATAGCTGTTGATAAGCTGTTTATATTCTATGAAAGAGATGAAATTATGAAAGAATTTCAAGAAATAATTAATTATCAATTTAAGGATGAGAAGCTTCTTTACGAGTCACTTTCTCATTCTTCCTTTGCGAATGAAAATAAAAAGCTTCGCAAAAGCAATGAGCGCCTTGAATTTTTAGGCGACTCTGTGCTTTCTATTGTTGTGTCTGAATATCTTTTTGAACATTATAAGCATATGCCCGAGGGTGAGCTTACTAGAATAAGAGCCTCGCTTGTATGTGAAAAGTCCTTGCATTCATTTGCACAGGAAATTAATCTTGGGAAATTCATTATGCTCGGAAAAGGTGAGGAGCATACAGGCGGGAGAGAGCGCACATCCATTCTCGCTGATGCTTTTGAGGCTGTTATAGCGGCAATTTATCTTGACGGCGGGCTTGAAGCGGCAAGAAAGCATATCCTTCATTTTATACCAAACAATATATCGTTAAACGGAAGCGTCGGCTTTAATGATTACAAAACCATCCTTCAGGAAATTGTTCAGAAAAACCCTGAGGAAAAAGTGGAATATAATCTGACTGATGAGAGCGGGCCTGACCATGACAAGGCTTTCACCGTTCAGGTTATGCTTAATACGAATGTTATCGGCGAGGGAATAGGGAAAAGCAAGAAGCAGGCTGAACAGATGGCGGCTAAGGAAGCTTTGGAATTGATGGGCTATGCCACATAGTAATATTTCGATTTTTGTTCCGCACTATGGATGCCCAAATCAGTGCAGTTTTTGTAACCAAAACAGCATAACAGGCTTAAAAACCCCTTTATCACTCAGCGAGGTTAAAAAAACCTGTGAAAAAGCATTTAATGAAATACTTGATAAAAGCAATACTGAAATTGCATTTTTCGGGGGAAGCTTCACTGCGATAAATCGCGAGTATATGCTTTCGCTGCTTAATACCGTTTCGGAATTTATTGGTGAGGGGAAATTTAAAGGCATTCGGATTTCAACCCGCCCTGATTGCATTGATAATGAAATATTAAGCATCCTGAAAAAAAATAAAGTGACTGCAATTGAGCTTGGGGTTCAGAGCATGGATGATTATGTCCTCTCTCAAAATGACAGGGGGCACACAGCCGAAGCTGTTATCAGCGCTGTTAAGCTGATTAAGCAATATGATTTTGAGCTTGGGCTTCAAATGATGGTGGGCTTATATAAGAGTACGCCTCAGCTTGATATCTTCACCGCAGAGGAAATAATCAAGCTTTCGCCAGACACAGTCAGAATTTATCCTGTTGTTATACTTACCGGCACAAAGCTCGCCACACTTTTTGAAAAAGGCGAATACATCCCATACAGCATTGAAACAGCTGTGGAAATTTGCTCAAAGCTGATTGAGTTATTTGAGATTAATAATATAAAGATAATCAAGCTGGGACTTCATGCGTCAGAGCTGGTTGAAAGTGAAATGATAGGCGGAATATATCATCCTGCTTTCAAGGAGCTTTGCTATAACAGGATTTATCTTGACAAAATTTTATCAAAGATATCTTCATTAAAAAGCAGGAATATAATTATTCACGTTCCAAAAAACAGTATCAGCAAGGTTGTCGGACAAAAGAAAAGTAACATTATTGCATTGAATAATCTTGGATTTAGTGTTAAAATTATACCATCGTTAAGGCTAAAGGAATATGATATAGAAATTATTGAGGAGGAGACTGCTTGTACTTAAAATCATTAGAATTACAGGGCTTTAAGTCCTTTCCCGACAAAATTAAACTTGATTTTGGAAAAGGCTTGACTGCTGTTGTTGGTCCTAATGGAAGTGGGAAAAGTAATATTGGCGACGCTGTTCGCTGGGTTTTAGGTGAACAATCTTCAAAGACGCTTCGCGGCGGGAAAATGGAGGATGTCATTTTTTCTGGAACACAGCTAAGAAAGTCGGTTGGTTTTGCTGCGGTTACTCTTAATATAGATAATACAGCACGAAAGCTTCCTGTCGATAATGATTTGGTCAGCGTGACCAGAAAGCTATATAGAAGTGGCGAAAGCGAGTATTTAATAAACGGTCAGAATGTCAGATTAAAAGACATTATTGAGCTTTTTATGGATACTGGACTTGGTCGTGACGGCTATTCAATTATCGGTCAGGGAAGGGTTGCCGAAATAGTCAGCAGCAAGAGCAACGAAAGACGTGAAATTTTTGAAGAGGCTGCCGGCATTTCAAAATTCCGTTATAAGAAGGAGGAGGCTGAGCGCCGCCTTTCCTCCGCATATGACAATATATTGAGGCTTCGTGATATTATTGCCGAGCTTGAAGCACGCGTCGAGCCGCTTCGCATTCAGTCGGAAAAGGCAACGAAATTCATTAGCCTTTCGGAGGAAAAGAAAGTTCTCGAAATTTCCGTATGGTTACATAAGCTTGAAGAGCTGAAGCTTTCTTTAAATGATTTTGAAGAGAAGTTTCTGATGAGCAACAGTGAGTATGAAGCTGTTGAAAATGAAATCGAGAAGCTTGAGGACGCTGTCAATCTTGCATACAGGAATATGCAGAACAGCACGGTTAAGGCGGAAGATTACCGTTCAAGGATTCTTGAAATAGAGCGTTCAAATTCTCAGGTTTTCGCTGAAATCGCCGTTTTTGAAAATGACATTGTCCATCTGAATAACTCAATTATCACTATTCAGGAAAAGCAAGAGCAGTCGAAGCTTTCAGGCGAACAAACTAACGATTTAATAATTAATCAGCAAAAAAAGCTTGAAGAAATTCAAATTCTGGAGGCGAAGTGTTCAGATGAAATTGAAATTTCAACTAATGCGTTTGACCAGCTGAATTTCGAAGCCAATGAATTCGACAACAATTTTAATTCGAAAAATATTCAGCTCAATTCACTTTACATAAAAAAATCAGGGCTGGATTTTTCAATCAATTCAACTAAATCAACTTTAGAAGAAACAAAACAGAATATTGAAAGTGCTTTATTGCAACAAACTGAAATTTCTGATGCAATTAACGTTTATGAAAAAGAAAAATCAGAGCTTGAGTTGACTTTGAGTCAGATTAATGAGCAGTATTCCGAGCACAGCAATAAGCTAAACGGCTTTAATCTGCTGCTTGAGAGAAAAAGCAATCAGCTAGAATCTGCGAAAAATGAATTTTCTCAGACCGATATGAAAATCCGTGAGCTAAAACAAAAATCACAGCTCCTTTCTGACCTTGAGAACAGTATGGAGGGGTTTGCGCACAGCGTTAAAGAAATTGTCAGAGCGGGGAAAAATCGTCAAATCAGCGGGATAAGAGGGACTGTTGCACAGCTAATAAAGGTCGACACAAAGTATAGCGTTGCAATTGAAACCGCGCTGGGTGCGGCACTTCAAAACGTAATAGTTGAAAATGAAGACACCGCAAAACGCTGTATTAATCTTTTGAAGGAACAGAATGCCGGTCGAGCAACATTTCTGCCTATTACCTCAGTCAAGGGATATGCATTAAATGAAAACGGGCTTGAAAGTCAGGATGGATATATTGCGCTCGCCTCTGAAATTGTTTCATATGATAACGAGTTTTTGGGTATTATCCGCTCACTTTTGGGAAGAATTGTTATCGTTGAGGATATCGACCTTGCAACAGCTATTTCAAAGAAATTCGGATACAGGTTTAAAATTGTCACCCTTGACGGTCAGGTTATTAATGCGGGCGGTTCCTTCACTGGGGGAAGCACATCGCGTTCAACCGGTGTTCTCACAAGAAAAAATGAAATCGACTCTATCAGCCATCAGCTTTTGAGCCTGACTCAAGGGCATAATGAACTAAAGGCAAAGGTTTTTCAGCTTCAGTCAGAGGTGGACAAGCTAGGCTATGATGTCGAGGGTGAGAAATTCGAGCTTTCAAATATTAATTCTGATAAAATCCGTTTTGATTCTGAAATGAAGCATACCGCAAGTATGCTGGAGCAAATTCAGAGCAAGTCGATTGAAATTGAAAATCTCATTTCAAATCTTGATAAAAAATCTGAGGCACAGAAGAATCAGATTGAATCGTTAGAGCTTGAGCTGGTTTCTTGTATCGAAATCATCAGAAGTATAGAAAGTGAAATTTCTCAAACTCAGACAAAGAAGGATGATTTTAATTCACAGCGTATCGAGCTTTCTGAAAAATTGTCGCAGTCGAAAATGAAACAAATAGAGCTTAAAAAGGATAAGGAAGCGTGTATTCTTTATTTAGACCAGCTAAGAAAGTCAGTTGAAGACCATAAGACAAGCCTGGATGAATTTATGCTTGAGATTGAAGAAACAAAGGCGAAAATCCTTGAAAAGCATGAACAGATAAATGCGAAAAAATTAAGCCTTGATGATAAAAAATCCTCTGTTGAAAAAATTGATGAGCTGATTAAGCTCGAGCAACAAAAGCACGAGGATTTTGAGCGTGAGGCTAATGAAAAGCGAAATGCCCAGAAAATTAAAAACGAAGAGAAAGAAACCTTCTCACGTGAAATGGCAAGGCTTCAGGAAAGAAAGCTTTCAATACAAAAAGATTATGACAATATTATATCTGAGCTTTGGGAGCAGTATCAGCTTTCACGTTCACATGCATCAGTTATTGCTGTTGAAATAACTGATATAAATGCTTCACAAAAACAGCTCAATGAAGTTAAAAATAAAATTCGAGGGCTTGGGAATGTTAATGTTTCAGCGATTGAGGAATATAAGGAGGTTGCTGAGCGATATGAATACCTCTCAAAGCAACTTAGTGACGTTGAACACGCGAAAAAAGAGCTGGAGGATTTGATAGAAAATCTGACTGAAAGCATGAGAATAATGTTCACTGAAAGCTTTAACGAGATTAATAATAATTTCAAGTCGATTTTCGTTGAGCTTTTTGGCGGCGGTCATGCCGAGCTGACGCTCACCGACCCGTCAAATGTCCTTGAGTCAGGGATAGAAATTAATGTTGCACCGCCGGGGAAGGTAATCAAGAGCCTTAGCTTGCTTTCCGGTGGGGAGCAGGCATTCATAGCGATTGCAATTTATTTCTCCATTCTGAAGCTGAAGCCGTCACCGTTTTGTGTCCTTGATGAAATTGAAGCGGCACTTGACGATGTCAATGTTGCGAAATATGCCGCATATCTTAGAAATTTCACGAACACAACTCAGTTCATTGTCATCACTCACAGACGTGGAACAATGGAAGAGGCGGATGTTCTGTATGGTGTAACTATGCAGGAAAAGGGCATCTCAAAGCTATTAAAAATGGACAACAAGGACTCAGTGAGAGTTACTGAATAGGAGAAAAAAATTATGGGCTTATTTGAAAAGTTAAAGCAGGGGTTAATGAAAACCAAGGACTCGATGATTAATAAAATTGAGGGGCTGCTCAACTCTTTTACCAAAATAGATGAAGAGCTTTTTGAAGAGCTTGAGGAAACATTGATTCTTTGCGATATTGGCGTCGGCACATCTGTTAGAATTTGTGGCGAGCTCAGAAAGCGGGTTAAAGAAGATGGGATTAAAGACCCAGCGTTAATTAAAGGCTTGCTTAAGGAAATTATTGCTGATATGCTTGGCGAGGATACTGAAATTGATATCTCAACCACGCCTTCCGTCATTCTCGTGATAGGGGTCAACGGAGTCGGGAAGACAACAACAATCGGCAAGCTTTCAAATCAGTTTAAAAAAGACGGGAAAAAGGTTTTGGTTGCGGCAGCTGATACCTTCAGAGCGGCAGCGATTGACCAGCTTGAGGTTTGGACTGAGAGAGCCGGCGTTGACCTGATTAAGCATAAGGAAGGCTCTGACCCAGCCGCCGTTGTTTTTGACGCAGTAACTGCGGCGAAATCGAGAAAGGTCGATGTCGTTATCTGTGACACAGCGGGAAGACTTCACAATAAGAAAAATCTCATGGAGGAGCTTCGCAAAATTTCAAGAATAATAAACACCCAGGCGGAAGGCTGCTCTTTAGAAATCCTCCTTGCTCTTGATGCAACAACGGGACAGAATGCGGTCAATCAGGCGAGACAGTTTAAAGAGGTTGCCGACATTACGGGGATAATCCTAACAAAGCTCGACGGAACGGCTAAAGGCGGAATTATTATTTCAATCACTGAGGAGCTGAAAATCCCTGTGAAAATAGTGACCGTCGGTGAGAAGATTGATGACATTCAGCCGTTTAAAGCGAAGGATTTCGTTGATGCACTTTTTGAATAAAGAGGTTAGTATGAGAATAATTTTAGCGTCCAATAATAAGGGGAAAATTGCCGAAATGAAAAAAATCCTTGAGCCAATCGGCTTTGAGGTTGTTTCACAATCAGAGGCGGGCGTTCATATTGAGGTTGAAGAAACTGGCATGACCTTTGAAGAGAATGCAGAGCTAAAGGCAAGAGCAATATATAAATTGCGTGGTGAGGCGGTTATTTCAGACGACAGCGGGCTAGAGGTTGACTTTTTAAACAAAGCTCCCGGGGTTTATTCGGCACGATATGCCGGCGAAAATGCAACCGATAAGGACAGGAACGAAAAGCTTTTGAAAGAGCTGATAAATGTCACGCTCGATAAGAGAACCGCCCGTTTTGTTTGCGTAATCCACTATATTTCTAAGGCTGGCGATGAGCATAGCTTCAGAGGTGAGTGCGAAGGGCATGTTGGCTTTGAGCCGAGTGGCGAGAATGGTTTTGGCTATGACCCTGTTTTTTATATTGGGGAAAAAAGCTTCGCTGAAATTTCAAGTGAAGAAAAAAATATTATCAGTCATCGTGCAAAAGCACTGAAAAAGCTGACTGAGTTGTTAGAAGGGAACGGTCATAAAAATGATAACAAGTAAGCAGAGGGCGTATCTTAGAAGCCTGGCCAATTCAATAGATACAATTTTTCAGGTTGGGAAGGGTGGAATCCCCGAAACTCTAGTTGCTCAGGTTGATGATGCGCTGAGAGTCAGAGAGCTAATAAAACTCAAGGTTCTTGAAAATTCTGAATATTCTTCTAAGGAAGCAGCGAACGAAATAGCACAAAAGGTCGGAGCTGAGGTTGTTCAGGTTATCGGAGGGAAGTTTGTTTTATACAAGCGAAATCCGAAAGAGCCTAAAATCGTTTTGAAAAATGAATAGTATTGCTATTTTTGGCGGAACCTTTAATCCAATTCATAACGGGCATATTAACCTTGTGAATGAAGTTTCAAGTCATTTAAATCCTGATAGGATAATAATAATGCCGACGAAAATCCCGCCGCATAAACAGGCTGATAATCTTGCAGGTGAAAATGACAGAATTAATATGTGTCGTCTTGCTTTTGAAAACAATGAAAAAATTGAAATTTCCGATTATGAAATATCTCAGCCGGGGAAAAGCTATTCAGTCCTCACACTAAGATATTTTAAAGAAAAATTTCCGGCGTCAAAGCTGTTTTTTGTCATGGGGAGTGATATGCTTTTATCCTTTCATACATGGTATAATTATGAAGAGATTCTTCAGCTGGCCACCTTGATTGCAGTTTCACGAAAAGAGGATGACAGCGAAAAAATACTCGAATATAAGGATAGGCTATCAAAAATGGGCGGGGAATGTATTATTATCCCCATTAAACCCTTTGAGATATCCTCGAGTCAGATTAGGGGAGCGATATCACAAAATCAAGAATATTCTTGCTATTTACCAGAAAAGGTAGTAAAATATATAAGGTGCAACAAGCTTTATAAAAGTATTTTATAGTTATGGAAGTGTTTTAGTTTGTATAGTAAAGAGCAGATTTCGGCTTTTCAGATTTATTTATTGAATAATCTAACAAAAAAGAGATATACTCACTCTTTGAATGTTGCAAACGAAGCAGTAAAGCTAGCCAGAACCTATAATGCTGAGATACAAAAGGCGTATATTGCCGGCCTCCTCCATGATATTTGCAAGGAAATGCCGCTTTCAAAGCAGAAGCAATATGTTAAAAATTCAAAAATGAATGTATGTGACACAGAACTTAGGGCTGAGCCGTTATGGCATGCTATTTCCGGTGCCGAGGTCGTAAGACAGGAGTTTAAAATAGAGGACAAGGACATACTAAATGCAATAAGGTATCACACTACTGCACGGGCGAAAATGACAAGGCTTGAAAAAATCATTTATCTCGCCGACCTTATTTCAATAGACAGAGATTTTAAGGACGTCAACAAAATGCGGCGTATATGCTATAAGGACTTGGACAAGGCGATGCTTGAGGCATTGAAGTTTTCAATTAATGACACTGTATCAAAATCCAACACAATTCCACTAACAACACTTAATGCTTATAACTATTATTCACAGCTATAATTCAGTATAATATAAAGAAGTCTTATATGACCGAAAAGCGAAAATAAAACACACCACAACAAATTTAAACAAGAAAGGCGCGATGTAATGACACAAAATGATGTTTTAAAAAACATTGTAAAAACATTAGATTCAAAGAAGGCGGAGGAAATTGATGTTATCGGCATCAAAGACCTGACCATTATTGCTGACTATTTTGTTATTGCAACCGGAACAAGCACAACTCACACAAAATCCTTGGCTGACGAGGTTGAATATCAGCTTAAAGAAAAAGGAATTAATCCGACAAGAACAGAGGGCTATAATGGCGCTAACTGGATATTGCTTGATTATTCAGATATAGTCGTTCATATTTTTTATAAGGAAACAAGACAGTATTATTCCCTTGAAAGATTATGGGCTGACGGTAACAAGGTTGATATAAAACAATTTATAGATTAAACAGAATTTGACTAAAAGGGACTGATTTAAGTGAAGTATGATTACACCTCCATTGAAAGCAAGTGGCAGAAGCTTTGGGAAGAAAACGATACCTTTAAAGCGGAAAATGATTATTCAAAACCGAAATTTTATGCTCTTGTTGAGTTTCCATATCCATCGGGACAAGGGCTTCATATAGGGCATCCACGTCCGTATACAGCTATGGATATTGTTTCAAGGAAAAGACGCCTTGAGGGATATAATGTTCTTTTCCCGATGGGGTGGGACGCTTTCGGGCTTCCGACAGAAAATTATGCAATAAAAAATAAAATCCATCCGGCAATAGTTACCGAAAAGAATGTTGCTCGTTTTAAAGGGCAGCTTCAGGCTCTAGGGCTTTCATTTGACTGGGCGAGAGAGGTTAATACAACCGACCCGAACTACTTTAAGTGGACACAGTGGATATTCATGCAAATGTTCAAAAAAGGGCTTGCGTATAAGTCTGAAATGGCTGTTAACTGGTGCACCTCATGCAAGGTTGTTCTGGCGAATGAAGAGGTTGTCGGTGGCTGCTGTGAAAGATGCGGCGGTGAGGTAATCCGAAAGGTTAAGAGCCAGTGGATGCTAAAAATCACAGAATACGCACAACGCTTGCTTGACGACTTATCCGATGTGAATTATTCGGATAGAATCAAGGCGACTCAAACCAACTGGATTGGCCGTTCGACTGGTGCTGAGGTTGATTTCGAAACGACCTCAGGCGACACTTTAAAGGTATATACAACCCGTCCTGACACGCTTTTTGGTGCAACCTATATGGTTATCTCCCCTGAGCATCCGATGATAGAAAAATGGGCAGACCGACTTTCGAATATTGATGAAATCAGAGGGTATCAGGAAAAATCAGCGAAAAAGTCTGATTTTGAAAGAACTGAAATAGTTAAAGAAAAGACAGGGACTCAGCTAAAGGGCGTTTGTGCAATCAACCCTGTAAACGGAAAAGAAATCCCTATATTCATTTCAGATTATGTTTTAATGACCTATGGGACAGGGGCAATCATGGCTGTTCCTGCTCATGATACACGAGATTATGAATTCGCAAAGGTGTTCAACCTTCCTATTGTTGAGGTTGTGGCTGGCGGGAATGTCGAAGTTGAGGCTTTCACTGACTGCTATACGGGGAAAATGGTGAACAGCGGATTCCTCGACGGCTTAACCGTTGAAGAGGCGAAGGTTAAAATCAAGGAATGGCTTGAGGAGAACAAAAAGGGCACACCGAAGGTTAATTATAAGCTTCGTGACTGGGTTTTCTCACGTCAGCGTTATTGGGGCGAGCCTATTCCTATCGTGAAATGCGAAAAGTGCGGTTATGTTCCAATTCCTGAAAGCGAACTGCCTTTGAAATTGCCTGACGTTGAAAGCTATATGCCGACCGACAACGGTGAGTCTCCACTCGCTACTCTTGAGAGCTTTATTAACACAACCTGCCCGCATTGCGGTGGAAAAGCCAAGCGTGAAACTGATACAATGCCACAATGGGCTGGCTCGTCATGGTACTTTCTGCGTTATTGTGACCCGACAAATATGGATTTTCTCGCGGCGAAAGAGGCATTGGACTATTGGATGCCTGTTGACTGGTATAACGGCGGGATGGAGCATACAACGCTTCACCTTCTTTATTCACGTTTCTGGCACAAGTTCTTATATGATATCGGTATGGTTTCGACGAAGGAACCTTATATGCGACGTACAAGCCACGGCTTTATCCTCGGTGAGAACGGCGAAAAGATGTCAAAATCAAGGGGCAATGTCGTCAATCCGGATGATGTTATTGCTGAATATGGGGCTGATACACTTCGCCTTTATGAAATGTTCATCGGCGACTTTGAAAAAACCGCACCGTGGAGCAATGCTTCTATCAAGGGCTGCAAGAGATTTTTAGATAGAATATGGGCGTTGCAGGATAGCGTTATCGACGGTGAGGAATACCGTGATGAGCTGAAAACCGCGTTCCACAAGACGATTAAAAAGGTTTCCGAGGATATTGAGGGGCTGAAATTCAACACAGCGATTGCTGCAATGATGGCTCTTTTGAATGATATTTCAGCGACAGGCTCTATAAATAAAAAAGAGTTCAAAGACCTTCTGATAATGTTAAATCCATTTGCACCGCATATTACTGAGGAAATTTATGAGCTTTTAGGCTTTGAAGGTTATTTGAACGCTCAGAAGTGGGTTAAATTTGACGAGAAAATGTGCATAGATGATACAATTGAGATTGTTGTTCAGATAAATGGGAAGGTTCGCTCAAAGCTGACAATAGCAGCTGATGCAGAGCAGGCTGATGTAATTGCACAAGCTAAGACTGATGAAAAAATCATTGAGGCGATAGACGGGAAGCAGATTGTGAAAGAAATTTACGTTAAAGGGAAGCTCGTGAACCTTGTTATTAAGTAATAAGGTAAAGGCTTTGTAGATTTTTTGTAATTTGCCTATTGACTATTAAGCAGAGTTGAGGTATAATTAGAATGTTACATTTTATGTACTAAAACCTCTGCCTAAGTGGCAAAGGGAGGGAATATTGATGGCAGAAATTCGTGTTGGTAAAAACGAAACTTTAGATACAGCTCTTAAGCGTTTTAAGAGAAGTTGTGCTAAGGACGGCGTAATTGCTGAGGTTCGTAAGAGAGAGCATTACGAAAAGCCTTCGGTTAAACGTAAGAAAAAGTCCGAAGCTGCACGTAAGCGTAAATTCTAATATTTTGCTTAAGGCAGACCGGATCTTGAAAAGCTGATAAAAGCGAGCAGTATTGCTCGCTTTTTCGTTTATACAAATTAAAAAGGAGCAAATAGCAAATATGTTTTTTAATCCAACCTATGTATTTAAATCCGTCAGCGACATTGAGTTCAGCTTTTTACAGGAAAAGGGCATAAGGGCGCTTATTCTTGATTTAGATAATACATTGACAACTCACAACAATCCTCATCCGGCTGAAAAAGTCACCGACTGGATAGCCGATATGAAAAATAATGGTATTAAAATGATGATTGTGTCAAATAATAGAGCTGAAAGGGTTACGCCTTTTGCTGAAAATTTAGGGCTTGATTTTGTTTCAAACGGAAGAAAGCCTCTTGATACGGGCTTTAAAAAGGCTCAGGTAATTATGGACATACCATTTTCAGAAATTGCAATAGTCGGTGACCAGATTTTCACTGATATTTTAGGTGCGAATCTGAAAAGAGTGAGGACGATTTATGTTCACCCGATTGAACTTGAGACAACATTTTTCTTTAAGCTAAAACGAGCTTTAGAGAAACCATTTTTAAGGAAGTTTAAATAAGGGGGGATTTTATGCCGGCATATTTTGGACCAGCAGGGAATTCGGACAGCTTTTCAAGGGCTGGGTTTAAAAGCTCAATTGATGCCCCCAAATTTCTTTCTGATATGGGGCTTGACGCCTATGAATATCAATGCGGAAAGGGCGTAAAAACCGGGGCGGAAAGTGCCATTGCCTTTGGGAAGAAAGCTAGAGAATACAATATTAAGCTTTCAATTCATGCGCCGTATTTCATTTCCCTTTCAAGTATTGAGGAAGAAAAGCGAAACAACAGCATTAATTATATCATGCAGTCAGCGAGGCTTGCGGATTATATGGGTGCAACAAAAATAATTATACATTCAGGCTCCTGTTCAAAAATTTCGAGGGAGGAAGCACTTTCTCTCGCGAAGGAAACTGTAATCAAAGCACGAAAAAAAGCGATTGAAGAGGGGCTGGGGCATATAATTTTCTGCCCGGAAACAATGGGGAAAATTAATCAGCTGGGGACTCTGGAGGAAGTGATTGAGCTGTGCAAATGCGACGAAGCCTTCCTCCCTTGTATTGATTTTGGTCATTTGAACGCTCGGACCTTCGGCTCAATAAAAACAAAATCAAACTACGAAACATTGCTTGACATGGTTGAGAATGAGCTTGGCTTTGATAGATTAAAGGCTTTTCATTCGCATTTCAGCCGAATTGAATTCACTGAAAAAGGCGGCGAGGTGAAGCATCTCACCTTTGAAGATGAAATTTACGGCCCAGATTTTGAGCCGCTTTTAGAGCTTGTTGCGAAGAAAAACCTTTCGCCGACCTTCATTTGTGAAAGTGCGGGGACACAGGCAGAGGATGCGCTGACAATGAAAAGCTACTACAATTCATTATAGGGAGGACGACATTATGGCTAAAAAAATCCTAGTTATTCAAGGGCCAAATCTCAATCTTTTGGGTGAGCGTGAGCCTGGAATTTACGGCAATGATACGTTTAGCTCAATCAATGAAGAAATAATCAGCGAGGCAACCTCCCTTGGCTTTGAATGCGAAATTTTTCAGAGCAATCACGAGGGCGGAATAATTGATAAAATTCATGAGGTTAGAAATGAGTTCGCAGGAATAATTATTAATCCCGGCGCTTATACTCATTATAGCTATGCAATCAGGGACGCAATTTCTGCAATCAAAATCCCTTGTATAGAAGTACATATCAGCAACATTCACAGCCGCGAGGAATTTCGCTCAAAGTCAGTGATTGCACCGGTATGTAAAGGTCAAATCGCCGGATTCGGGAAAACAAGTTATTTGCTCGCGCTTCGGGCATTAACGGGAATGGTGTGAATTATTTAAATGGAAAAATTTCAGGCTCTTTTTAGCTCAGTGGACAAATCTATTGATTGTGTGCTTATATCATCGGATATTAACAGGAGATATCTCTGCTCAATGAAGTCGTCAGCGGGGAGCATTCTTGCCTTTAGAGAAAAAGCATACCTTTTGATTGACTTTAGATATATAGAAAAGGCTAAAAGCCTCGTTAAAAACTGCGAGGTTATTTTGACGACAAATTTTAAGGAGCAAGCCACAGAGCTTTTAAAAAAGCATAATGCAAGGATTATTGCAATAGAAAGTGACACCGTGACAGTTTCACAGCTGGCGGTTTATAAAAGCACCTTTGAGGGCTACGAAATAGACTCATCAAATGCACTTAGCGCCGCGATAACGGATTTAAGGGCGAAAAAATCTCAGTGGGAAATTGAAAAAATAATTACTGCTCAGCGAATAGCGGAAAAATCCTTTGAAAATGTATTAAACTTCATAAAGGAGGGTAAAACTGAAAAAGAGATAGCGCTGGAGCTAAACAACCATATGCTGAAGAGCGGGGCTGAAGCCCTGTCATTTGACACAATCGCACTCACTGGGAAAAACTCATCTCTTCCACACGGTGTCCCGGGTGAGACAAGGGTTAAGTCCGGCGAATTCGTTCTTATGGATTACGGTGCGGTTTATGACGGCTATCATAGCGATATGACGAGGACAATATGCGTGGGGAAGCCAAGTGAAGAAATGCAGAATGTTTATGATACGGTATTAAAAGCTCAGGAAATGGCTTTGAAGGCGGCAAAGGCTGGTATTATCGGGAATGAGCTTGACAAAATTGCCCGTGATGTTATTTCATCAGCGGGATACAGCGATTATTTCGGTCACGGATTAGGCCATGGGGTTGGAATGGAGATTCACGAATACCCGAATGCTTCGCCGTCGTCAAAAGCAATTCTCGAAGAAAATATGATTGTAACAGTCGAGCCGGGAATATATTTGCCTGAAAAATTCGGCGTAAGAATAGAAGATATGATTGTATTAAGGTCAAGCGGCGCTGAAAATCTAACCAAATGTAGAAAAAATTTAATTTCAATATAAATAATACTTGCAAATTTCTTGATTTTGGGGTAGAATATAAAGGTATAAAAATTAAATATTAATACTGCAAAAGACAATATTTATGGAGGTTTTTTATGATAACAGCAGGAGATTTTAGAAATGGTGTTACTTTTGAAATGGACAACAATGTACTGCAAATAGTTGAATTCCAACATGTTAAACCAGGGAAGGGTGCAGCATTTGTTAGAACTAAAGTCAAGAATGTAATTACCGGTTCTGTTCTTGATAGAACATTTAACCCATCAGATAAGTTCCCAACTGCATTTGTTGAAAGAAAAGATATGCAATATCTTTATGCAGATGGTTCTTTATACTATTTTATGGACGTTGAATCTTATGAGCAAATGCCAATCGACGAAAGCAAGCTGGGAGATAGCTTCCAGTTCGTTAAGGAAAATATGGAGGTTAAGGTGCTTTCATATAAGGGTAACGTTTTTGGCGTTGAACCACCAAACTTTGTTGTCCTTCAGATTACTCAGACTGACCCGGGCTTTAAGGGCGATACAGCAACAAATGCTACAAAGCCGGCTACTCTTGAAACAGGTGCTGAAATCCGTGTTCCTCTATTCATTGAAGAGGGCGACATGATTCGTATCGACACAAGAACAGGTGAATACATGGAGCGTGCATAGTTTTTGCACACCATTTATTCTATATATGACCCAGCTAATTTTAGTTAAAAAGGAGAGATTGTTATGAAGCTTACAGACAGAGTATCTTATCTTCAAGGACTAATGGATGGTCTTGAAATCGATGATTCGACCAAAGAGGGAAAAGTTCTTATTCAAATGGCAGATATTTTGCAAGAATTAACACTTTCTGTTGAAGATTTAGAAAGTGAAATTGATGAAGTTGTTGAGCTCGTTGACATTCTCGACGAAGATTTAGGTGAACTTGAAGAAGATTACTATGACATTGATGACGATGACGATTATTTTGACGATGAGGATGAGGAAGACGATTTAGATTATGACGCTGACGACTTGTTCTATGAAGTAATCTGTCCAACCTGTGGCGACACAATTTGTCTTGACCAGGAAATGATTGAAGAGGGTTCTATCAATTGCCCAAATTGTGGCGAAAGTCTTGAATTCGATTTTGACGATGAAGAAAGTACAGTTGAAGACTAATCGTTCACTAAAAACTAAATATTAATGAGTTTCGGGGCGTGGTGAGATTCCACACCGGTGGTAATAGCGAGAGCTTAGTCCACGAGCGTTGTAAATTTATGCAATGCAGATTTTGGTGAGATTCCAAAACCGACGGTAATTTGAATTTTTTATGAATTCATTGAGTCCGGATGAAAGAAACATGCAGGCTTTAGTAGCTACATGCCCTTAGACATCTTGTCTGAGGGCTTTTTACTTTTCTTGCGGTTTCTTACCAAAATATTGGAGGAAATTTTATGTCAAACAAAAAAATCAATGTGAGAAAATTAACTATGACCGGAATGCTGGCGGCGGTGTCAACAGTGCTTATGTTTTTAAGCTTCAGTGTCCCATTAATGCCAAGCTACATCAAGTTTGATTTTTCTGAGCTTCCGGCATTAATCGCCGCATTTTCAATGGGACCGATAAGTGGAATTGCTGTCTGCCTTGTGAAAAATCTTGTGAATTTGTTTTTCACTCAGACAGGCGGGATAGGCGAATTATGCAACTTCATTCTGGGTGTATTGTTCGTGGTTCCGGCAGGACTGATATACAATAAAATGAAAAATCAAAAGGGTGCGATTATTGGCTCGCTGATTGGCGCAGTAACAATGGCTGTTGTCAGCGTGTTCATTAATTACTTCATTGTTTATCCGATTTACACAGCATTTATGCCGATGGAGGCAATAATTCAATCATACAAGGTCATTTTGCCGAGCATAGAAAATCTATGGCAGGCATTGATAATTTTCAATATGCCGTTCACTTTTATGAAAGGGCTGGCTAGTGTCATCATCACATTGTTCGTGTATAAAAAGCTTTCACCTGTGATAAAAGGGAATTATAATAAGAAATAAATACTATTGACAAATATAAAAATGTACTGTATACTTATATAGACAATTTAATACCTTATCAAGAGTGGCTGAGGAACAGGTCCGATGAAGCCCGGCAACCTAATTGCAAGAAATTGCGAAGAAGGTGCTAATTCCTGCGGAATTATCCGAGAGATGAGGATTTTGTAGTAAAAAACAAATCAGCACTCTTTGTGCTGATTTTTTGTTTTATTAAAGAATCTGATACGAATTTAGTTTATTTTAGGAGGAAACACAAATGTCAAAATTATTATTCACATCTGAATCCGTTACAGAAGGACATCCAGATAAAATTTGCGACCAGATTTCTGATGCTGTTCTTGACGCAATGCTAGAACAAGACCCTATGAGCCGTGTTGCTTGTGAAACCTGTGTTACAACAGGAATGGTTTTATGTATGGGCGAAATCACAACAAAGGCAATAGTTGATATCCCTTCAATAGTTAGAGATGTTGTTATTAACATTGGCTATGACAGAGCAAAGTATGGCTTTGACGGCCACACCTGTTCTGTTATTACTACAATAGACAAGCAGTCTGCCGACATTGCTATGGGCGTTGACAATGCTTTAGAGGGACGTGAAGAACAGGCGAATGATACCGGCGCCGGCGACCAGGGGATGATGTTCGGTTATGCTTGTAACGAAACACCTGAGCTAATGCCAATGCCAATTTCACTGGCACAAAAGCTAGCACTAAAGCTCACAGAGGTTAGAAAGAACGGAACATTACCTTACTTAAGACCGGACGGAAAAACTCAGGTTACTGTTGAATATATTGACGGGAAGCCGGCAAGAGTTGACACAGTTGTTGTATCTTCACAGCATGACGCTCAGGTTACACTTGAACAAATCCGTGAGGACATTGTTGAAAAGGTTGTGAAGCCTGTTATTCCGGCTGAGCTTCTTGACGAAAAGACAATTTATTTCATTAACCCAACAGGTCGTTTTGTAATCGGCGGGCCTCAGGGGGACAGCGGACTTACAGGTCGAAAAATTATCGTTGACACCTATGGCGGATACGCTCGTCACGGCGGCGGAGCTTTCTCAGGAAAGGACCCAACTAAGGTTGACCGTTCTGCTGCTTATGCTACTCGTTATGTTGCTAAAAATATTGTAGCAGCCGGACTAGCCAGCAAGTGTGAGGTTCAGCTTGCTTATGCTATCGGTGTTGCTCACCCTGTTTCAATAATGGTTGATACCTTCGGAACAGGAAAGGTTGCTGACGAAGAGCTTTCAAAGGCAGTTGGAAAGGTATTTGACCTTCGCCCAGCCGCAATCATCAAAATGCTTGAGCTAAGAAAGCCACAATACAAGAAGCTTGCTGCTTATGGTCATATGGGCAGAGAGGACTTAGGCGTTGCGTGGGAAAAGACAGACAAGACAGAGGCGCTTTTAGCTGCTGTTAAATAGTATATTTAAAAACATATAAATAAAAAAATTCCCGTTTTATAGCGGGAATTTTTTGCGTATTACCCCTTTACAGCTCCACCGGTAACCCCCTCGACATAGAAGCGTTGAAGGCTGATGAACAATAAGGAAATCGGGATAGATACAAGAACAGAGCCGGCGGCAAACTGGGTATAGTATCTGTGAATGAATTCTCTTTCAAGCATTTTAAAAAGACCTAATGCCACGGTGTAGTTTGAATAATTGTCGCCCATTATTACGCTGGCGAAAATATAGTCAATCCACGGGGCTAAGAATGCCGTCATAATAGTATATATTATTATCGGCTTAGAAAGCGGAAGTGTAATTTTCCAGAAGACCTGGGATTTTGTGCAGCCATCCAGATACGCTGCTTCGTCAAGAGCCCGTGGAAGTGTGTCAAAAAAGCCCTTTGCGACATAAAAGCCAAGCCCCGCGCCGCCAGAATATACCATTATAAGTGCCGCTAAGGATTGTGAAACCCCGAAGGAGTTGAGTATATAATAAATTGCAATCATTGACATAAAGCCCGGGAACATTCCGAGAATCAAAGCGATGTTCATGAATGGCTTTCTCGACTTGAATCTTAGTCTTGACATTACATAAGAAACCGAAAGGACAAAAAAGGTTGAAATAGCACAAGATAATATGGCAACAAACAGCGTATTAAAAAACCATCTTAGAAAATAGAATTGCTGTGTTTCCGTGAAAAGCCTTTTATAGTTATTTAAGGTATACCCCTTTGGGAAAAATGTGTTGGTGAAAGAACCAGGCTCTGCCCTTAACGAGGTCAGAACAACCCATAATATCGGGATAATCCATATCAGCGATAAAATAATCAGTATAGCATAAACAAGTATTGTTGTAGCATTTTTTGAGCTTGAATTCGACTTGAGATTGCGAGCATCCTCCATTATGAAAATTCCTCCTCGTTGTTATAGGCAGAAGTCCTTCTATAAGCAAGCAGCGAAAATACGGCAGAAAGCACGAACACTAAAATGCCAATGGTTGAAGCAAAATTATAATCCTTGCTTTTTACCGTTAATTTATAAAGCCAGGTGACGAGCAGGTCCGTTTTCCCCGCCTGATAATAATCGAGCGTGCTGGGGCCACCTCCAGAAAGAAGAAAAATAACATTAAAGTTATTTATATTCCCGATGAATTGAGTTATTAGATGCGGTGAGGTGACAAAAAGAACATAGGGCATTGTGATTTTCTTAAACATAAAGAAAGGTGATGCGCCGTCAATCCTAGCGCTTTCATATAAATAGTCGGGAATATTGAGGAGAATGCCGGAGGTAATAAGCATAGTATAAGGAATGCCAATCCAAAGGTTGATAATAATAATTGCAACACGAGCATAGGTTGCATTCGTGAGAAAAGGGATATAGCTTGAAATCAGCCCTAGATTTCTAAGCGCGACATTAATAGGCCCCTCATCATTGAGCATATTCTTCATTATTAAAAGTGAAACGAATTGTGGGATAGCTATTGAAAGGACGAATATTGTCCTCCATAAGCTTTTGAACTTGATATGCTTGTTGTTGATTAAAAGAGCAAGAATTATGCCAAAAATATAATTTAAGAAGGTTGCGAAAATCGCCCATACGATAGTCCAGCCAAGAACAGGCCAGAAGGTCTTTGAAATCATTTCGCCCGAGAAAAGCATTCTCTTGAAATTCCCAAGTCCTATCCAAGTGAATAGATTCCCCGGTGGCTGGTGAAGATTATCGAAGCTCGTGAAAGCAATCAAAATCATGTAAATCAGCGGAACGATTGTTAAAAGTAATACGCCTAAAACCGGGAGAGTCAAAAGCGTCTTATGAAATTTATTGTCTAAATATGACCGGATATCATCGCGGAACGAAGGAACCTTTTCTCCTGATTTTTGAATATGCTCCGTTTCAACAGCCGATTTTATGCTTGTGATATAAATCATTATAAATGCAACAATAACGAGTATAGCGAATACGCCAAATAATAAGAACAGCATGGAATTATCGCCGTTTTGAAGGATGTCTATCCCCTGTTCCTCATCATAAACCCAACCCTGCTTTAAAGTTCCAAGTGTTATTAATCCTTTTAGCGCAAAAATTCCGCTTGAAAAAAAATAATAAAGAAACAGTATTTCAGTCAAGAGAAAAAACAAGCCTTTAATAATCTGTCCTCGAAACAAATTTGAGCAACCCATAATTAAAAACGAAAGCTTTGTGAAAATATCCCCGTGAAAAAAAGCATTGCCGCCGAATTTAAAGGCACTTCCAAGCCCGACGAAAATTTTGACAATCCCCCTTGGAATAGCAATAACGAAGCTTAGTATGTCCTTAAAAAGACTCTTAAAAAAATTAGAAATATTGAGCAAAGCTTTTTTGGGGGCAGACAACTGAAAATACTCGCTTTGTTTCATTTAGTTAAAACCTCCTATAAAAAAGGCAGTAGCCAACGCTAGAAAGCTACTGCCTCTTTTAAAAAATAATGCCTATGAAATTGTTGCTAAGGTTGCCTGAACTAAGGCATCAAGCTTTTGCTGCATATTTTCTTTTGTGACTGTCCCGTCAATAATTCCAGCCCCGAAGGCTTCAGCCGGCTCCCAGTATTTCCCCATCTGCGGGATTGAAGCTTGAAGCGTCGCGAATTGAGATTGATTTGCCAGAGCTGAAACAGCTATATTTGAGGATAGAGCGGCTTCGTCAGCGGCCAAATCTTTATTGGTGGGGGCAAAGCTTCTTTTGTCAAATCTAATTTTCTGACATTCCTTGCTTGTTAGGAATTCAGCGAGTGCAAGCGCATCTGAAGGGTGCTTGGTCTGAGAATTAACGCCGTAAAGCTTAAAGTTCGCCATTGAACTTAATTGCTTTTCTTTTCCGTCAATCATAATTGTCGGAAGCTTTGTTGCCGCATAGTTTGCTCCCAGATAACCTTTGATAGCCTCTGAATTCCATGTTCCCGTAACAACAGCGGCATAAGTCCCGCTTTGAACATTTGTGAGCAATTGACCATCATCCTTATAGTCAGCAAACCTTGGATTTTTAACCAAATCCACGAGATATTTTCCGACAGCGACGCCATTGGCACTGTTGAAATCACAGGATTTTGGATCTAAACCATCTTTTCCGAATAGAGTACAGCCGTTAGCGAAGAAAAATCCGGCGTTATACCATCCATCGTCAATGTTATAAACGAAGTTTTTTACATTAGCGCCTAAGTCCTTAGCGAGCATTTTTTCAACAGATTTAACTTCATCTTCTGTGAATTTGCTCTTATCATAATACATAAAATAGGTGTCTGAGGATGACGGATAAGCATAAAGCTCATTATCTATAGTACAAGCGGCAATTGAAGCCGGAGTGTTGTTTGAAATGACAGCATCCTTATTTTTAGTCACTCTGTATAAAGCACCGGCATTTTTAAGCTCGGCAATTTGGTCGCCGGCAAAACAGAAAACATCGCCGGCAACAGCAACGTCTTTTAATACCTCTGATTTTGCGTCAGCTTCTGATACAACCCCCAGCGTAATATCATAGGTTTTATCCGGATGAGCTTTTTTAAAGCTGTCAACCATTCCAGTCAGCATTCCCTGGTCTTCCTGTGAGCCCCAAAGCTTCAGACTAACCTTTTCATTCTTGATAGTAGAGCTGCCTGAGCTTTCATTGCTTCGTGAACAACCGGTTGAAAAAGCTAATAAAGCACAAGTAATCATTGCTAATAATCTTTTCATTTTACTTCCTCCGTTTAGATAAATTAACTAATTTTTTAGTAAGGTATTATATATTTTCCCGAACATTATGGTTATTATTCATAAATTTGCTAGCGACCTTGTTGGTTTAATGTTCCAAATATTTTCGCATATCTTAATTCGTTTTGACTAAAGCTAATTCAACCGCCTTTCAGGGATTCATATGTAAGCTATTGTTAATAAATATTTAATATTTTTTAGATTTTAAATTTTTAAAAATGTTGTATGCTATCTTTAGCATTTTAAAATTTGGGTTATTAAAAAAATAAAAATATATATTATAAGGGGTGTTTTGTATTTATACAGATATTTTTAAGCTATATACAAATGAAGAGCTTGGAGTAATTTATTCAAAAAAAAGTTCAATCTTTAAAATCTGGGCTCCCACAGCTCAAAGGGTCAGCCTCAATTTATATATGAAAGGCTCAGGCTCAAATCTCATTAAGAAAATTGAAATGGGAAAAAGCAGTTTGGGCGTCTGGACTGTCACAGTCAGCGAAAATCTGCACGAGCTTTATTACACTTATGATGTGACAATAAATGGTGAAACCAACGAGGTCGTTGACATTTATGCTAAGGCAGTCGGCGTGAATGGGAAGCGCGGAATGGTTATCGACCTTGAGAAAACAAATCCTGAGGGCTGGAACGAAGCATCACGTCCTGAATTTAAGGCTATTACAGATGCTGTTTTGTATGAAGCACACGTTCGGGATTTTTCAATCGACGAAAGCTCGGGCATAAAACATAAGGGGATTTTCCTCGGCTTCACCGAGCTAGGGACGAAAAATCCAAGCGGGCATTTCACAGGGCTTTCTCATTTAAAGGAGCTGGGGGTTACTCATGTTCATCTATTGCCGGCTTTTGATTATGAAACAGTTGATGAAGAAAATTTAAATCAGCCACAATTTAATTGGGGATATGACCCACAGAATTATAACACTCCCGAAGGCTCATATTCGACGAATCCTAATGATGGGGCTGTCAGAATAAAAGAATTCAAGGAGCTGATTAAGGCTTTGCACGATAACGGCATTCGTGTTGTAATGGATGTTGTTTATAATCACACATATAAAGCGACAGATTCAAGCTTCAACTTAACTGTCCCTGATTATTATTACAGAACTGAAAATGGGAAGTTCACTGACGGTTCAGCCTGCGGGAATGAAACAGCGTCCGAGCATCCTATGATGAGGAAATTCCTGATTGATTCGGTTAAATACTGGGCTGAGGAATATAAGATTGACGGCTTTCGATTTGACTTAATGGGGCTTCATGATGTCGACACAATGAATGAAATCCGAAATATGCTAAAGGGCATTGACGAATCTCTAATCGTGTACGGTGAGGGCTGGTGCGGTGGCGACACTCCTCTTCCTGTTGAAAAGCGTTCCTTAAAAGCGAATGCAGATAAGCTGACTGAAATTGCCTTCTTCAGCGACGATATGCGTGATGTAATAAAGGGGAGTGTTTTTGAATACAAGGAAAAAGGCTTTGTCAGCGGTGAAAAAGGGCTTGAAGAGAAACTAAAGCTTTGCATAACCGCCTCGACGAAAAACAAGCTTATTGAATATTCCAAGCTAAAAGGTCTGAAGGCATGGTCAACAAGTCCAACTCAAACGGTTAATTATACAGAGGCACATGACAACTACACCCTGTGGGATAAGCTGTATTATTCAAGCATAACAGACAGCGCTGAAAACAGAATTAAAATGGATATGCTTGCCGCTTCTATTGTTTTTCTATCTCAGGGGATTCCTTTTATCCAAGCGGGGCAGGAGTTTTTGAGGACAAAGCCAAAGGATGAAACAGGGGAAATTTTCGTTGAAAACAGCTATAATTCGCCGGACTTCGTCAATAGTATAAAATGGAACAGAAAGTCCGAATATATTGAGGTTTTTAACTTCTATAAGGGCATGATTGAGCTTCGCAAAAATCATTCACTATTCAGGCTGAAAACTGTTGAAGAAATAGAAAAATGTCTAAGCTTTTTTGGGAATACACCTGAAAATGTAGTTGCTTTCACATTGAAAAACAGCGATGAAGAAATTGTTGTAATTTTTAATGCGAGCATTTCAGAAATTGAGCTTGAAATCCCAGACGGAACATGGGGCGTTTATGTGAACGATAAGCTAGCCGGGAACAAAGCTATAGCTGAAATCTCAAGTGGGAATATTAAAGCTTCGCCGATTTCTCCTTTGGTTCTCATTAAACAATAAAAAGGTCACAAATAAATTTTCCCGCATATAATGTAATAAACAAAGGCGTTCTTAACAGCTTTAAGAACGCCTGAATATTTGTATGGGGGATGTTTTTATGTGCGGAATAGCAGGGGACATTAACTTTTCAAAAAGAGCTTATGATGATGAAATATACAAAAATATGCTTAATTCAATTAAGCGGCGCGGACCTGACCAGGACGGAATACATACGGTCGAAAATGCTGTTCTGGTTCACGCAAGACTAAGCGTTGTTGATTTAGAAAATGGAATACAGCCGATGTCATTTTTAACGCAAAAAGGAAGATATACTGTTGTCTATAACGGTGAGCTATATAATACAGAGGAAATTCGAAAACTGCTTTCTGATAAAAGCTATACCTTCAAAGGGCATTCAGACACTGAGGTTTTGCTGTTAGCATTCATTGAGTGGGGCGAAAAATGCGTCGGAATGTTCAACGGGATTTTTGCATTTGCTATATGGGACGAAGCTGAGAAAAAGCTTTTCATAGCTCGGGACAGGATTGGGGTGAAGCCTTTTTTCTATGGAATATATGACAATGAATTTGTTTTCGGCTCTGAAATTAAGGCGATACTCTGTCACCCTCTTTTTAAGCCTGAAATTGACACAAATTCAATTTCGGATTTGATACTTTTAGGGCCGGGACGAACTCCGGGGTATGGAGTTTTTAATAATATAAAGGAATTAAAGCCGGCGAGCTGCGGATTTTTTTCTCAAAACGGTTTAAGGTTAAAAAAATATTGGGAGCTTGAGGATAAAGGGTTCACAGATTCATTTGAAGAAACTGTTGAAAAAGTAAAATTTTTAGTGACCGATTCAATAACAAGACAGCTTGTTTCAGATGTCCCGGTATGCACATTTTTATCCGGTGGGCTAGATTCAAGCATAATATCGTCAATAGCGAGCAGATATTTCAGAGAAAGAGGCGAAAGGCTTCACACCTTTTCTGTTGACTATGTTGACAATGACAAGTATTTCAAGAGCAGCAAGTTCCAGCCGAATTCCGATGATGAATACATTGATATCATGACAAAATATCTAGGGACAACGCACGAAAAGTTTATAATAGATACGCCTCAGTTAGTCGAAGCATTGTTCAAATCGGTTGATGCCAGGGATTTGCCCGGCATGGCTGATGTTGACTCCTCGCTGATTTTATTCTGTGAAGAAATTAAGAAATTCTCAACCGTCGGGCTTTCGGGCGAATGCGCTGATGAAATTTTCGGTGGCTATCCATGGTTTCGTGATGAACAAATCAGAAATGCAGTCGGCTTCCCCTGGTCAAAATCGATTGATTACAGAATGTCCTTTGTCAAAGATGAAATCGCTGATAGAATGTATCCACAAAGCTATGTTTTTGAAAGGTATTATGATACGCTGAAAAATACATCAAAGTCAGAAAATTTATCGTCTCTTGAGTCAAGGATGAAGGAAATGGTTAAGCTCAACCTCGATTGGTTTATGCAGACCTTGCTCGATAGAAAAGACAGGATGTCAATGTATAACGGGCTTGAGGTCAGAGTCCCCTTCTGTGATTATCGAATAGCTGAATATATGTATTCAGTCCCGTGGGAATTCAAGGACTACCAGGGGCGCGAAAAAGGCCTGCTCCGAAAAGCAATGGAGGATATCCTCCCTCAGGAGGTTGCATGGCGAAAGAAAAGCCCGTATCCAAAAACCCACAACCCAGCATATTTAAAAGCTGTGTCGGATATTTTAAATGAGATAATTCTTTCGCCAAATTCGCCAATACTTCAAATTCTTAAAAAGACAGAGCTGGAGAAATTGCTGAATTCGCAAAATCAAACCCCATGGTATGGCCAGCTAATGACAGTTCCTCAAACAATCGCATATTTTATCCAGATGAATTACTGGATGGAGAAATATAAAATACAAATAATCTAACAAAAAAACAGCCTGCAATAATTTGCAGGCTGAATTTATATCCTAAAAAATATTATTCATTAACCAATTCATAAGCGGAAATTTTTCTAATTTTTAAAGTAATAAGTATTGACAGCAAATATGAAAACGCCAATATAGCTAATGCGAAAACAGAAATCCAGATAGGGTCAACAATAAATCTTGTTTTCATTATTCCCGCGCTTTTCATAAATACCGACATCATCGGATTAGTTAAAAACGCGCCTAAGATACTACCAATAGATGCCCCTATAAAAATAGGAATTATGAAGCTGATTGACAGCTGATTCATCAGCTGCAGGGTAGTGAAGCCGGTTGCCTTCTTAATGCCCAGCTCTCGCTTCTTTTTAATAATAGAAGAGCTAATAACAAAATAAAGAACAAGTGTAATAACGAACAGTGTTATAACAAACATCGAAATGCCCATTAAACCAACAATATTCTGATAGGATGACATCCCCTCAGCCAATAATTTATCGAAATTGCTTGTTCCCAAAAGAATATCCCTAGGGATTTTTTCAACAAGCTTATCTATAAATTTCGCTGCATCAGTTCCTTTATCAAGATAGATATAAAGATTTTGCTGTCTAAACTCAGGATTTAGCTTTTTAACATCGCTCACCAAAAGGCAGGTGTTAATTCCACCCATTGAAGAACCGTTTGAAAGTCCTGTGACCTTAAAGGTCTGAGTATTCTCTCCGATAGTGACGGAGACGGTATCTCCGATACTTTTATTAATTCTTTCAGCGAGAACTCCGGCGAGAGCTATTTCACCGGGATTCTGAGGATAACTTCCTTTATAGACGAGGTTTGTATTTCTGTTGTTGAAATTGTCCATAGCAAAACAGCTAGCCTCGACATCGCCAACCTTAATTTTTAGCTCATCAAGATACTGAACCTTGTAGACATTTTCCATGCTCTTGATAGTGTTAATTGTGTCGGTATTATCTCTCTGAGGGTCAAGGGCAGCGATAACATTTGTTATTTCATATCCTGGGATTTCAGCGAAAGCCGTTGTATCAACAGTTGTGTTGTAATACATTATTACGCCATAGGCTCCTGCGAAGGTAACAGCAATAATAATAACAATAATCATAATATTCAGCTTTATGCCTTGTAATATTGATTTAAAAGCCAAAAGCACAGATAAATTTCCTCTTGTTTTTTCTAGTGGGAGGTAGTTCTTGCTATACTTTTTAGCTGAGGTTTCGCCTCGTAAAGCTAAAACAGGAGTGAGGTTTTTAACCTTATTTGCAGCTAAAAATGTTACAACAATAACAATGGCGAAAATAGTTGCCAATGTAGTAAAGCTTGAGAAAAAGTCAAAGCCCTGAACCCATTTCAGCCCCGACTGCTGTTCAAATACAATTGAAACAAAGGGGAGTAACGGATAAGCAACAGCTATACCAGCTAGGCTTCCAAGCCCGGCGATAGTCAAAAACTGAATTAATATCGTTGAAATTATTTGTCTGTTTGTATATCCGATAGACTTTAGTGAGCCTATCTTCATGATATCATCCTCTAGGCTGTTGATAATTCTGAATCTGACAACAAGCAAGCATACAACAACAATAATAGCTGCGAAAATAACCATCATTACGGCAATCATACTCGCCATCATACATCTGGAAAGTGTAATAAGGTCAATATCAATTGAAAATAGCATTTTTGACGAGTCCGAAGCCATAAAAGATGAAGTGTTTAATTTTAAAAGCTCTCTTAATGAGTTTTCAACCTTAGCTGAATTTTTTACGCTGTCTAAGTTAGTGAATATTGTATAGCTCTCGTATTTTGAGTTATTTAATATCCCGCTGACTTTATTATAGGTTTCTTCTGGGAGATAAAATCCCATCATTCCGGTGTCAGTTGAGCTAAAGAATACGTCCTCAATATAGCCCTTGACGGTGAAGGAAAGCTCCTTGCTTTGATTTGTTTCAATATCCTTATATTTTAAAGTCAGCTTGTCGCCAAGGTTATAGCCGCCCACCGCTTTAAAAATTTCAGGGATATAAACTGACATATCCTCCGGTGAAAGATACTCGCCGACATACTTCCACTTTGAAAGCTCTCTGGTCTTGTTCATATTATTGAACATTACACTAAAAGACCTGTCCTTGTCCTTATAATATATTTCACCACCAACAGTCATTGATTTAGTGACCTCGGTTTTCTTAACATGCTCATTGCTCTCCAGGCTGTTAAGAATCTTATCGCTGTATAAAGACTCAGACATATAATAATAAGCATCAGAGGAATTCAGTTCTTTTTTCAGACTACTAAAGAAATTCCCATAATTAATTGAAACCAGCAACCCTATGTTGATTAAAAGTGCCGCTACTAAAAATAAAGCAGCCAGTGTGATAGAAACAGATTTTGTTTTTCGTATATTGGCATATGCCTGCATCCAAAGCTTCAACATTATTACCACCCCATTTCTGAAAGAAATGAAGCTAGCTTATTATGGCGGTCCTTATCACCACTGACATATTTCCCAAGATTACATTCACCTCTTATCACGCCGTCCTGTATGTATAAAATCCTATTTCCACGTCGAGCTGAATGAAGGTCATGGGTTACCATAATTACACTTTGACCGTTATTGTTAATTTCAGTCAGAACATCCAAAACTGCTGTTCCGGCGGCTGAGTTCAATGCACCGGTCGGCTCGTCGGCGAAAACAGCCTTAGGGTTATTTATAAGGGCCCTGACGATAGCTGCCCTCTGATTTTCTCCGCCTGAGAGCTGAGTGGGGAACTTGTTCCATATAATTTCCGTTAGGCCAACCTTTTGAAGCAATTCCTTCGCATAGCTCACAATAGCCTTCCTATCCTTGCTGACAAGAAGTCCGGCAGATAAGATATTATCCAGAATACTCATATTATCCAGAAGGAACATTTGCTGAAAAACGAAACCGCAATTTTTTCTGCGAAATACCGCTAATTTATCGCTGTTATGATTAACAATAGATGTGCCATAAAAATCGATATCTCCGCTGCTTGGGTTATCCATGCCGGAAAGAGCATATAATAGTGTTGATTTTCCGGCTCCTGACGAGCCCATTATAACGGTGAAATCGCCCTCATAAATACTTAAATCAAGATTCTTCAGCACCTGCTGTTCGGTGTCACCGACCTTAAACCCCTTGCATAGCTTGCTTGTCTTCAAAAAAACGTCGTTCATACCTTTTCTCCTTTACTTATTCACCTTTAATAATTCAATAGCTATCACGAAAAGAATTTCATCGAAGTGAAAAACCACCCATGAGATATTCCAAAGTTATCTGAAAGCATTTCAGATACACCCCCTGTTACGTTATACTATATCACGCATAGTATAGTATGTCAAGAGGTATTTTCGCATTTTTACAAATTTATCTACCTTTAAATTTATAACAAAGGTTGCAAGCTTTTTTTGGTAAATTTGATGAATTTTTTAGCTAAATCCTAGTTAATAATAATTAGTAATTATCCGAAGAAGATGTTTTTAGAAATTCAACCGGCAAAGTGTGTAATACATAACAAAAATCATTGTTAATTAACTATGATTTTTGTTGAATTTATAAATAAATTGTGGTAAACTAATGTTAAACTAAAAGAATTGAGTTGATTAAATATAATGAGTATCAGGAATTCTGCAAAAGCAATAATAATAAAAAGTGGAAAGCTTCTTCTAAATAAGTGTGAAAACGAAATTCAAGGGATATATTATACTCTTCCGGGCGGCGGACAAAATCAAAATGAAACAATGGAGGAAGCAGTTAAGCGAGAATGCCTTGAGGAAACCGGCATAAGCATAAGCGTTAATAAAATGGTCGGAATTTATGAGGAGATACAGACAGATGAGGATAGGCAGGAGAATTATCCCGATTATGCCCATAAGATTTTTCACATATTCTTGTGTAATATATCCAGCCCTGAAGTCCACAAGCCTGTTGAAACAGACGAGGAGCAGATTTCTTCCGAATGGGTTGAAATCAGCACATTAAGTAATTTGAATTTCTCCCCAAAAGAAATTTCATCGAATATAATAAAGCTAATTAATACCAAAGGAGTTTTATTCTTAGGCTCAAAAAGAAAAAACGAGTCGGCATCGACATAGCCCTCTTGAAAAGACAAATATGTGTTAAAGGATGTTAATGAATAATGGTTGAATTAATCAGAAAGACTAGTACATTTTCAAGCACGAATGGGAAAAATGATGTTCATTATTATGTTATAGAGCCGGCTGGGGAACCAAAGGCTATTGTTCAGTTTCTTCACGGTATGGCGGAGCATTCTGAGCGGTATGTTGATTTTGGGAATTATCTGGCTGAAAACGGAGTGGTTTTTTGTATATCAGACCAGCTTGGACACGGGAAAAGCGTGAAAAATGACGATGAGCTTGGTTACTTCGGCGAAAAAAATGGCTGGAAATATCTTGTTGAGGATGCGGCTAAGCTGACAAATATAATAAAGGCGCAATACCCGGATATTCCTTATATTATAGCGGGGCATAGCATGGGCTCATTTGTCACAAGGGCATATATTTCAAAGTACGGCGATTTGGCTGATGCCACGGTAATAATCGGGACAGGGAATGCAACCCCGATAATTTCTATGGGGAAAGTAATAACAAGTCTTATCGGGCTTTTCAAAGGGAAAATGTATAGAAGCAAAATGCTTGATAATCTTTCCTTTGGCTCGTATAACAAGAAAATCTCCAACGCATATACTTCATTTGACTGGTTATCAACAGACACCGACAACATCAATGAGTATGTCGAGGACCCATACTGCGGGTTTGTATTCACAGCGGCTGGATTTGCTGATGTTGCTGAAATGATGTGCTTTGTGTCTTCGAAAAAATGGGCAGACAGTATAAATAAGGATTTGCCCGTGCTGTTAATATCTGGGAAGGAAGACCCCGTTGGGAATTACGGCGAATTCCCGTCAAAAATTGAAGGAATGCTAAAGTCAAGCGGTGTGAAGGATGTCACGCTGAGGCTTTTTGAAGGCGACAGACATGAAATTATCAATGAAGCCGACAGGCCGGAGGTATATCGTTATATACTTGAATGGGTTAAAAAAATCAGCACAAAGGCTTAATATTAGAAAAAACCCCTTGCCGAAAAAATCAGCATGGGGTTTTAATATTATAGATTTCCAAGGCTCAAGGCCTTTAAATAAGCGTTTATGAAACCGTCGATTTCGCCATCCATCACGGCATTGACGTTTCCGTTTTCAAAACCGGTCCGATGGTCTTTAACAAGAGTATAAGGCATAAATACATAAGAGCGTATCTGTGCCCCCCATGCGATTTCCTTCTGAACGCCCTTTATGTCATCGATTTTTTCCAAGTGTTCACGTTCTTTTATTTCAATAAGCTTTGAGCGGAGCATTTTCATCGCATAGTCCTTGTTCTGAAACTGACTTCGCTGAGTCTGACAGGCGACAACGACTCCGGAAGGAATGTGCGTGATTCGCACAGCGGAATCGGTTTTGTTGATATGCTGACCGCCGGCACCGCTCGCTCGATAAGTGTCAATTCTTAAATCCTCAGTTCTGATTTCAATCTGAACATCATCATCAATTTCAGGGATAACCTCAAGCGACGCAAAGGATGTGTGGCGTCGTCCAGATGAATCAAAAGGAGAAATTCTGACGAGCCTGTGAACTCCCGTTTCCGATTTTAAAAAGCCATAAGCATTTATTCCCTCAATGAGAATAGAAGCACTTTTTATGCCGGCCTCATCACCGTCAAGATAATCAAGGATTTTGACCTTATACCCGTGACGCTCGCTCCACCTTGTATACATTCTATAAAGCATTTCAACCCAGTCCTGTGCCTCGGTCCCGCCGGCACCGGAATGGAATGTGAGAATTGCACTTTTTGAGTCAAATTCACCGTTTAATAGTGTTGATAATGTTAATGCCTCTATTTCAACTTTAAAGCTTGAAACCTCCGAATTTATTTCGGCGAGCATACTATCACCATTGTCTTCAATAGCCATCTCAATCAGGGTAATAACGTCGTCAAGCTTTTGGGATAACTTATTAAAGCTTGCCACCTTGGTTTCGAGTGCTCTTGTTTTTTGAAGGATTTTTTGTGATTCCTCCATATCGTTCCAGAAATTCGGGTCAGCCCCCAGCTTCTGAAGCTCGTCAATTTCTTCTATCGAATTGTCAATATCTAATACTTCTCTAAGCTCTTTAATCTTAGGACGATAGCCCTCAAGCTCAAGTAATAGCTCATCTAAAATTATCATTCTGGCTTCCTCTCTGTTTTTCTATACACTAATTATACATTAAAAATAATAAATTTGTAAAGATTTTTTTCAATATGCTTTAAATTAATAAAAATATGTGCTATACTAAATAATAAATATTAATTTTTGGAGGTTGCAATGTCAGAATATATAGGTTCTAAATGCATTGTGTGCGGTGAACTTTTTACAAAAAACGATGATATAGTAGTATGCCCTGATTGCGGAACACCTTATCATAGAGAATGCTATTTTAAAGAGGGGAAATGTATTAACACTACACTACACTCTGAAAGCAGTTCTTGGAAGCCGGACAATTTTTTTATTCCCGAGGAAGATAACACGGAAATTGAGTGTAAAAACTGTGGATATATGAATGCAAACACCGGCTTGTTTTGCAAAAAATGTGGTTTTCCTTTAAGCAGGTCAACACAAAATCCAAACAGCAATCAAAGGAACATTCCTCCGTTTTTTTATGGCGGGGGTGATTCTCAGAATCCCAAAAACGAGTATCTTGAACAGCTTGAAATTGACGGTATTAAGATTAGTGATTACAGTACCTATATTGAAAAGAACCAGCTTTACTATTTGCCGCAATTTCTGAGGTTTTCGAAAACGAACAGTCAGCTTTCTGTTAATTTGTCGGCTATGCTTTTCCCCGAATATTTTTTCTTTTATAGAAAAATGAATTTGATTGGATGTATTATTTTTGTTTTTAAAATTTTGATTTCTGTTTCAACATTTTTAGTTTCATATAAATCAGGATATTTTGATGGGACAATTTTTGACGGAATGTTTAATTTCACAATTAGCAACGACAGCTTGAATCTCATTGGAACGCTTTCAACAGTTTTATATTGGGTTATGACCTTTGGATGTGCTACCTTTGCGAACTGGTTTTATTTCAAAAAAGCTAAAAGTGACATAACGAAAACAAAAGCTATGGATATTTCAGATTCAGAAAAAGCGGTCAAATTTAAAGAACATGGCGGGACTTCAGCGAAAAGTGTGGTTTTGGCGATGCTCATTCAGTATTTATTGGTTTCATCAATATTCTTAATGATTAAAACTGGAGTGTTATTATGAAAATAAAAAAAGCAGTAATTCCAGCGGCGGGGCTAGGGACAAGAGTTCTTCCTGCAACAAAATCAATGCCAAAGGAAATGCTTCCTATTGTTGACAAGCCGGCGATTCAATACATTGTTGAGGAAGCGGTTAGAAGCGGCATTGAGGACATTCTTATTATTGTCAGCCGCGGGAAGTCAATAGTTGTTGACCATTTTGACCGTTCACCTGAGCTTGAAAGAAGACTTCTTGATTCAAACAAGCATGATGTTCACGAGGATATTGTGAATATCCCTCAAATGGCTAACATTGTTTTTATCAGACAGCAGGAGCAAAAGGGCTTGGGGCATGCTATTTTACAGGCTAAAAGCTTCGTTGGGAATGAGCCGTTCGCTGTATTATACGGCGATGATGTAATTATTGGTGATGACCCTGCGTGTGGTCAGCTTTGCCGTGCATATGAAGAATTTGGGCTGGGGACTGTCGGCATAAAAGAAGTTTCAGAGGAAGCAATTTTGAAATACAGCTCACTGAAGACAGATCTTATAAGAGATAATATTTATTCAGTCACCGACATGATAGAAAAGCCGACGAAGGACAAAATTCTTTCACTTTATTCAATTCTGGGGAGATGCGTTCTTCCGCCTGAAATTTTTAATATTTTAGAAAATACAGCACCTGGTGCAGGGAACGAAATTCAACTGACCGACGCTATGAAGGTTCTTGCAACAACAAAAGGAATGCTGGGCGTTGATTTCACCGGGAAAAGATATGATATGGGGAACAAACTCGGAATTTTGGAGGCTACTGTTGAGGTTGCGTTAAAACACCCTGAGGTTGGTGCAGATTTCAGAGAATATCTTAAAAATATTGCTAAAACACTATAAAATTCTTCTTGACATTACTGTCTGATTTTGATATAATTTTAATGTTATCCTTGCTCACACATTTTTAGATGTGGGCGAAATCCAAAAGGAGGTGTTTAAACAATGGCAAAAATTCAAGCAACTTATGAAGCAATTCTAGTTTTTAACACAAAGCTAGGCGAAGAGGGAATTAAAGCTCTTATAACAAAATTTAATGAGTTAATTGAAAGCAATGGAACTATCGACTCTTACAATGAGTGGGGGAAGAGAAAGCTTGCTTATGCTATTGAGGACGAAACAGAGGGATTCTATGTGCTTTATAATTTCACATCAAAGCCAGATTTTCCAGCTGAGCTAGACCGTATTATCAAGATTACTGACGGCGTGCTTCGTTCACTAGTGACAGTTAAGTAAGTTATGATTCGAAGGGATGATGTTTAAATGCTTAATAGAGTTATCCTTATGGGGAGAATTACACAGGATTTAGAACTAAAGTCAACTCCAAGCGGCGTATCTGTTTTGAGTTTTTCTGTTGCTGTTGAACGTGGCTTCGTGAAACAAGGCGAAGAAAGACAAGCTGATTTTATCAGTTGTGTTGCATGGCGTCAGCAGGCGGATTTTATCTCAAAATATTTTGCTAAAGGCCGCATGATTGCTATTGAAGGCAGTTTGAGGACGAGAACCTATGATGACAAGAATGGTTCAAAGCATTATGTCACAGAGGTTTATGTTGATTCAGTTTCATTTACTGGCGAGCCGAAACAAGGCGGGAATTCTAGCTATAGCTCTAATAACAATGATTCATCAAGCTTTTCAGCTCCAAAGAGTAACTATAGCGAGCCTTCAAATGCGTCTATCAGCATTGGTAGCATAAGCGATTTTGAAGAAATCCTTAGCGAAGATGGAGTTCCGTTTTAAATTTAGCTATTAAAAATTTGTTAAAGGAGGATTTATATAATGGAAAGAGATAGAGATAGAGACAGAGATAGAGATAATAAGTTCCAAAAAGGTAACAAGAGAGCTAGAAAAAAGGTTTGTATGTTCTGTATCGACAGAGCTGAAACTATTGATTATAAGGACATCGCTAAGCTAAGAAAAAGCCTGTCAGAAAGATCAAAGATTTTGCCTCGTCGTGTTACTGGTACTTGTGCATATCATCAACGTGAACTAACAATAGCAATCAAGCGTGCTCGTCACCTTGCATTAATTCCATACGTTAGTGACTAATAATTGATAATAAAAGGCTCGGATTTTTCCGGGCTTTTTTTGTTATTTTATTGACAAATGAAATAATTAGTAGTAAAATGAAAGCAATGAAAATGTTATCGGGTTGCAAGGATTTTCTGAGCAATTGGATTCAACTATTTAAGTAATAGCTGTGCCCTGTAACGTTGTTGCAGGGTATTTTGTTTTGGGGGGATTTTTTTGGAAAAAAGGATAGCTGTTATTGGGATTATTCTTGAAGAAAAGGATGTCGCTGAAGAAGTCAATTCCATTCTGCATAGGTTTAGCGATATAATAGTCGGAAGAATGGGGCTTCCATATCGCGAAAGAGGGGTATCGGTTATTTCGATAATAGTCGATGCAGATACTGACAAAATCAGCGCCCTGACCGGTGCTTTGGGGAAGCTAAATGGCGTCTCAGTTAAATCAGCAATTTCAAAAAAGTAAAGGGGAAAAATAATGTTTAATTCAAAATCAGATAAAGCAGAAGAGTTTATAAATAATGAAGAAATACTGGCGACAATGGCTTTTGCTCAAAAGCAAGTTAACGATAAAAAAGTTCTTGCCGCAATATTAGAGAAAGCGAAATCACTGGTCGGGCTAAACTATAAAGAGGTTGCAATACTGCTTTATGCCTGTGAAAATGAAGAAAACCAGTCAATGCGCGAGGATATTTTCAGACTCGCAAGAGAAATAAAGGAGAAAATTTACGGTAGAAGAATTGTAATGTTCGCTCCGTTATATGTTTCAAATTATTGCATAAACGGCTGTTCATACTGTGGCTATCATTGCGGCAGCGGGATTTTGAGAAAAAGGCTCACAATGGATGAAATCACTGAAGAAGTAAAAGCAATGGAACAGATGGGGCACAAGCGAATTGTCATTGAAGCCGGTGAGGACGAAAAAAACTGCCCTATTGAATATGTCCTTGACTGCATTAAGACAGCCTATGAAGCGAAAAAAGATAACGGCGAAATCAGAAGAATTAATATAAATATTGCTGCGACAACAGTTGAAAATTATTCAAAGCTGAAAAACTCAGGAATCGGGACATATATACTTTTTCAGGAAACCTATAATAAGGAGACCTATGAGAAGCTTCACAAATTCGGTCCTAAGGCAGATTATGAATATCACACAACCGCTCACGACAGGGCGATGGAAGGCGGTATTGACGACGTCGGGATTGGGGCATTATACGGACTATATGAATACAAGTATGAAGTAATAGCAACAATGCTTCACGTCGCTCATCTTGAAGCAAAATTCGGGGTTGGCCCTCATACAATTTCGGTCCCTCGACTTCGTGCAGCTGAGGGGACAGATTTGTCCGATTATCCGAATATTGTTTCAGACGAACAGTTTAAAAATATTATTGCTGTTTTAAGAATTGCTGTCCCGTATACAGGGATGATTATTTCAACCCGTGAGGAACAGAATTTCAGGGATGAAATAATCTCTCTCGGCATTTCACAGGCTAGCGGCGGTTCCTGCACCGGTATAGGTGGTTATTCACAAAAGGAAGAATGCTCGTGTGAAAATACGGCGCAATTCACTGTTTCGGACGAACGTTCTCAGGCTGAGGTGGCGAAAGCACTATTGAAAAACGGCTATATTCCTTCCTTCTGTACTGCCTGCTATCGAGAGGGGAGAACCGGGGATAGATTTATGCAGCTCGCTAAAGCCGGTCAGATTTGTAATGTTTGTCAGCCGAACGCACTTCTCACACTTTTGGAATACTCAATAGATTATGGCGATGAGGAATTTCAGAAGCTGGTTGATGAGGTTATAGAAAAGGAAACAGAACAAATTTCAAACGAGATAATCAAGACAAAAACAAAGGAATATTTTGAAAAAATTCGCTCAGGTCAGCGTGATTTCAGATTTTAATTTTAAAGGAGTGGACATATGGTTTCAGAAATTAATCAGACCCCAAAGGCACTACGCCTCCATATAGGCGTATTTGGAAGAACAAATGCGGGGAAATCAACTCTAATCAATTCGGTTTCAGGGCAAAAAACAGCTTTGACATCTCCTGTCGCCGGGACAACAACAGACCCTGTTTTCAAACCCATGGAAATTATTCCGCTGGGTCCGGTGGTTTTCATTGATACAGCGGGGCTGAATGATGTATCTGAGCTTGGCGAAATACGAATAAAGAAGTCGCTTGAACAGCTTTCCACCTGTGACTGTGCAATAGTTGTTATTCCAACAAATGTATCCGACTTTTCTGAGGAAGAAAAATATATTGAGCAAATCAAGGCTCACAACATTCCTTATTTTATTGTTGAAAATAAAATTGAAGGGGAAAGTATCGACACAGCCAAGTTCAAAGACGTCAAAACCGTTTTAGTTGACCTTGAAAATGATGATATAACCCCCATAAAGGAAGCATTAATTGAAATCCTCGGGAGCAAAATCGAGGACCCGGCATTAACAGGGAATTTGGTCAAGGCTGGCGATTTAGTAATTCTGACAGCCCCGCAGGACATTCAGGCGCCAAAGGGGAGATTGATTCTGCCTGAGGTTCAGGTTTTGAGAGACCTTCTTGACAACGGCTGCATGGTCATGACAGTCACCTCTGAAAACATTAAGAAGGCATTCGAAAGCATCAGTGTTAAGCCGGCATTGGTTGTTACCGATTCTCAGATTTTTAAGCTTGTTAATGAAACAATTCCAAAAGAAATTCCGCTAACTTCATTTTCACTTCTGATGGCGAAAATAAAAGCGGATATGGGGAAGCTGGTCGAGGGTGCCAAAGCAATAGAAACGCTCAAAGACGGCGACAAGGTTGTTATACTTGAGAGCTGTTCGCATCATCCTCTTGAGGGCGATATTGCGAGAATAAAGCTCCCGAACTGGTTGAAGCAATACACAGGAAAGAATATTGAAATTGAAGTTATTTCAGGTCAGATTGTTCCTGAGGAATTGACAGGCTATAAGCTTGCAATTCATTGCGGTGGCTGTATGGTGAACAGACGAGCAATGCTCACAAAGCAGGCGAGGTTTGAAAACGCCGGTGTTCCGATGACAAATTTCGGCGTAGCAATAGCATACATGAACGGCATTTTAGACAGAGTTTGTTACTAAAAAATAAAGCTACACTCACTAAAGAGTGTAGCTTTTTATTATGCAAGAAAAAATTCAAGACATTAAACGGTTTGTGTTCCACAGTCAGGGCAGAATTTTGACGAAACCATCTTGCGGCATTTTGCACAGAAGAATTCACCGGCAGGAGCAGTCTGCTGCTGTTGCTGTTGCTGTTGAGGTTGTTGCATAGCGCCCATCATCTGCTGAGCCATCTGTGCCCCCATCATAGCTTGAGCCCCCATAGCGCCGATATTCGAGCCGCCATCTTTTCCAAAGCTGTCAGCCATAGCAACAGCTGAATACTTCCCGACATTCCCGATAAAAGATTGTGCGGCAACCTTTTCAGCCATTTCCTGAACCTCTTTTGGATAGTTGATTGAAAGAATATTCAAATCAGAAACACCAAGACCGATTTCGAGCAGCTCCTGGTCAAGCTCAGCGGCAATTTTCTTGCCTAAAGCACGGCTGTTAGCCTGAAGACCGATTAGTGCATTTAGTCCGATAGTCTGCTGGTTGCCGAGAATGCACTCAGCAATAATAGGGCTGACCTCGCCCATGATTCTTTCAGAAATATCTGAAATTTCATAGGTTGACTTAACGCCGGCAATTTTAGTAATAAATTTGAGATAATCCTTAAATTCAATAACAAGATTTCCGTTACAGCCAACAGGAACCCCGGATGGAACCTCAGGTGAAGGAATCATGATACGCTGTCTTGTTCCCCAAGGGATAAGAAGCTGTTTTGCGTTGACAAAGTATACCTCGGCGCGCATTCCTGTATCACCGCGAAGTGAAAACCAACCCTTTAGTGATGACAGAAAAGGTGTAATCTGTGTTTCAATATCATAATTGCCGGGCTGTTCAAAAACGCCCTCGATAGCCCCATTAGCAAAAAATATTGCCTTCTGTCCCTGACGGATTATCAGAGTTGAGCCTTTTTTAAGCTCATTCGCCGGCCATTTAAAAAACAGAACATCATCTCTGAATTCCTGCCATTCAATTGTGTCTCTTCCTTGTCCGAACCAAGCCATAAATACACTCTCCTTAAAATTATAAATTTATGTTATACGTTGAAGCTGTGAAAAAGCTTTCAGAAATATTAAGAGCAACTCCGCTCTGAATGCTTGCATGAGATTCTTTTTTTGAATTATGCTTATTTTTTGAAGCAAAAAAAGCAATACCGCCAATAACGATTACCGCAAGTAAAATAGCGAAGAAAATCTTCAATGCGCTGTAAGGGCGCTTCCCGTTTACCTTTCCGGTTTCGCCGTTCACAGCATAGTGATAAGTTTTTCCCTTGTATCCGAAAGCGGATGTCCATACAGGCAATAAAACATGCTTATAAGTAACATTTGAATAGTGACAGTTGACACTATGAACTCTGGCGGAATCATAGCTTCTTAAAATATCCATTCTAGCTAAGGATTCCATTTTATTATAGATTATTTTTTTGGCGGTTTCAAAGCCGACATCAGCTTTAATTGAATAAAGCTCAGCCTGAAAGCCTGAAAGATATGCCTGTGAATAAGGAAGCAGGCTCCCTATCGTATCGTATGGGAGGACACCGTTGAGCACAGAATCACTGTTGATTTTTGAAGCACAAACCTGAATATCGTCAAAGTATTCAGATACAGCGCCGCTGACATGATACCAGTCAGTTTGAGTTTGAGTATTTCCGTCACTGTCCTGATAGGTGCGGGTTCTTCCACCCTCCCCGACATAAGTTGCATATACATCAGCATCATAAGTCCAGAAAGGAATGTATTGTCCGGCAAGCTTCCCCTCCTGACTGTATTTTTTAAAGTCATTCGGCGCAAACCATCTGCTCTTAACCCACTTCTGAAAGTTTAGATTAGCCTCAGCCTTGTCAATCTTAAAAGGGATAATTCCTTCAGGCGGGATACCGCTATGCTGTTTAACAGTTGCAATCTGAGTTGAACCGCACATGGGGCAGGTGGTAGCTGTTTCATTTTCGCTGAAAACAATTTCGCATCCGCAATTCTGACAGGCAACACTGGCGAAGCCCTCGAATGGAACACATAGAGCCTCTCTCCTGTAATAATCATTGAAATCATGCTCGGTTATGTAGTCAACGACTGTTTCTATTTGTGCCTCATGAGTACAGGACGCACAAAGAAATTTTTGCTTCTTGATGTCAAATTTGAATGTTCCCCCGCAATTAGGACAAACAAAGGTTTCTGTCTGGATTTTCGATAAAGACTGGTCACTGTTTGAAACAACCTCGCTCATTTAACTTCCTCCTTGGATTTTTTTATAATTATACCATAAAATATACCATATTAAAAGAATTTTTTTATCAAATTATTAATACTGTAGAGATAAAATTTATACAAAAATATCAATTTATAAAAATCCCTCCGTCATAGACAAAGGGATTAATATTATAATTCTGATAAGTCAAAAGGAGTCTGCTGATAAACACAATAGTTGAGCCAGTTAGAAAACATAAGATTGGCATGACAGCACCATGAAAAATTAGGTGATGCTTCAGGATTATTTTCAGGGAAATAATTAAAAGGGGCTTTAATATCCAGTCCTTTCTTGACATCTCTGAAATACTCGTTGGCGAGTGTCAGCCTTTCGTATTCAGAATGACCCGAGATAAAAAAGTTTCGGTTAGCAAGGTCAGAAACAATATAAACCCCGCTAATTTCGGATTCAGAGAGAATGTCAAGCTCGGGAACTTTAACAATATCCTCACGTCTTGTATCGGTATATCTTGAATGAGGAACTAAAAAGCTATCGTCAAAGCCTTTTAATAAAGGGTTATTAGCGGATACAATTTTGTGAGGGAAAACGCCGAACATTTTCTCATCGAGCTTATATTTTGGGACACCATAGTGATAATAAAGCCCAGCCTGAGCGCCCCAGCATATATGAAGGGTTGAAAAAACATGTCTTTTTGACCATTCCATTATCTCGCAAAGCTCTTCCCAATAGTCAACCTCCTCAAATTCAAGAAGCTCGACAGGCGCACCGGTAATAATAAACCCGTCATATCTGTTATCACGAATCTCATCAAAGGTTTTATAAAAAGCAAGCATATGTTCGGCCGAAGTGTGTTTTGAAGTATGTGAGGATAACTGAACAAGCTCAATATCAACCTGTAATGGTGTATTGCTTAAAACACGAAGCAGCTGAGTTTCAGTTTCTATTTTCTTTGGCATTAGATTAAGAATGGCTATCTTTAAAGGTCTGATATCCTGATGCTCCGCCCTGTCATCAGACATTATAAATATGTTTTCGTTCACAAGTGTTGTGAAAGCCGGCAAATTATTAGGAATTTTTATAGGCATAAGAAACCTCCCACCAGTTAATTAAAAAATTATATCATACTATTTATGCTTTTTCAATATTTTTTTATAAAGCCCTCCAATTAAACTGTTGAAAATTATGTAGATTTATTATATAATAAAGTTATTATTTAATAAGGAGCGGAAGTTTATGTACAACAAAATGCTTGATACTATTGGCTTTGTGGGTGAAGCTGACAAGGAGGTTGGGGACGCGCTCGAGCTTGAGCTTAAAAGACAGAAAAGAAATCTCGAGCTTATTGCAAGTGAGAATATAGTTTCCCCGGCGGTAATGGCTGCTATGGGGACAGTTTTAACTAATAAATATGCCGAAGGATATCCGGGGAAAAGATACTATGGTGGATGTGAGTGCGTTGATATCGCTGAAAATATTGCAATAGAAAGAGCTAAAAAGCTTTTTGGAGCGGGTTTTGCGAACGTTCAGGCTCATTCAGGGGCACAAGCGAATACAGCCGTTTATTTTGCGCTTATTAACCCGGGCGATACTGTTTTAGGCATGAGTCTGGCTCACGGCGGCCACCTAACACACGGCTCACCGGTAAATATTTCAGGAAAGTATTATAATTTTATTCCTTATGGTCTTGGCGATGATGAAAAGATTGATTATGACAAGGTTGAGGAACTCGCAAAGGAGCATAATCCAAAGCTTATTGTTGCGGGTGCAAGTGCCTATCCTCGTGCAATTGATTTTGAAAGACTTTCAAAAATAGCAAAAAGCGTCGGTGCATATTTCATGGTTGACATGGCTCATATTGCCGGTCTGGTTGCTGCGGGGCTTCACCAGTCGCCAGTGCCTTACGCTGATGTTGTTACCTCTACAACACACAAAACGCTTCGAGGACCTCGCGGCGGACTGATTTTGACAAACAGCGAGGAGCTTGCACTTAAAATCAATAAGGCAATTTTCCCGGGGATACAGGGCGGCCCGTTAATGCACGTTATTGCCTCAAAGGCAGTATGCTTTGGCGAGGCGCTGAAGCCTGAATTCAAGGCTTATGCCCAACAGGTTATCGACAATGCACAGGCGCTGGCAAAAGGGCTTGTTAAGCGTGGCTTTAATCTCGTTTCAGGCGGAACAGACAACCATTTGATGCTTGTTGACCTTCAGCCATTTAATATTACTGGGAAAGAGCTTGAGAAGCGTCTTGACGAGGTTTATATCACTGTTAATAAGAATGCAATTCCAAACGACCCTCAAAGTCCTTTTGTAACAAGCGGTGTGAGAATTGGAACACCGGCGGTGACAAGCCGTGGCTTAAAGGTTGAGGATATGGAAAAGATTGCAGAATTCATTTACCTTACAGCGACAGATTTTGAAAACAGTGCCGATAAAATTCGTGCCGGTGTGACAGAAATCTGCGACAAATACCCACTATACGAATAATAATAAAAGCAGGGTTCGCCCTGCTTTTTATTGAAATTACCAAAAAGAGGTGAAAAAATGTCAGCGCCGCTTGCAGATAGAATAAGACCAAAAACGCTTGACGATGTTGTCGGGCAGAGTCACTTGCTGGGTGAGGGCAAGCACCTTCGCCGGATAATCCAAAGCGGGAATATCCCGAATATGATTTTTTATGGCTCGTCGGGGATAGGGAAAACAACGGTAGCAAGAATAATCGCAAACAATACGAATAAGAAAATGTTCAAGCTTAACGGGACCTCTGCCTCGGTGGCTGACATTAAGGACATAATCAGCGAAACAGAAACCATCGACGGCTTTAACGGCATCCTCCTCTATCTCGACGAAATTCAGTATCTCAATAAAAAACAGCAGCAATCACTTCTTGAGTACATTGAAAACGGGAAGATTACGCTTATCTCCTCAACGACTGAAAATCCGTACTTCTATGTTTATAATGCCATAATAAGCCGTTCGACGGTTTTTGAATTCAAGCCTGTTAGCCCAGAGGAAATTGAGCCGGCAATAATTCGTGCCTTTGATTTTATGAGCAATGAGATGGGGAAGGGCATTTTTCTTGAGGATGGTGTTGCAGAGCATATTGCCAGAGGCTGTGGCGGTGATGTGAGAAAGTCAATCAACACAGTTGAGCTATGCTCACTTTCGGCGGAAAATAGCGATAAGGGCTTGCTGGTGACACTTGAAACAGCGAAGCAGCTCACTCAGCGCAGTAATATGCGTTATGACCGTGACGGAGACGAGCATTATAACATACTCTCAGCCCTTCAAAAATCCATAAGAGGCTCGGACGAAAATGCGGCACTTCACTATGCTGCCCGCCTTATCGAGGCGGGGGATATTATTTCACTGTCACGTCGGCTTCTGGTTATTGCCTGTGAAGATATCGGTCTTGCTTACCCTTCTGCAATTAGTGTTGTGAAATCCTGCGTTGATACAGCTATGCAGCTTGGGCTTCCTGAGGCTCGAATTCCACTGGCACAAGCCATAATTCTTCTCTGCACCTCACCGAAGTCTAACAGTGCAATTTGCGCGATAGATGACGCTCTTGCCGATATTCACAGAGGGGAAACCGGCGAAATCCCAGCATATTTAAAAGACGGGCATTATTCTGGGGCGAAAAAGCTCGGGAATTCAATAGGCTATAAGTATCCTCACAGCTTCCCGAATTCTTATGTTAAGCAACAGTATCTCCCAGACAATTTAAAGAAAAAGGTCTATTATAAATTCGGCGAGAATAAAAACGAACAGCTCGCCTTGCAGTTTCGGAATAAAATTAAAGGTGAAAAGTAGTACAGCTTTGTATTAGTCGGGCGATAATAAGCATAAAATATAGATGGAAATAGTATAAAATCTATCAATATTGAGGTGACGGCTTTGGTTTGCAGTCTTTCGGATTTAAGGAATAAGGAAGTAATAAATCTTAAAAATGGTGCAAAGCTAGGCTATGTTGATGATATTGAGCTGAATACTGAGGATGCTTCAGTGCTGGCATTGATTGTTTACGGGCGACCGAGGTTTTTTGGATTTTTTGGTCGTGACAGTGATATAATAATAAAATGCACTGATATTCAGCTAATCGGTGTGGATACAATTCTTGTTTCCTTCAAGGATTCAGATAACCATACAAACTCGAAGAAATTTAATTTTGAAAATTTGTCGAAATAAACAATATTTTTATGGTTGAATAATTATTATATATGTGTTATAATATTAAAGCAATTCACATGAATTCACACGCGCGCATTTTTGCGTCTTGGTCCTGAGCCTTCAGGTGTCACGCAAGCCAAATCGTGCGGAGGAAAATTTAAAACCAAAAACAGGAGGTAACTACCATGGGAGTAGTATCAATGAAGCAGCTTCTTGAAGCTGGTGTTCACTTTGGCCACCAAACAAGAAGATGGAACCCTAAAATGGCACAGTACATTTTCACAGAAAGAAACGGCATTTACATCATCGACCTTCAAAAGACAGTTAAAAAGCTAGAGGAAGCATATATGTTTGTTCGTGACATCGCTGCTAACGGCGAAACAGTTCTTTTTGTTGGAACAAAGAAGCAGGCTGGCGATTCTGTTAAGGAAGAAGCTATCCGTGCTAACGCACATTACGTTAACGCCCGTTGGCTTGGCGGAATGATGACAAACTTTAAGACAATTCAACGCAGAATCAAGAGACTTGAACAGCTTAATGCTATGCAAGAGGACGGAACTTTCGACCTTCTTCCTAAAAAAGAAGTTATCAAGCTAAATCTTGAAATTGAAAAGCTAGAGAAATTCCTAGGCGGAATTAAAGATATGAAGAAGCTTCCTGGAGCTCTTTTCGTTGTTGACCCAAGAAAAGAAAAGATTGCTGTTGCTGAAGCTAAGAAGCTTGGCATCCCAGTTGTGGCTATTGTTGACACAAACTGTGACCCGGACGAAGTTGACTATGTTATCCCGGGGAACGATGACGCTATCAGAGCTGTTAAGTTGATTGCCGGCGCTATGGCTAGTGCTATCATCGAAGGCAGACAAGGCGAACAAAGCACAGCTGAAGTTGTTGCTGAAGAAGCTCCGGTTGAAGCTGCTGAATAGTTAAATTTATGCCCGACTTATACTCGGGCATATTTCAAATAATGAATTTTATTGGAGGAATATAAAATGGCTAATATTACAGCTAAAGACGTTGCTGCACTAAGAGAAATTACAGGCGTTGGTATGATGGACTGCAAAAAAGCTCTTGTTGAGGCTGATGGTGATACTGAGAAGGCTATTATTTTATTAAGAGAAAAGGGTCTTGCTACACAAGCTAAGAAGGCTGGCAGAATTGCAGCTGAAGGTTTAGTTGCCGCTGTTGTTGAAAACGGCGTTGGTGTGGTTGTTGAGGTTAACTCAGAGACTGACTTCGTTGCTAACAATGAACAATTTGTTGATTTTGTTAACGTTGTTGCAAAGACAATTATTGAAAAGAATCCTGCTGACGTTGAAGCTCTTTTAAAGACAACTGCCAGTGGCTCAACTGCAACAGTTGAAGAAACTCTTCAGGAATTATTTTTAAAAATCAGAGAGAACATGAAGATTCGTCGTTTTGTAAGAATGGAAGGTATCATTGTTCCTTACGTTCATGGCGCTGGGAAAATCGGTGTTCTTGTTAAGCTTGAATCAGATTCAGCTAATAACGATGCTTTACTTCAATGCGGAAAGGATTGTGCGCTTCAGATTGCCGCTATGAATCCTGGTTATCTAAATAGAGAAGCTGTTCCTGCTTCAGCTATTGAAGAAGAGAAGAAGATTATGTTGTCACAAATGGCTGAGGACCCAAAAATGGCTGGAAAGCCAGAACAGGTTCTTGCTAAAATCGTTGAGGGCAAGGTTGGGAAGTTCTATTCAGAAATTTGTCTTCTTGAACAAGCATTTGTTAAAGACGGCGATATTTCAGTGGCTAAGTATATTGAAAACTCTGCTAAGGAAGCTGGCTGTTCTATAAAGGTTGTTGATTTCGCTCGTTATGAAAAGGGAGAGGGAATTCAGAAAAGAGAAGACAACTTTGCTGACGAAGTTGCTAACATGGTTAAGTAATTAATTTTCATTATAAAATAAAGCACTCACATTTCATTAAGAAGTGTGAGTGCTTTTTAGTGGAATATAGGAGAATATTATTCAGAAAAGCTGATATCAATAGAAGCGTTTGAAGTGGAAATATCTAAAACCTTTTCTCCGCCGCCCATGTTTGAAGGGAGATTTGATTTCCCGTTTGATGTGTGAGAATAAATTGAGAAATCACGAATCGAGCCTATTACTCTGCCGCTGATATCGCCGTTTGAAGATTTGCATTCAAGTTTTTTAGCGGCATCAACGTTATTCAGCGAGATTCTGCTGTTTGAAGTTCTCGCGGTAACATTGCTTGAGGACTTAACAGAACTTAGATTGATTTTTCCATTGCTTGTTTCGGAGAAAATTTCCTTTCCGCTAATATTTTCAAGCGTTATTGAGCTGTTTGAAGTTTTTGCATTCAGGTCGCCGCCGAAAGTTGAATTAGTTAACCTAATTTCACCATTTGAGCTTTTAATTTCTGCTCTTCCGGATATAGAAGAATTATTAATCTCAACTTTATTATTTGAGGTATCAAATACAATATCACTTGTATTTACATCTTTAAGATAAATATTTGCGTTGCTTGTTGAAGTGTCAATCTTCCCATTAAAACTACTTGGAACTGAAACATTTAAACTTATACTCTGAAAGTTGATGTTAAATATATAGTCATACCATTTATAGTTATTAACCTTTATAATATTAAGCATCCCATCATCATTTTCAGTAATTTCATAATAGTTTTTATCGTTTTCAAAATAAGTAATATGAATCTTGTCATCAGGGGACTTGGAAAAATTCACGCCAACATTACTGTCATCAATTTTAATCTGACTAATAGCTTTTGAAGAAACAAAGGATTTTTCAGTATACTTCTGCTCTGACCCCATTTTTAAAAAGTCAAAGCCGCCAAAAGCGAATGCCGATGCAATAATGATAATTCCAACAATAAGGCATATTCCCGCAATTATATAAATTCTAGCTGTTTTCATTATGCCACCTCTTTCTTAGAAATAAATAAAGATTTAATTTTTTGTAAAACAAAGCGCGTGAACTGAATCAGCTTTTTAGTCATAAATATTATAGGATGAATCATAAAAAGTGTCAACGCCACGCTGATAACTGCTAATCCAATTAAAAATAATCCATTGACAGGTGAAACGGCAAAGCATTTAATAATGCCAATTATCAACCCCAAAACCCCAGTAACGCCCAATGCGAACAAAACAGCATAAAGCGAAATAATAACAGACCATACAGAAACATAAAGTGAAAAGATAACTGCAACAAAAGAAATTAATAGAGGGAGCCATATGGGGAATCCAACAATAGCCAGAACAATCCACAAGGCGGTATTTGATGAATTTTTCTTGCTTTCATTCATCTTTGCTTTCATTAAGGTCGGAAGAGACATATCATACAGGATATTTTGAGCGATGTCATTTAGATTCCCGATAGCAGCGACTGCATCCTCCTCCGACATACCATCTTCAATTCTGTCTGAAATTATTTCTGAATAATATAGCGTTGATTTATCGATTTCATTTTGAGGAAGCATTTGAAGCTTCGCAGATAGTCCATTTATAAAATCAATTTTAGTCATTTTCAATACTCTCCTTATTCTCGGTAATAAAATTATAAACATTTAAAACTTCTTTCCATTCGGAAATGAAATCGTCAATTTTAGCACGACCCGTATCGGTTATCTTGTAGTATTTTCTGAGTCGACTATTGTATTCAACGGAATATACAGTGAGCATCTGACTGCTTTCAAGCCTCTTTAATATTGGATATAGTGTTGATTCAGATATTTCGATAAACGAATTAATATCCTTTACAATTTGATATCCATAGGAATCACCTTTATTCAAAACTGCAAGCACGCAGGTTTCGAGTATACCTCTTTTTAGCTGTGCATCCATGTTAACACCTCCCGTTATGTTATACTATATCACACATAGTATAAGTTGTCAACAGGTATTTAGAAAATATTTTTTAAATTATAAATATTTCTTAACAGAGAAATTAATTGTACTTAATTGTAATTTTAACAATTGCATAAATACTAATAATTGTTTATAATTGAAATATGAACTCGAAAGGGAGGATATATATGCACGAGAATCAGTTTTTTTCAATGCTTTCAAGAATGAAATATATCAACAGATGGGGCTTAATGCGAAACACAATTTCGGAGAATATTTGTGAGCATAGCCTTGACGTCGCATTTATTGCGCATTCTCTCGCCGTGCTTCGAAACAAGCGCTTTAACGGGGATTTAAATGCTGAGAGAGTGGCTTTGCTTGCTATGTATCATGACACGACGGAGATTATCACGGGCGACCTTCCAACCCCTGTGAAATATTACAGCAACAAAATCAAGGACGCATATAATGAAGTCGAGGATATCGCAAAAAACAAAATGCTCTCATATCTTCCTGAGGACTTGCGAGAGGAGTATTCCTGTCTTTTTTATCACTGTGAAGAGGATAATGAGTTGTGGAAGCTTGTTAAAGCTGCGGACAGGCTTTCAGCCCTGATAAAATGTATTGAAGAAAGACGAATGGGGAACGCTGATTTTGAAAAGGCTGAAATAAGCATTCTCAATTCAATAAAGGAAATTGACCTGCCTGAGGTTCAGTGTTTTTTAAACGAATTTATCCCTGCCTTTACGTTGACTTTAGACGAACAAGCATAAGAGCTACCTCGTAATATATGATATATATTTTATTAATATAAACTTTAATAAATAGTTAATATATGTAATTAAATAGGATATACTTATATACAATAAGATTTATATAAGTAATAATTATGAGAAATCGAAGAAAAGACTTAAATTTCTATTGTAATTCCGTTTAAAATGTAGTAAAGTATTCAAGGCGCTTAAATTATGAAAAACTCGGAGGATAAAAATATTGAAAAATTATGACGTAGCAATAATCGGCGGTGGGATAGGTGGCATTATGACCGCTTATAGACTGGTTGAAAAAAATCCGGCATTAAAAGTAATAATGTTTGAAAAGGGCAATGCCCTTGATATAAGAAAATGCCCTATACTCGAAAAAAAAGTCAGCTCATGTATTAACTGCAAGTCCTGTGCAATTATGGAGGGGATGGCAGGAGCCGGTGCCTTTTCAGACGGGAAATATGTTATTACAACTGAATACGGCGGATGGCTGACTGATTTCCTGCCTGACGAGGTTGTCGTTGATTATATGGAACAGGCGGATAAAATTCTCGTTGAATTTGGTGCGACAACACAGCGCTTCATGCCAGACAACGACTTAAAAAAGCTTTGCCTTCAGAATGGGCTGCATATGCAGCAGGCTCAGGTCAAGCATCTTGGGACAGATTCGAATTTCTCAACCATGATGAAAATAATTGAAAAGCTGTCTGAGAAGTGTGAAATAAAGGTTTTAACAGAAGTTACAGAGGTTGAAAAGAGCGATAATACGGTAACCTATATTGAAAATGGTGAGGAGCATAAAATTTCAGCGAAGGACATAATTTTCGCCGTCGGACGTGTGGGGAGCAAGTTTTTATATAAATGGTGTAAGAAAAATGGCATAAAGCTGACAAATAATCAGGTTGATATCGGTGTCCGTGTCGAGCTTCCGGCGATAATATGGGAGGATTTTGCTAAAAAAATCTATGAGCCGAAAATCTGGCATTTGAGTAAAAAGTATGGCGATATTACAAGAATGTTCTGCTTTAATGACAGGGGGAGTGTTGTTACCGAAAATACAAACGGAGTAATAACAGTCAACGGGCATTCCTATCGTGATGAGGAAAAGAAAACGCTGAATTCAAATTTCGCGCTTCTTTCAACTCAACGCTTCACAACTCCGTTTGAACAGCCAATTGACTATGCCCGACATGTTGCCAGCCTCGCTAATTTAATCAGCGGGAATGGAATAATAGTTCAGAAGTTCGGGGATTTAATTAGCGGACGAAGAACAACAGACGAACGACTAAAGCGTTCAACAACTGTTCCGACAATGAAAGCGGTTGCCGGTGATTTAAGTCTTTGTCTTCCAAAAAGACAGCTTGACAATATTATTGAAACAATTTATGCTCTGGACAAGGTTGCCCCGGGGACAGCGAATTATGATACATTATTATACGGAATTGAATGCAAGTATTATTCGGCCAGACCTGTTGCGACGAATTTTGAAATAGACGGCTGCAATGGCATATATGCGATAGGTGACGGTGCTGGATTCACACGTTCACTGGCTCAGGCATCAGCGAACGGCTTGTTCGTAGCGGACAGAATTTTATCAAAATAAAAAAATAAAGTGGTTGGACATTTAGTTCAACCACTTTATTTTATAGTCAGCAATAATTTTAAAAGGAATAATCATTTTCAAAATCCGGTCCAGCCACAGTATAGTCAATGCAGGCTATGTATTTCGTATTATTGTTATGAGTGAAAACCAGAGATGCCGTCTCACATAATGCACCGGTCGCAACAGAAATATATTTATGTGTGATATAAAGCTGAGGCTCAAGCAATAATGCAGTATAGTAATATTGCTTGACATCATGTCGTGACTTTTTTGTTCCGGGGCTAAACAGGGGGTTGCAAGTCAGAGTTATATTTTTGCTGAAAATCGTTTCTGAAACCTGATAGCCATCCATATTAAGAATATAAGCGCATTGCATTCCTTCATACCTATCTATGAACTCAGAAAGCTTAATGTCATAATGAAGCTCATTACAATCGACCAGCTCATTGACGAGAAGGTCGATTATTCTTTTATACTCAAAAATCGTATTTCTTCTTTGGGTCAGCTTTTTAATGCTTAGATTTTTATAATCATTAGCGACAACAAGGTAATTGCTGTTTAAATTTAATTTAACAATATCTTCTTTAGGGACAGCCTTTGAGAAGAAAAATCCCTGAAATAAGTCAACGCCAATATTAAGGCACATTACCGCCTCCTGAACCGTTTCAATTCCTTCGGCAACAGTAATGGCACCAATCCTTGAAGAAAGCCCGACAATAGCGCGGGTTATTTCCTGCTTATAATAATCTGAATTGATGCTTGAAATGCTCTGGCGGTCAATTTTAACAATATCGGGCTTAGTTGCGGCAATACGATTCAGATTCGAATGACCGGCACCGACATCATCAAGAGCAATAAGAAAACCGTTGCTGCGATATATTTCAATGAATTCTTCAAGGCATTCATTGCTTGGAATATTTTTCTCATTGATTTCTATTACAACCTTGGTGTTTTGAATGCTTAAATTTTTCAGCTGGTCGATAATAGAATGGGATTTTTTAATATAGTTTGGGAGCATTGACGCCTCAAAATTAATGAAAAGAAGACACTCATCCTTCAGGTTTTCAAAATGGGCAAATGACTTATCGATACAAACCCCATCTAAATTTTCAACAGTTGAATTTCTTTTTGCGAAGTCGAACAAAGCCTCGGGATTAATCGGCTCATTTTGAAATTTAGCTCGAGTTAGTGCCTCAACGCCGATAATTCTTTTATTTTTCACGCTGACAATCGGCTGAAAGTGAATATCAAGGTCCATGTTTGTGATGATATGGTCATAGATGGGTTTTGTTACGTCATTAATCATAAAGTATCTCTCCCTAAAAAAAAGGCAATGATGTCCAAAGACACCATTGCCGTGACTATATTGTATATCATTAATTGTATTTTGTCAACTATTTAGATATTATAAAGTATAAGAAAGAATAATAATTTATTATATAAAAATACAAAATAATATATACGTTAAATTCCATAAATATATTATGAAATTCTAATCATGTTTTACAAAATTGGTATATATTTTTAATAAATATTGATAAAATAGTAAAAATGTAGTAAAATGAGATAAATAAAGAATTAGCGATTATTACTAAATTATATGTTGGAGGATATTATGGATTACAATAGTGTTGTTAGGGGCATAACTCAAAATATTGAAAAAGTAATCATCGGGAAAGCGGGAACAGTTGAGCTTTTGGTAATTGCTCTTTTATCAGGCGGGAACGTTTTGATTGAGGATATTCCCGGTGTTGGGAAAACTACTCTGGCAAATGCTTTGGTGAAATCAATTAACTGTGGATTTTCAAGAATTCAGTTCACCCCGGATACATTACCAAGTGATGTGACGGGGCTTTCTATATACAACATGGCGACCGGAAAATTTGAATACAACAAGGGCGCTGTTATGAGCAACATTATCCTAGCTGACGAAATTAACAGAACCTCGCCGAAAACTCAGTCCAGTCTTTTAGAAGCAATGGAAGAGAAGCAGGTTACGGTTGACGGGAATACCTATGCCCTGCCAAAGCCGTTCATGGTTATAGCAACACAAAATCCGATTGAACATTTAGGGACATACAATCTTCCTGAGGCTCAGCTTGACAGATTTTTAATGAAAATTTCAATCGGCTACCCAAGCCTTATTGACGAGTATCATTTGGTTGAGCTGAATATGAAAATCGCCCCAGTTAAAGAGCTTGACTGTGTTACGGACGGCGAAACAGTCCTCGCAATGCAGGAGGAAGTTAAGAATGTTAAAATAACGAAGGACCTTATTACATACATAGTGAAGATAATCAGAGAAACAAGAAATAATCCAAAGCTGACCCTGGGTGCGAGTCCCCGTGCGACGCTTGCTGTTGTTCGTGCCTCTCAAGCCACTGCATTTTATAAAGGGCGGGATTATGTTATTCCGGACGATATAATAAAGATTGCCCCTTATGTTATTGAGCACAGATTGATTTTATCATCGGAATCAAGGATTAATTCAATTACACCAAAAGCAATTATTACTGAAATTTTAGAAAAAATCCCTGTTCCGGTTTAGCGGTTACGGTGATAGCTATGAAATTGAAACGGATAATAATAATTCTCGCAATAATTGGCTGCATTGTTTTCGCAAGCTTTTTTGGCGGGAACATCCCGTATGCGCTTATATATATTTCAATAACAGTGCCGCTTATTTCGTTTATATATACTGTCTATGTTAATTCCAGAATGAAGTTTCTTCAGAAAGTTGACAACAAGATAGTTTTGAAGGATGACCTGATTCCATATTCACTTACACTCGCGAATGAAGATATTTTTGCCTATACGAATATTGTATTAAAATATCATTGCCGCAAATCGCATATTGAAAATATATCGGGGAAAACCGAGCATATTTTATTGCCGGGGCAAAGATTCAATTTCGAGTCAACTATTCAGTGCAAGTATCGTGGCGAATATGATGTCGGAGTTAAGTCTATAGTAATAACTGACTTTTTATATTTGTTTTCGATTAGCTATCCTGTTCCGGAAAGAAAAACGCTGATTGTTTTGCCGAAGCTATATCAGCTTCAAAAGCTAAAGATTCTTCAACATGATAATGACCCTAAGTATACAAAATACAATGTGATGAAAAACAGCGATTATCTCGATGTTGATGTTAAAAAATATCTCCCAGGCGACAATAAAAAGCTAATCCACTGGAAAGCAACAGCGAAAAGAAACGAGCTTTTTTCAAGAGCATATACGGGAGTAATAAAAAAGAATGTTTTTGTCGATATTGATTTAACAGAAGTCGCCGGCGATGAAATATATTCAATTAATATAGAAGATAAAATAATAGAAGCGGGCTTATCAATAATTGATTATTACAATAGAAACGGCACTCCTGTATCTATCCAGTATTATCAGAGAAAATTTCAAGAAATTAAAGTCGAGAACGAAAAGGATTTTGAGAAATTCTATAACGGAACAGCCAGACTGAATTTCAGCTCAAAAAACGAAATTGAAGATATTCTTTCAAGTCAGGTCAATTCATATTCAGAGAGCTTTTTTTCAATAGTAATTACTCATAAGCTGACGAAAAAGCTATTTGATGTGGCGCTAAACGCTGTATTAAATGAAGGCACGATTGCTATTGTATATATATCCGATGAAAATTCAGAAATAACCAGGCTTCTTATTCAGAATTTTAGGGATATTGGCATTGAGATAATTAAAATCAACAGCACAGATGACCTGATAAAAGCCTTAAGCTGAGAGAAAAGCGGTGAAAAAGTTGGATTTTATAAAAAAGAACTTATCTTCAATATACGAGTATTTTATTACGTTATTTTTATCTACTTCATTGGTTATTGCACTGAATTCAATTTGCGAAATAAAAATAAGTTTGGGCTTGATTATTCTTGTCGGATTTATTTCATCGAGCATTTTGATTCTTTTTAATTTTGATTCGACAAGATTATTTATTATTATCTTTTTGGGCTTTTGCATAGGAATAACGGTGCTGCTTTTCATTGCTGACTATAAAATGTTTATAAGCTCAATAAATAAGCTTATTAATTACATAAGCGTTCAGGAAAGCACTTTTAACCGTGGCTTTACTAGCGCAATTGGAATAATTCTTGTTTCCTTAACATCAATAATAATTTTCTTATTAAATAAGTTTTTCCCAACAAGACTTATTTTTTCAGTATTATTATTCGCCGGCGGGATTTTGCTGACAATATTTGAATATGAAATACCAAAATTTGCTGTTTTTGCTGTGTTTCTATATATTTTTGGGATTATAATTGAAGCGGCAAATATTATTAATAATAGAAAAATCAGTCCGAAGGAAATACGAAAGTATTCGTCGAATCTGTTGCCTATTTGCCTTGCGTGTGCTTTGGTTGTAATAATTCTTCCTGCATCCTCAAAGCCAATCAACTGGTCAAAGGCGGGGAATTTTTTCACAACAATTGCCGAGAAATTCCATGGTCCGTTTTCCAAGGATAATAGCGAGGTCGAAGAAATAAGTGAATTCAATCCTTCTAAAACAGGGTATTCAGATGAAGATAAAAAGCTCGGAGGTTCGTTAATAGATGATGACACTCTTATGCTCACAGTTACTCCTAAAGCGGGGCAAACACAATTATCCAACATATATTTAAGGGGCTCAATCAGCAAGGAATATACAGGCTCAATGTGGAAAAAGCCAACGAATTCACCGGACTATGGGGCGAAGGAATATACTTTAGAAAACCTTGAGTTATTTAATTCGTTAATAGAAGCCAATAATAATTCTTACAAAAATTTGCAGATTAATTCTATTGGCATAAATTATAACAGCATAAGTACAAAGACAGTATTTTATCCAGCTAATACATTGGATTTTGATTTAATTTATTTGAACCAAGAAATGTATCAAACTGCTGATTTCAAAACCCAGAATATTAGATTTTCAAATAATATGACTCAAATTGTGCAATATTCTTTACTATATCTTTTTAATATTCAGGAAGAAGATTATTTCAAACAGATATTAATTAATTCAGAAAAATATAAATACTCAAACAGTCAGAATAAAATACATGATTCCGCATTAAGCTTCTGTAATTTCCTACTAAGTAATAATATTAATTATGTTGATAAAACTGATTACTCTTCAAGTGACTATATTTCAGCTACTGATATTGATATTGAATATGATTATGATATAAATTCTGTTATGAAACAAAGAAGCAAGTATATTCACGATAATTACACTATCCTTCCCGATACAATTCCAGACAGAGTGAAAAATCTCGCGAAGGATATCACAAGGGATTGCAAGACTGACTACGAAAAGCTCGAAGCAATAAAAAATTATTTAAAGAAAAACTATGAATATACAAAAAAACCTCCGAACACAAAAAAAGGACAGGATTTTGTGGATTTCTTCTTGTTCGACGGGAAAAAAGGTTATTGCACATATTTTGCGACCGCAATGGCTGTTCTTGGGCGTTGCGTTGATATTCCTATGAGATATGTCGAAGGCGTTTTAGTTGACAGCGGTTCTTTTGATGGATATCAATATTTAGTTAAAAATACAAATGCCCACGCATGGACAGAAGCATATTTTGAAGGCATCGGTTGGATTACATATGATGCAACCCCAAGCAATGGACAAAGTTCAAGCTCTAATCAATCATATTATAACAATAATAATTCAAGAGGCGACTCAACCTCTCAGGAGGATTTAGGAGGAGTAATAGCTAATTCAGATAACGACACACAAACACCGGAACAGAGAGGCCAACAAAGAATTATTAATATAATTATCATTTTTGTGAGTGCTGTTTTATTTGTTGCAATAGCCCTAGGCTCTTTCATTTTCTATATTCAGTTCATAAAGATAAAGTTTAAAAGAAAGTATGAAAAGCTGGATAATCGTGAAAAGCTCATTCTGACATTTTCTCAGATAATATACTATCTCAAAAAGCTAGGCTATGCTAGAAAGCCTGACGAAACAATACTTATTTTTTCTGATATAATCGGGAGTCGATTCAGCTTTAAAAATATAACCTTTAACAAGGTTGTTAAGTTGTTTTCTCTCGCCCGTTATGCCGAAAGGGAGATGACTGACGGGGATTTGTCAGTTGTTAATGATTATAAGCTCGGGCTTGAGCAATATATTGAAAGCAGAAATAACAAGCTGAAGAGCTTTTTTATCAAGCTGAATTTTTTAAGGCGTAAAATCAAATCCACATAAAAATCCATGTATATTTATTCACCAAAATTCTCTATAATTACATACTTTACTATTTTTATAGACAAATTTTACTTAGTTTTTACATTGATTTAGTAAAATAAAAGAATAATTAAAATTATTAACTGAGGAGAAAACATGAAACTAAACTATAAAAAGACAGCACTAATCGGTCTTGCATTTATGTCGATTTGCACCTTTTGGCAAATGTATGACGGGGTTATTCCGCTAATATTAAAAAACACCTTTCACATAGGGGATACTGTTTCTGGTATCGTAATGGCGGCCGACAATGTTCTGGCCATTTTCCTGCTCCCTATATTTGGCGCATTTTCTGACCGTTCAAACACGAAAATCGGTAAAAGAATGCCGTTTATTATTATAGGGACAGCGCTTTCGGCGTTGCTGATGTGTGCATTGCCGATAATTGATAACGCATATTTTTCATCGCCAAGTAATATGCTGAAAATCGGGTTTATAATCTCTCTGGCATTACTGTTAATATCAATGGGAATTTATCGTTCTCCGGCAGTTGCTTTAATGCCGGACTTAACAGAAAAGCCATTGCGAAGCAAGGGCAATGCAATAATCAACCTTATGGGTGCCGTGGGCGGTGTATTGACACTTATTATTACCGCTGTTTTATATTCGACAGCGAAAACGAACGGGCTGGAGCATATAAATTATCTCCCTATGTTTGCTATTGTTGCGGTAATAATGATTATTTCTGTTATTATTTTGTTTTTCAACATCAACGAGCCAAAGCTTTCAGCAGCAGTTAAAGAATATGAAGACGCTCATCCGGAAGAAAATCTTGTTGAAACCTCAGAAAACGGGAAGGTTGTCATTCCACATGATGTTAGAAAGAGCCTTGGATTTTTATTGGCTTCGATAGCACTTTGGTTTATCGGATATAATGCTATCACGACTGCCTTCACTAAATATGCTTCACAGGAGTGGGGAATGTCATTAGGCGCTGCTTCTCTTTGTCTGACGATTGCGGTTGTCGGGGCTATTGTTTCATACATACCGATTGGTATTCTTGCTTCAAGGATAGGGAGAAAAAAGACAATAATATTGGGGACAATATTGCTTTCATTTGCTTTTGCAGCCGGAGCAGTTTATACAATTTTCAACCATAGCTTCTCGCCGGTGATGTACATATTATTTTTGATAATCGGCTTTGCATGGGCGGCGATAAATGTAAACTCTCTCCCTATGGTTGTTGAAATGTGTTCCGGATCGGATATAGGGAAATTCACGGGCTATTACTATACATTCTCAATGGCAGCACAGATAATCACGCCGATATTATCAGGCGCACTCCTTCAATATGTCGGATATTGGACACTTTTCCCTTACGGTGCATTATTTGTCCTGCTATCATGCTTCACAATGATTTTTGTCAAGCATGGCGATAATAAGCCCGTTAAAAAAGAGAGCAGGCTTGAGATGCTAGATGTTGGTGACTAAATGAAACTATTTTTAATTATTATAATAGTTATAATTGGAGTATTTCTTTTAGGGTTGTCACTGGTTATATTTTTAATTAAGCCCAACAAAAAACGTGACTTGAAACGCTTTGAAGGGGAAATGTTTGCGCATAGAGGACTTCATGATAATTTTGTCCCGGAGAATAGTCTTGCCGCATTTTCTGAAGCTAAAAAAGCCGGGCATGGTGTTGAGCTTGATGTTCAGCTGACAAAAGATAATCAGGTTGTCGTATTTCATGACGCCAGCTTAAAACGAATGTGCAACGTCAGTTTAAATGTATGCGACCTGACTTTTAATGAGCTTCAAGGTTTTAATCTTTTAGAAACAGATGAAAAAATCCCGCTTTTTTCTCAGGTGCTTGATGTGCTGGACGGCATGTCGGTGATATGTGAAATAAAATTCCATAATGGTTTTTCAAACGATTTTCTTTGTGAACAAACCGCAAAACTGCTTGAGAGCTACCACGGGGACTTTTGTGTCGAATCGTTTAGCCCATTCATTCTTAAGTGGTTTAAAAAGAATCGTCCTGATATCATTCGTGGTCAGCTGGCGAACAAAAATAAAAAAGACTCTCAAATTCCTTTTTATCAGCGTGTTATGCTCGTGAATCTTCTTGTCAACGCTATTTCACGCCCTGATTTTATTGCTTTTTGTTTTTCTGATATCAATTCATGGGGCTATAGACTATGCAAATGGATATTTAATCCGCTGTGTATTGGCTGGACTGCTAGAGGCGAAAAAGAAATTGAAACTGCCCAAAAGCATTTCGACACTATTATTTTTGAAAAAGGCGTGGATAATTCTCTTTTATACACAATTATCACACAAAAGTAAGTGCAGCTGCTTATTGCTTTAGCTTGGTTACAGATTTGTCTTATGTAAAATTTTTGTAATATATATAAAAACCGGGAAAATTTTCTTGACTTTTACAATTTTATATTGTAAAATAATATTACCAATTTAAAATCCTATTATAATTTAAGTTTTATAATAGGATTTATTTTATTATATATCCTTTTAGTTATTGGGAAACGAGTGGCTAAGGGGGAGCAGTGAACAACTAAAATATTGAAAGGGTGTTGACATGAAAAAGGCGATATCTTTATTTTTGACAATCACAATATTAGTATTATTCACATGTGGATGTCAGAAGAAGGATTCAAGCAAAAACGAAAGCAGTTCTAATTCCTCAAATTTATTAAGCTCAAATGAAAGCTCAAGTGAAAAATCTTCTGACGGCACATTTAAAAGTGCAGATGAAATTAAAAAGAGCATCTCAAATTTTGTAATCGACATTGCCTACACTACGGTGGATGGAGCAGATGAAAAAAAGACAACAATCTCTGAAAAAGAATGTGATGGATATTCTGTATATATTTTAAACACTACTGTTGTTTACTCTGACTATAAGAGCAAGGTCAAGTATTTACTTGATACAAAAGAAAAAACCGGTATGAAGACAAAAATGGACGATACTGATAAACAAGAACAAGATGTTTTCACTACATATTTGACAAATTGGGAGAGTTCATCTAGCTCTTTTGACAAGGGGACACCTGATAAAATTTTAGGGAGAAGCTGCAAGCTTTATAAATTCGGCACAGGAGCATATAGCTATCAATATTGGATTGATGATGAAACACAGATTTGTTTAAAATATCAATTTGGTGACGATAAGGCTAAGCAAGAAATGGAAGTAACTAAATTGGAAATGGGGAATGTAACAAAAGATAATATCATAAACCTAAGTGAATATAATATAACCGATGTTGATGCTTTGGCCAGTGAGTTAGCTTCAGCGAATTAGCCTGATATTTATCAATAAATAAGTGTACATGAATTTAACCCCTATGATTATAATAAAAATAATCATAGGGGTTTTAAATGCTTGTTAAAAATTTAATAAGCTGCCACAATATAAATAAAAGTGACAGCTTTAATGGCGGAGATGAAGAGATTTGAACTCTTGCGCCGGTTGCCCGACCTACTGGTGTTCGAGACCAGACCCTTCAACCACTTGGGTACATCTCCAAATAATAAATAATATTATAACATATTTAAAAAAGATTTTCAAGCATAAAAATAGAGGCATAAAGCCTCTATTTTAAAAATTTTCGGAAGTAACAGAGGGAAGATTCCCGAGATTGTTACCCTCGCTGCCGTCAGGCAAGCTTCGAAGGTATTCATTTCCCTTCCTTGTGGCAACTCCGACGTTTTTAATTTCGCCCTCTTTTGCGAGAGTTACAGCGTCAGATTTTGAAACTTTTTGTCCGTTAGATAGTTGATATCCTGTTACTTTTCCGCTTTGTTTTACAAGTGCTGTGATTTCTTTTGCATCAGGTTTTGGATTTGGTGTGAAAGTATTTATACCGATTGGCAAGTTTCCATAAGAATTTAACAATGAAATCACCTCCGATAAAAATATTTTATCCACAATGCCAAGTTTTATAATAGGATAATTTTATGCTTTTTACAAAAATAAGGCTGAAACTTAACATTTCAGCCTTAACGTATTGTATAATTTTTTAATTATAGCTTGATGATTTCGCCCATCTGCCCACGTCCTGAATTAACGGCGTTAGCTTCGTCAGTGTCAATGTGCATAGCGCGAGAAAAGTTCGGATGAACTCGACAAACAACATCGCCAAAAATAGTTGTTCTGTCAGCTGTTTCGATTTTAACCCAAACAACTTCCTTATCGCTTACATTTAATTCTTCAGCATCGGCTGGAGTAAGGTGAATATGTCTTTTTGCAACAATTACGCCTTCCTTGATTTCTATCTCGCCACAAGGTCCAACGATTTTGCAGCCGGCTGAACCGGAAATGTCGCCAGATTCCTTAATTGGAGCATTAATCCCGATTGAACGAGCGTCGGTGGAAGAAAGCTCAACTTGTGTAACAGGACGAGTCGGTCCTAGAATAGATACGCCGGCAAGCTCCTTTTTAGGGCCGACAATCGTAACTCTTTCTTCACAGGCAAATTGACCTGGTTGTGATAAATCCTTTTTGTGTGTTAGCTTTGAACCCTCACCGAACAATATAGCTAAATCCGCTTCAGAAATATGGATATGTCTGGCTGAGGTTTCAATAATGAATTTTGACATTTTACGTCCTCCAATATATAATGAGTATTATAAATATTGTACTACTATTTTTCGAGGAGGTCAAGGTTTGAATACAAAATTTTCAGCTATAAAAAATGAAATTATTAACTGCAAAGCTTGTGAGCTTTCAAAAACAAGAAAAAATGCAATCGCTGGCGATGGCGTATTAAACGCGCCATTTATGCTCATCGGTGAAGCTCCGGGGGCTGATGAGGATGAACATGGTATACCTTTTATCGGAAGAAGCGGTCGGCTTCTAATGCAAATGCTTAAAGAAATTGGTATCAGCCGCGAAAATAATTTGTATATTACCAATACCTTGAAATGTCGTCCTCCCGAAAACAGAAATCCAAAATCAGCCGAAACGGAAGCCTGCAAGCATTTTCTTGAAGACCAAATCGAAGCTCATAATCCTCAAATAATAATCTTGGTCGGGAATTTTGCCTGCAAATATTTTCTGGGGAAGAATGCCGCGATTTCTAAAATCCACGGGACGTTAATAGAACAAAAGGGACGAATGCTCTTCCCGGTTTATCACCCAGCGGCGATACTGAGAAATGTGAAGCTAAAGCCGACGGCACAAGAGGATTTTAAAAAGCTTGAGGAATATATAAAAACAAAAGGGTTGCGATAAGCAACCCTTAACCTAGTATTTCACTCTAATTTCCATGATTAAATCTTCGGTAATTTTATCAATTTTGTCATAATTTATTGCGTTTGAATAATAGCCTTCAAGTTTTTTCTTGACTGTTTTTGCGTTTTTGAGTGAGCTTGCTGCCTCATCCAGCAAATCATCACAAGCCTTTTTGTTAAAGAAAAGTCTTTGTTTTTTCTGTGAAATAATATCCTTGTCATAAAATCTCTGGAAATTAATTATTTTTGGCGAACTCAGTTCAATCCCATTAATCGGATTTGAAGAAATAAATGCAATACTAAGCTCGGGGATAATGAGATGCTCATAAGTATGTGACTGAAAGAGTGTGCATTCGCTTATAATGACATCATAGCCCTTTGAGGTGGCGATTGAAGCAAATTCACGGAGGAATGTATCGCTCCCTGAATAAAAGCTATCGCTTATGTTATAAACATTTTCATAGCTTGAAATAGTTGATAATAAGCTGGTATACCCGTTTGAGGTCAAAGAGGAAAGCTGTGCATAATCTGTTTTTCCTTCTTCATTTTTCCCTTTAGGGAGGATTTTATGTGAGAGCCTTTCAATAAATGCTTCTAATTTTTTAAAGTCCAAGGCTTCAAGGGCGATAGAATAGGTATCAGTATAAAGTGATGACAAGGCACCGACAAAGCTTCTACATCGGCTGTGCCATTGAGTTACTTCGTCATACGTCTTAATTATTTCGTCAGCATTTTTTTCAAGAATACTCGAAAGTAAGTAATCGCCAAGGTTGATTATTTTTTGTGAAACGCCCAGATATATCGGGTCAAAGGTGTGGGGACAGGTTCCATTTACGATAATAACACCGGCATTTTTAAGTTTAATTGCATCATATGTTTCTGAATTTTCACAACAATAGTAAACAGTAATATCATCAGAATTTTTGAATTCATCAGCAATATCTTTTAGTATGATTGATTTACCTATGCTTTCGCCACCTTTTAGTATGTAAGTAAAATTTTCTTTTTTTTCAATTTCTTTTTTAAAGTGATTAACAAATCCGTTTGGTGAAATTCCTCCAAGAAAAAACTCCGACCTTTTAGATGCCATTTTTACCCCTCCAAACTAAAAATCTAAACCCGCATAAACGGGTTTTTATACTCATTTCATAATATGCAGTTGCTGATAAAAGGCTACAAAACAATAAACAATAAAAAACAGCATTTTGAAATTTCTGAATAAAATTATTCAATCTACCTTTTAGATAAAATATAGAGTGAAATAATAATATGAATTATGTTAAATGACGAAAAAGACTTAACCTCTTGTTTATATAAGCCAGAGTTATAGTTGATATTAAACTAATATTAAATAAATACGCTATCATAATTAAGTGATAAGTTATAATTTAAAAAATTTAATTAAATAAATTTTGATTTTGCATTTTTCATTATAAGTAGCTACAATAATTATGTTAACAAAAAATAGGGGGAAAAATAGTGAGCAGAATACCAAGAGTTGCTTCAATTAACGATATGTCGGGCTTCGGGAGATGCTCATTGACGGTAGCAATGCCGATTTTATCAGTTTTAGGCGTTCAATGTTGCCCTATCCCCACGGCAATTTTGTCATGCCATACTGGCTTTGAAAGCTATTATTTCGAGGATTTGACAAAAATCCTCACAAGCTATATTTCAAACTGGAATGAACAGGGTATTGAATTTGATGCGATTTACAGTGGCTTTTTAGGTTCGTTTGACCAGATAAAAATCACAGAGGAATTTATAAAAACCGCTAAAAACAGCCCGTTTTGCGTTGTTGATACAGTGATGGGCGACGGCGGAATGATTTATTCAACCTATACGGCAAAAATGTGTGAAGAGATGAAAAAGCTTGTTTCAATTGCTGATGTAATAACCCCTAATGTTACTGAGGCGTGTTTTCTAACGGATACCCCCTATTCGGGCGAGGGCATTGAAATTTCAAAAGCAACAGAAGTGGCTAAAAAGCTATGTCAGATGGGGACAAAATCGGTTGTCATCACCGGAATATCAGGGAACAATTCGCTCACAAATTTAGTCTATGAAAACAGCACAGTGACTCAGATATCATCTGAAAAATCCACGACTTCATTTGCCGGAACAGGCGATATTTTTGCATCCATTGTCACAGGGCTGATGTGCAAGGGGAAAAGCTTAACTAATGCAACAGAAGTAGCGGCAAAATTCATTTTTGAAACAATTCAGGCAACAATATCACAAAAAACACCTGTGATTGACGGGGTTGCCTTTGAGCCATTTTTATATAAACTAGGAGGAGATTTTTATGACTAATAAAAGAACATTGAGGATAGTATTCACGGGGCTGTTCGCCGCTCTTGTGTGCGTTTCGACATATGTGCTTCACATTCCTGCTGGCAATGGATATATTCATCTTGGAGATGCTTTTATCTATCTCGGTGCAACAATTTTACCTTTTCCATACTTATTTCTGGCCGGTGCAATCGGTGGTTCGCTCGCAGACCTGCTATCAGGCTATGCGATTTATGCAATACCGACCTTCATTGTGAAATCACTCAACAGCTTCTGCTTTTATTTTGCCTTTAAAAACCGCACAAAGATAATAACTTCACGAACGGTATCAGCGGCAATAGCATCCTCAGCGGTAACAATCATCGGATATTATTTCGTTGCCGTGATTCTTTTCGGCGGATTTGGGGCACAGCTGGCAACTCTTCCAGGTAATGCAATTCAGGCTGGAGGTAGCTTTATTGTATTTTTGGTGATTGGTTATGCTTTTGATAAGGCTGGAATAACAAAACGTATAAATTTGTAAAAAGTGTTAATTTGACAATATGTTTTTAACAAGTCACTAGTTCATAAAAAATTTACAATTTTCGACTATAAATATTCCCGAACTAGCGTTCGAAATTTTTGATGATAGGCTAATTTTGATTAGTTTATCATCTTTTTTTGTGCAAATTAAATAATTATTGGACAAAATCTTTGTGTGCTTTCTATTTTTTAAAAATGAACATTATTATTGCATTTTTTTTACAAACGATGTATAATGGCATTACAGCGGTTAAAAGTGGTTTTAAGTGGTGTTAAATCCCTAAAAAGGTGGTGAACGAATTGTCTAGTGGTATGTTAATGGGTACATATACTCATAATATGGATATTAAGGGAAGAATGAATTTTCCGACGAAACTCAGAGAAACTCTAGGCGATGCATTCATTATTACTAAGGGGCTTGACGGGTGTCTTTTTGTATATTCAAAAGAGGGCTTTGAAGAGCTTGCTGAAAAAATCAGACAGGTTCCGCTTTCAAAGGGGAGAGAATTGCAAAGATTTTTCATGGCTGGTGCTTGTGAAGTTCAAGCCGACGCTCAAGGGAGAATTTTAATTCCACAGACGCTAAGGGAATATTCACAGCTCGACAAGGATGTTATTGTAATAGGCGCTTCTACCCGTGCTGAAATATGGGATAAAAATAAGTGGGACAAGTTCAACGAGGATTTCACCGAGAACAAGCTTGAAGAAGCAATGGATGGCATTGATTTCTAGTTTAAAAGAGAGGATTTTTTAAGTGGATTTTAAACATATTTCGGTGCTGTTAAATGAAAGTATAGATGGTTTAAACATTAATCCTGATGGAATATATGTCGATGCAACTGCCGGCGGTGCCGGACACTCATTAGAAATAGCAAAAAGACTGAAAAGCGGGCGGTTGATTGCAATTGACCGTGACCCGACAGCAGTGGCTGTGGCGACTGAAAGGCTCAAGGGCTTTAACGCAACAGTCGTTCAAAGCAACTATTCGGATATTGATGAGGTTTTAAAAAGCCTTGATATTAAAGGTGTCGACGGGGTGCTGCTTGACCTTGGGGTTTCATCACATCAGCTCGATACAAGCGACAGGGGCTTTTCCTATCACGTTGATGCGCCTCTCGATATGAGAATGAGTCAGGAGGGTGCTTCGGCGAAGGACCTCGTGAACACGTTTTCCTACGAGGAGCTTTCAAGGATAATTTTTGAATACGGTGAAGAAAAATTCGCTCGGAGCATCGCCTCACGAATTGTTAAGGAAAGAGAAATCAAGCCTATCGAAACGACCTTAGAGCTGGCAGAAATTATTAAAGCTTCAGTTCCGGCAAAAGTCAGACGAGAGAAAAATCCATGCAAGAAAACCTTTCAGGCGATAAGAATAGCAGTGAACAGCGAGTTTGAGCATTTATCGCTGGTTCTTGACAGAGCATTTGAAGCATTGAATCAGGGTGGACGACTGGTTATAATAACCTTTCACTCACTTGAGGATAGAATCGTGAAGCAAAGATTTTCCGGCTGGTGCAAGGGTTGCATTTGTCCGCCGGACTTCCCTCAGTGTATATGTGGGAAAGAGCCTTTGGGGAAGCTTATTAACCGAAAACCTATAGAGGCATCGGAAGTGGAGCTTGAGGATAACAAGAGAAGCAGAAGTGCAAAACTAAGAGTAATAGAAAAATTGTAAAGGATGAGGTGATAATATGGCAAAACCAAATAATTTAGCTTATGATTATTCAGTTTATGAGCCAGTGCGAAAGCAAGAACCGGAGAAAAAAATTCAGGTAAAAAAGAATACCGCAGCAAAAACACTTTCAGCGACAAGGGCTTTTGTGACCGCCTTGGCTGCCTTATTCCTCCTTTGTGCAATTTTATACGGCAAGGTTGAAACAAATAAGGTTTATAGCGAAACAGCTGATTACAACAAGCAGCTGTCTGTTCTGACAAGTGATAACGCCAGACTTCAGGCACATATAGAAAGCAAGACAAGCATAAAAAATGTTGAGGATTATGCACAGAATGTTCTTGGACTAAAAAAGCTCGAAAAAACTCAGATAGAGTATATTCAGCTTCAAAAGGACAACGTTATACAGGTTGTGAATAATGATAATCAAAATGTATTTGTATCAATAAAAAACTGGTTTAATGGCGTTTTGGAATATATTGGTGCGCGATGAATAGAATATATTGACAGTGAAAGTTAAGCTATCCTCCACAACAAGAAAAGCAATTTTTTGTAATGAATGTGGAATTAGACTTAGCTTTCTTCATATAACATCAGTGAGAAAAATAAAGGAGAAACAATATGTCAAATATGCCGTCAACGTCAATGAAAAGACGTCTTAACGTAATTGTAGCACTTATTCTTGCTGCATTCACAGTGAGTATTGTTGTGAATTTGTTTAAGGTGTCAATAGTAAAAAGTGCTGATTATCAGGCACTGGCGAATAAGCAACAGTTTCGAAGCAGAACGATAAATGCTAACAGAGGAAGCATAACAGATATAAACGGGAACATATTAGCTCAAAGCGCAACGGTTTATAACGTATACATAGACCCGGTCATGCTAAAAAAATACGACATAGCGAAAAAGGACTTGATAATAAATTCCCTGTCAGAAATACTTGGAATGGAAAAGGACAAAATAAGTTCATATGCCGAGAAAAGCAGTCAGTATGAAATAATAGAGCGAAAGATTGAGAAGCCTATTGCTGACAAAATAATAAAATTAATATCGGATAACAATCTTTCGTGTTTGGGCTGTGACCCTGATACAAAAAGATATTATCCTCAAAATGATATAGCCGCCAGTGTCATCGGGTTCACCGGATATGAAGGTCACGGCCAATATGGACTTGAAGCGCTTTATGATGAATATCTATCAGGTGTAGATGGAAAGATAGTTTCAGCAAAGGATGCTCAGGGGCAGGAAATGCCATATAAGTATGAGCAAAGCTTTTCGGCTCAGGACGGGGACACATTGGTGCTGAACATAGACAGTGTTCTTCAGAATTATCTTGAAAGAGAGCTTAAAAATGCCGTAACCACACACGCAGCAAGAAATCGTGGCTGCGGTATAATAATGAATGTTAAAACAGGACAAATTCTGGCTATGGCGACCGAACCTGACTTTGATTTAAATAACCCAACTGCTATAACCGACCCGACCGTTGCCGCATATCTTGAAACGCTAAAAGGCAATGATGCTGAATATCAGAAGCAGCGTGCAATAGCGTGGGATAAGCAGTGGAAGAATAAAGCGATAACGGAGCTTTATTTCCCGGGCTCGGTATTTAAGGTAATAACAGGCTCGTCAGCTTTAGAGGAAAAGAAAATATCCTTGACGGATACTTTTAATTGCGGGAAGATGATTAATGTATCGGGAACAATTTTCCACTGCTGGTCAAACAAGGACCACGGAATTCAAAATCTACAGGAAGCGATGACTCATTCCTGCAACCCGGTATTCGTTCAGATAGGTCAAAGGCTTGGCGCCGATTTATTCTGCAAGTACTTTAACGCCTATGGCTTGAATGCAAAAACAGGCATCGACCTTCCCGGTGAGGCAACAAGCCTTTATCAGGGGATTAACGGAATGGGTCCTGTCGAGCTTGCCTCAAGCTCATTCGGTCAGACGAATAAGGTTACTCCGCTAGAAATGATAACAGCATATGCAGCGGTAGTAAACGGCGGGAATCTAGTAACTCCTTATGTTGTGAATAAAATTGTTGACACAAACGGGAATATAGTTAAGCAGTTTGAGCCACAAATCAAGCGTCAGGTTATTTCGGAGCAAACATCAGCCGAAATGAGAAAAATCCTCGAAAATGTAGTAATAACAAACGGCGGTTCAAACGCATACATTCCAGGATACAGAATCGGGGGGAAATCGGGAACCTCACAAAAAATCGACGAAAACAGAATAACGGGAAGAGACGATTATGTTTCGTCTTATGTCGGCTTCGCGCCGGCTAACGACCCGGAAATTATCATGCTCGTAATGGTTGACGAGCCAACAGCCGGACAATATTACGGAAGTGCTGTTTCAGCGCCGGTGGTTTCAAGTGTATTTAAAGAAGCTTTGCCATATCTCGGATACTTCCCTGAATACACCGATGAAGAATATGCTAAAATGGCAGTAACCGTTCCGAACGTAAAAGGTCAGCCGCTGAACAATGCGTCCGTTACTTTTTCAAATATGAGTATCACAGTCAGACCGGTCGGAAACGGAACAACAATAGTCAAGCAGGTTCCCTCAGCCGGAAGCACTATGCCGAGAAACGGAACAATATACTTATATACCGAGGATGTAGCGGAAACGATGGTTCAGGTCCCGAATGTCATAAACATGAGCCTTCAGGATGCAAACGTAGCAATAACAAATGCAGGGCTGAACTTTAAACCGGTCGGCGGAGCCATCAATCACGCAGGGGCAAAAGCAATCCAGCAAAATATATCAAATCAAAAGGTGCCGAAGGGCGAGGTAATTGAAGTAACCTTTTTGGCAAATGACGAAACAGGCTAATAATTCAGATTGGAGGCTTTGAAATGAAGCTTCATACATTATTACACGGGTTGGCTTTAACAAAGCTGACAGACATAGAAATAAAATCAATAACCTCTGATTCGCGAAAGGTTGAAGAGGGGAGTTTATTTATCTGTATCAAGGGCTTGAACTTTGACGGACACGATGTGGCGGAGCAAATGCTTGAAAAGGGTGCTGTTGCTGTCGTATGTGAAAAGGATTTAGGCTTAGAAAAGCAGATTATTTTAGAAAACACAAGGAAGGCATACCCTTTTATATGCTCGAACTGGTTTGACCGCCCCGATAAAAAGCTGAAAATTATCGGTGCAACGGGGACTAACGGGAAAACAACAATAACAACAGTAATGAAACAGGTTTTGACCTCCTGCGGATATAAGGTCGGCTTAATCGGCACAAGTCAGAATGAAATCGGTGATAAAATTCTTCATACAGAAAGAACAACCCCCGAGCCTTATGATTTATTTGAATTGCTCAATCAGATGGTTAATGAGGGCTGTGAATATGTGGTGATGGAGGTTTCCTCTCAGGCACTTGAGCAACACAGAATAGGCCCGATTCACTTTTCAGCTGCGATTTTCACGAATTTAACTCAAGACCATCTTGACGTTCATGGAACTATGGAAAATTATTATCAGGCGAAGAAAAAGATATTTGACATATGTGATTTTGCAATAATCAATGCTGACGACGAGGCTGGGCGAAGATATTTTTCAGAAATATCCTGTCAGAAGTATTCATACAGCATTGAATACTGCGGAGATTACTATGCTGATTGTATTAAGCTATCAGCAACGGGAAGCACCTTCTGGTTTTCAGACGGGACAAAAACATACTTTGTTGAGTTTTCAATGCCGGGCTATTTTAATGTTTCAAATGTAACCTCGGTTATTGCCTGCTGCGAAAGGCTAGGCTTGTCGCCGAACAAGGTGATTGATGCAATTGCCCACTGCACTGGTGTTAAGGGAAGAGCGGAGATTATCCCAACAGGTCGAAATTTCACGGTCATGTGCGACTATGCTCATACACCCGACGCTCTTGAAAACATTTTGCCTAACATAAAAGGCTTCACAGAGGGAAGATTAATATGTCTTTTCGGCTGTGGTGGTAACAGGGATAAGAAAAAACGTCCGCTGATGGCGAAAGCGGCAGCAAAATACGCCGATTTTCTGATTGTAACATCTGATAACCCAAGGAACGAAGACCCAGATGAAATCATAAAGGATATTATTGTCGGGCTTGAAGGAACTGATACTCCTTACATTGAAATATCTGACAGAAAAAATGCCATTTTTTATGCAGTTGAAAATGCACAAAAAGGTGATATAATTTTACTGGCGGGGAAAGGTCACGAGGATTATCAGGTTCTCGCAAATGACGTGAAAATTCATTTCGACGAAAGAGAAGTTGTTGCAGAGGCGCTGAGGAAACTGAATGGATGCTGAGGGAAAGCATAATGCCATAGGATTGGAGCTTATATGGAAGAGTTAACTATATATGAAATAATAAAAGCTGTGAACGGGAGCTATGGTTATCCGAGTACAGAGGTTGTTACTGCTGTGTCAACGGATACACGAAAAATCACACAGGGCTGTATTTTCATTGCGCTAAAGGGTGAGAACTTTGACGGACATGATTTTGTTAAAAAAGCCAGCGAGCTTGGTGCTGTTGCGGTTGTTACCGAAAGACCTGTTGAGGGAGTTAAATGTATAATAGTTGACAGCACTTCAAAAGCGCTCCTTGACCTTGCCGGTTATTATAGAAGCAGATTTAATCCGATTCTGGTTGGTATAACCGGGAGCGTCGGAAAGACCACAACAAAAGAAATGGTTGCACTCGTGCTTTCAAGTAAGTTTTGCACCTTAAAAACATCAGGGAACCTGAATAACGAGATTGGCTTGCCTATGACCTTGCTGAATCTGACCTCAGAGCATGAAGCCGCGGTAATTGAAATGGGAATGTCAAATTTCGGCGAGATATCAAGGCTTTCTCAGACAGCGCGTCCATCCATGGCGATAATAACAAACATAGGCTATTCACATATACAAAATCTTGGCTCAAGAGAGGGCATTTTGAAAGCGAAGCTCGAAATTCTTGATGGAATTACGGGCGAAGCCCCTCTGATATTAAACGGCGACGATGATATGCTCTCAAATCTAAAAAATGAGCTGAACCGTGAAATTATATATTATGGAATTAACAACACTGATGTTGACGTCAGGGCTACAAACATTAAAACAGTCGAAAAAGCAACAGAATTTGATATAAATTTCTGGGGGAAAACTATTTCAGCGAAGCTTAACTGTATCGGGCTTCACAATGTTCAAAATGCGCTCGCCGCTTTTTGTGTCGGTATGATTTCGGAAATAGAGCCGTCAAAAATGGTTGAGGCAATAGCTGAATTTGTCCCCGACGGTCTTCGTCAGAGCGTTGTCAGAAAAGGTGAGCAGACAATAATCATCGACTGCTATAACGCCAGCCCCGATTCAATGAGAGCATCGCTGGCTGTACTGTCCGAGCTTTCCCCGCTTCCGGGCGGAAGAAGGATTGCCGTACTTGGGGATATGCTTGAGCTGGGAGTGATGACAAAACAGCTTCATGAGGGCGTTGGCATGGATGTTTCAAAATCAAAAGCGGATATTTTAATATGCTACGGCAATAATTCACGATACATTAAAGAAAAGGCAGAAAATTCGGGAATGAAAAACAGCATCTTTTTTGAAAAAAAGCCTGAGCTGATTAAATATTTGAAGAACAATATTAAGAAAAATGACTTGATACTTTTTAAGGCGAGTCGAGGCATGAAGCTTGAGGAAGTCATCAATGATTTATATAGCTAAATTAAAGAAGTAAATAATTTAAGGAGCTGACACCATGCCATTCTGGATTAATATTATTGTATCATTAATTGCTTTTGGAATAACGGCAATAAGCGGTCTTTTTCTCATTCCATATTTGAGAAAGGTCAAGGCGGGTCAAACAATTCTGGAAATAGGGCCGAAGTGGCATAAAAACAAACAGGGGACACCGACAATGGGCGGGTTTATGTTCATATTTGGGATACTTGTTGCAACGGTTGTGGGCTTTGTATTTTTAAGGACATATAGCGGGAATGCAACCCCTGTCGGCGTTGATAATGCCGGCTTAAAGCTGTTTTCCGGCTTTTTAATGGCATTGCTTTTCATGGGAGTTGGCTTTCTTGATGATTATATCAAGGTTGTGAAAAAAAGAAATCTAGGACTTAAAGCAATGCAAAAAATCATTTTCCAGATACTGATTTCCGGCGGGTTTTTACTTGCTTTATATTTATTGGGTGAAACCTCAACCTCAATTTACTTCCCATTCATAGGGAATGTTAATTTCGGGATTTTATATTATCCATTAATGATAGCGTTCATTATTTTTATCGTTAATTCGGTGAATTTAACTGACGGTGTTGACGGCTTGTGCGGTTCAGTCACATTGGTTGCGGCACTTGCATTTTTAATGATACTTATTCTTATGCAAAAATGGGAATACGGAATTTATGCGATTGCAGTTGCCGGAGGCTGTCTTGGCTTTTTGCTTTGGAATCTTAATCCGGCGAAAGTATTCATGGGCGATACAGGCTCAATGTTTTTAGGCGGCTCAGTTGTTGCAATCGGCTTTGCAACAGGCTATCAGATACTCATTGTTTTTGTCGGGATAATCTATGTCGCTGAGGCTCTTTCAGTAATCCTTCAGGTAATTTCTTTTAAAACAACAGGGAAAAGGATATTCAAAATGAGTCCTATTCATCATCATTTTGAAATGTCCGGCTGGGGTGAATATAAAATTGTTATCGTTTTTTCATTAGTTACTTTTATTGCGGGGGCATTGTCAGTCGGTTATGTTTATCAGCTTTTATCGAATACAATATCGGTTGGATAAATATCTAGGGGGGCTTATTTTGACAAAAAACAGGAACAGAAACGATGCTGGATATACAAATAATTCAAATCGTTTTTCATCAAGCGGCGAAAGAGTTAAAACTGATTTAGCTCGAACAAGCAAACTAAATGAACAAGGAAGTCAAAATAAAACCAACTCAACTCTAAAGATTAAAAAAGGTGAATTTGACAAGCCGTTTTTTCTGATAATTCTAGTGCTGATGGTTATCGGGACAGTCATGATGTTCTCGGCTAGCTATTACTGGGGGCTGACGGAAAGCGGTGACGGCTACATATATGTTAAGAAGCAGATGGGAATAGCGGCGGTTGGCTTTGTGTTTATGTTTATATTATCGTTTATTGACTACCGTATTTTTAAAAATCTAAAGCTAGTGCTTTTTATTTTCATTGGCTCACTCGGGATGCTAGCCTTCACATCATTTTTTGGAACAATACATAACGGGGCAAGACGCTGGCTAAGGTTTGGCCCGCTTGAATTTCAGCCCTCCGAGGTCATGAAATTCGGAGTGGTAATTCTTTTTGCGTATCTCATATCTATAAATTATAAAAGAATGAAAAAATTCAAATACGGTATTTTGCCTTTTTTCATAGTTTTAGGGGTCATAGCCGCACTAATGATGATTCAGCCTCATCTGTCGGGGACGATTTTAATATGTGCCATCGGGCTGGTAATGATATTTGTCGGCGGGGCTAATTTAAAATACCTCATCGGGACAGCGCTTCTCGCAGTCGGGGGACTTATTTCAGTTGTTTTATATAAAATCATGTCAGAGGGCTTCAGCTATTTCACAGTCAGAATTCAGTCGTGGATGGACCCCTTCGCCGATGTCAGCAAAAACACATGGCAGACCTGTCAGTCGTTAATAGCAATAGGCTCAGGCGGGCTATTCGGGATGGGCTTCGGCGAATCAAGACAAAAGTTTTTATATCTCCCAGAGTCAAAGAACGACTTTGTTTTCGCAATAGTTTGCGAGGAGCTTGGGCTAATCGGTGCATTATTGGTTATTGTTCTTTTCTGTCTGTTTATATTCAGAGGGTTTTATATAGCTTCAAAATCGCCGGACAAATTCGGGATGATGCTTGCTGTCGGGCTGACCGTTCAGATTGGGATTCAAGCGCTTTTAAATATCGCTGTTGTTACGAATACAATCCCAAATACGGGGATAAGTCTCCCGTTCTTCAGCTATGGCGGAACGGCACTGGCTATGCAGCTCGCGCAGATGGGAATAATCCTGAATATATCGCGACATTCTATTATGGAAGAATAAAGTGAGGGGAAAGTTTGTGCCTTTTCGGTCTTAATAGCCGAAATTTTGGCAAGCCAAAAACGTCACAAAGTTTCCAATTTGGCAGAAAGGAAAGGTAACATTAATGCTTAAAGTTTTACTCGCCGGCGGCGGAACAGCTGGACACGTCAATCCTGCGCTGGCTATTGCCGAAATAATTAAAGAAAAGCATCCGGACGCAAAATTTCTCTTTGCGGGAACTCCCTTCGGGCTTGAGGCAACATTAATCCCAAAAGCCGGCTATGACTTTGTCCCGATTAAAGTCCGTGGCTTTCAAAGGAAATTAAACCTGGAAAATATAAAGAAAAACATAACAGCGGCATATTATCTTTTAAGTGCGGGGAAGCGCTCGAAGGAGATAATTGAAGAATTCAAGCCTGACCTTGTTATAGGGACAGGGGGATATGTCAGCGGACCAATCCTCATAAAAGCAGCAAGAATGGGGATAAAAACTCTGATACACGAGCAGAATGCCTTCCCCGGCGTGACAACAAAGCTTCTCTCAAAGTACGTTGACAAGGTTTTGCTGACTGTTGCGGAAGCAAAAAAATATATGGATAAGAACGCAAAGCTAAAGTCAACAGTCACCGGGCTGCCTGTGCGAAGCGGCTTTAATAATATTTCAAAAGAAAAGGCGAGAAAAGAGCTAGGGCTTGATAATGAAATATGTATCCTTTCAACCGGCGGGAGTCTTGGGGCGGGAAGAATAAATGAAACCGTCGCTGACCTAATGGCTTGGTATGACGGTAATCTTGTGGTCAATCACATTCACAGCTATGGCGGAATGGGGAAGGACACTTTTGTTGCTGACGTTGAATCAAAGGGCGTCGATTTGAAAAACAATAAAAGATTAATAGTTAAGGAATATATAGATAATATGCCGACCTGTATGGCGGCGGCGGATTTGGTAATAAGCAGATGTGGGGCGAACTCACTATACGAGCTTCAAAGCATGGGACGCGGCTCGATTTTAATACCATCACCAATTGTTGCCGGCAATCACCAGTATCATAACGGAATGGTTCTTGAAAAAGCCGGCGCGGCAATAGTAATAGAACAGAAGAATTTAACAAGCGAGCTTTTAATCAAGACAGTTAAGGAACTTTGTGAAAATCCAGACAAGCTTAATGCACTTTCAAAGAATGCAAAAAAACTGGCGATTTCAAATACAAATGACAGAATTTATAAAATAATAAGCAAATTAATATAATTTTTTAAAGGACAAGGTGTAGCAGAAAACATTCACCACTTTTCCTCTATCAGCATAATATGTCATGTAAATGCTAATAGAAGGAGTGCAATGCTATGCAGAAGTTGGTGATAGAAGGTGGTACTAAAGTTTCGGGAGAAATAAAAGTCCAGGGCGCAAAAAACAGCGCGCTTCCACTACTCGCAGCAACAATACTCGGGAAAACTTCAACAGTGCTACATAATTGTCCTAGGCTGTCGGACGTTTTTGCAGCTTGTAGAATTTTATCATATCTTGGTTGCAAGTGTATCAGGGAGAACGACAGCGTGATTGTTGATACCTCGGCATTATCGAATTTTGAAGTTCCCGATGACCTGATGAGAGAAATGAGGTCCTCGATTGTTTTTTTAGGTGCAATACTCGGAAGACTCGGGAAATGCAGGCTGTCATTCCCCGGTGGCTGTGAATTGGGGCCACGACCTATTGATATGCATATTGCCGCCCTAAAACAAATGGGCGTTATTATAAAAGAAGATTATGGTTATTTAGATTGCTCTGTGCCTAATCAGATAAAGGGCGCGACAATTTCACTTTCCTTCCCATCCGTTGGCGCGACAGAGAATATTATGCTCGCCGCTGTGCTGGCGAGTGGTGAAACAGAAATAAGAAATGCAGCGAGAGAACCTGAAATTATAGATTTAGCGAACTTTTTGAATGCCTGTGGTGCAAAAATCCGTGGCTTTGGAGAAAGCACAATTTATATCACTGGTGTGAATGAGCTTAGTGGCTGTGAATTTGAGGTAATGCCGGACAGAATTGTTGCGGCAACCTATCTTGGCGCGGCAGCAATAACAAGCGGCGAGCTCACTCTTGACAAGGTCAGACATACCGATCTGCAATCAGTTACCCCCATATTTGAGGAAATGGGTTGTTCACTCTATAACTATTCGGATAAAATCTATATCAATGCGAAAAGACCGCTTGTCTGTGTTGATAAAATTCGGACAATGCCTTATCCGGGCTTCCCGACCGATGTTCAGGCAATAATAATGGCGTGCCTTTGTAAAGCGAAGGGAACCAGCGTCATCGTTGAAAATATATTTGAAAACAGATATAAGCATGCCGGCGAGCTGATGCGAATGGGCGCCAATATTAAGGTTGAGGGGAAGGTTGCAATAATCGAGGGTGTTCCCACGCTTTATGGAACTCAGGTTCAGGCGACCGATTTAAGAGGCGGAGCGGCACTGGTACTCGCCGGAATTTGCGCCGAGGGAGTCACTTCAATCAGCGAAATAAAGCATATTGACAGAGGGTATGAATTAATAGAGAAAAATTTCGGTTTAATAGGGGCGAAAATACAAAGGATTTAAAAAAAGAAAGGCTATTTTTATGAGGGATGTAGTAAAAACGTATTCAAAAATAGATAAATATAATAATCAACGAAGCCCACAAGGGAGCCGGAGAAAAAAGCGGAAAAGGAATCTTTTTCTATACTATGTGATGATTTTCTTACTAATCCTGACTACCATTGTGGTGCTTTCGCTGACAGTTTTTTTTAGAATAGATAAGTTTAGCATAGTCGGGAATTCACCATATAGCGAGGAGCAGCTTATCGACGCCCTGGGGGTAAAAAAGGGTGATAATCTATTCAGACTTGACATTAAGGCATTAGAGGATAAAGCGGAAAAAAGCCTAGCTAATGTTAATACAATACATATTCAGAGAAGTCTCCCCTCTGAACTAAAGATAACAGTTGAGCCTAGCGTCCCTGCCGCTAATATCCAGTATAACGGTCAGTATTTTGTTGTCAGTGTAGCCGGGAAGATAATCGAGGACAACCTTTCGTCAGCTAAGGACAACCTATGCACAATAATTGGCTTTGAGCCAAAGGACTGCTCACTGGGTTCTCAGCTGAAATCTATGGATGAGAACAAGGAAAGTATTGTCAACGAAATTTTTTCAGATGCCGAAGGTCTTCAATTCAAGGGAATATCAGAAATAGATATTACCGACAGACTGAATATTAAGCTAAAATATAAAAATAAGATTAATATTCAGCTGGGTAGCTCTCTGGATTTAAAATATAAAATCACCTTTATTCAGCAAATTGTTGAAAAAAATATCTCCCCTGATTTTGAGGGAACAATAATAATGAGGGGTGAAGGCTCCGCCTCAGTTATAAAAAAAGGCGATGCTGGGAGTTAATAAACTAATAGCGAACAATATTATCGAAAAATCAATAATATTGTTAAATTATACCATTAAAAAATCTGTTCTAAATTAAAAATTTACTTGATATTAACTTTAAAGTATGCTAGTATAATAATATGTATTTATAATGAATTGTGGAAAAATAATATATAGGAGGACGTTCAAATGGCAGTATTTTCTTATGATACACCTGCTATCGGAGAGGTTAAGATTAAAGTTGTAGGTGTTGGCGGTGGCGGAGGTAACGCGCTGAACTGCATGGTAACAGCCGGAATAGAAAATATTGATTATATATCTATTAACACAGATGCTCAGGCTTTAAATAGATCGCTTGCTACTGAAAAAATTCAGATTGGTGCAAAGCTCACTCACGGACTTGGTGCGGGGGGAAAGCCGGAGGTTGGCGAGGGCTCAGCTCAGGAGAGCAGAGATGAAGTCGCTGAGGCAATAAGAGGCGCAAACATGATATTCATTACAGCCGGAATGGGCGGAGGAACCGGAACAGGTGCCGCTCCCGTCGTTGCTGAAATAGCTAAAGAGCTAGGCGTTCTTACCGTTGCGGTTGTGACAAAGCCCTTTAAGTTTGAAGGCCCAAAGAAAATGGCTCAGGCTGAAAATGGAATTGACGAGCTTTTAAAGAATGTTGATTCTCTGATAGTTATTCCGAACGAAAAGCTTTTATCGAATGATTTGAAGCTGACAATGCGTCAATCCTTCGCTTTAGCAGATGATGTTTTAAAGCTTGGAGTTAAAAGTATTTCTGATTTGATATTGAACGAAGGCTTCATTAATCTTGATTTTGCCGACGTTTCAACAATAATGAAGGATGCCGGCTATGCTCACATGGCAATAGGCCACGGACAGGGGAAGGACAAGGTTTCCGAGGCAACAAAGCAGGTTATCTCAAGTCCGCTTCTTGAAACATCAATCAAGGGCGCCAGAAGACTTTTAGTGAACATTGTCGCATCAGATGATATTCTCATTGATGAGGTCAACGATGTCGCCAGTATTATTCAGGCTGCCGCTGCTCCTGATGTTGAAATCATATTCGGTGCCTCATATATGAATAATGCCCAGGATGAAATAAGCGTAACGGTAATTGCCGCTGATTTTGAGGTTCCATATTCGGCAACAGGAACAGTTAAATCTCCGGTGGCTGTTGGTGCAACAACTAATTCGTCAAGCAGCACGGCTTCGCCAAAGGTTTCGCTTAATTCTTCCGAGTATTATGATGATATTTTTGAAATAATTAAAAGACGAGAACAAAACTTCTAATATCAAAATGCCTTAATTAAAAGTTAAGGCATTTTTTTATGGTTTAACCCAATGTCAATTGTGAAAATTTATAAAAATAGAATATATCTTACAAAATGATTTAAAATATATTGTAATATTTCATTTTTGGTGATATAATTTTAAGGTCATACATATAGACAAAATTTTTGTGGAGGTGTAATATGAGCCCCTACCCTAATGGGAAGCTGAAAATAACTTAGCGAGGGCGAATTTTAATTTTTGCCTTAGCTAGAAAGGTGAAAATTATGATTAATTATTACAAAACTATCAACAATGTTGTTATTGAAATAGATAACATTGAAGCAGGCTGTTGGGTTTCTGCTGTTGAGCCGACAGATGAAGAAATTAAAAAACTAATTAACGAATATGGTCTTGACCATGGATTTGTTCGTTCTTCACTTGACGAAGAGGAGTCTTCACGTGTCGAGCTTGAAGAAAATCAGACGCTGGTGATTGTCGATGGTCCTATTGTTGAAAAGCAAGCGGAAAATACAATCACATATTCAACAATGCCAATGGGCATCGTTTTAACAAAAGAGAATGTTTTCACAATTTCGCTTAAAGAGAGTATTGTGATTTCAGAAATGGCGAGCGGGCTGATAAAAAATGTTCAGACTCATTTAAAAACCCAGTTTGTATTGCTTTTGCTTTTGCGCCTAGCCACTCGTTTTTTACAGTGTCTAAAACAAATTGACAAGATTTCGAGCGCCCTTGAAAAGCAGCTTCACGGCTCCATGAAAAATAAGGAGCTTATTCAGCTTCTAGGTCTAGAAAAATCTCTGGTATTCTTCTCAACCTCGCTTAAAGCTGATGAGATAACGCTTGAAAAAATCCTAAGAGGACGAGTAATTAAGCTTTATGAGGACGACCAGGATTTACTTGAGGACGTATTGATTGAGGTTAAGCAGGCAATGGAGATGTGTAACATTTACTCGGGTATTTTGTCCGGAGTAATGGATGCCTATGCGTCAATCATATCGAATAATGTTAATGATGTAATGAAACGTCTCACTATTATAACAATATTAATGGCTATTCCAACAATTATTACAAGCTTTTATGGCATGAATGTTATCGACCTTCCTTTGCCATATACATGGGTCCCAATCACGCTTTCAATAGCAACAACTGTAATTACAGCGTTTGTGTTGCTTAAAAATAACAAGTGAATTTTCAGAGGTTTTTATGTCAGAAATTATTGAGATAAGCAGTGCTGAGCTAAAGCACGCTTCACAATTATTACATATAGGCGAAAAAATTCTATTAACAGGATATGTATATACTGCCCGTGACGCCGCTCACAAGCGTTTTGAGAGTCTTTTGAATAATGGTGTGGAACTTCCTATTGAAATCAGAAACGCCGTTATATACTACGCCGGGCCTACCCCCGCCCCCGTGGGCAAGTCAATCGGCTCATGCGGACCAACCACTTCAGGGAGAATGGACAGGTTTGCGCCCCGTTTACTTGACCTAGGTCTTGGCGGGATGATAGGGAAGGGTGAGAGAAGTCAGCCGGTAATAGATGCAATTGTTAGAAACAAGTCGGTTTACCTATGTGCTATCGGTGGTGCCGGGGCACTTGCCTGCAATTGTATTAAAAGCTGTGAAGTTGTTGCCTTCGAAGATTTAGGCTGCGAATCGGTTAAAAGGCTCTATTTTGAAAAATTCCCTTTAGTTGTTGCGAATGATTGCTTCGGAAGGGATATTTTTAAAGAGGGAAGAGAAAAATATACTAAGAAATGATTTAAGCATCAGTATGATTTTAACAATTTACGAATAGCTTCTGACGTTTTTTCAGAAGCTGTTTTTTGTGAAATAAGGAGTATTAAAGTGAAAAAATTTATTACCGAAAGGGCATTTTACGCAACTGTGCTGGCGATAACGGTTCCGGTTGCGTTACAGAATTTGATTGTTTTTGGTGTATCCATGACGGATACAATAATGCTGGGACGCATGGGTGATATTCAGCTTTCAGCAAGTGCACAGGCTAATCAGCCGGGGTTTGTGTTCCAGCTGCTCGTTTTCGGGCTAGCCGGCGGCGGCTCTGTTCTTGCCTCACAGTATTATGGAAAAGGGAATATGGAGGCTGTCCGAAGAGTAATAGGGATAGTCCTTCGTATCGCGATAATATCCTCATTAATATTGTCTGTTTCCGTTTTTATTTTTCCGGAGCAAATCATGTCATTTTATATTAAAACAGATACAGCTGAAGGACAGTTAATTTTGTCAGAGGCAGTGAAATTTTTAAAAATCATTGCATTTTCATATTTCTTTTTTGGGATAACCGTTGCATTTGCCACTATTATTCGTAGTGTCGAAATAGTTAAGGTTTCGGTTGTTGTCAGTGCCATGTCATTTGTAATAAACGTTATTTTCAATTGGATTTTTATATTTGGGAACCTAGGTGCGCCGGCATTAGGAATAAGAGGCTCTGCTTTCGGCACGCTTATCGCTCGTATTTTTGAATTCTGTGCATTGCTTATCTATGCTGGATTTATTGATAAAAAGCTGAAGTTCAGTTTGAAATATATATTTAAAAGGGACAAACGGCTTTCTGCTGATTTTGTAAAATACAGCCTTCCGGTCGTTGCGAATGAACTGGCATGGTCATGTGGAATAACCCTTCAGGCGGCAATACTCGGGAAGCTTTCGAACGAAATTCTTGCGGCAAATTCAATTGCAATGGTGCTTCAACAGCTAGCGACGATTATTATATTCGGTGTCGCCAGCGCCGCAACAGTAATAGTCGGGAAGAAAATCGGTGAAAATAACCTGGAAGGTGCCAGAAATGCCGGCTCAACCTTTATGGTGTGGAGCATAATATTAGGAGCAGTTGGGTCTCTGACGATTTTGCTGCTAAGAAAACCGTTTGTTTCAATTTATAATATTGAGCCACAAACGAGGGCTCTAGCCGAAAATCTTTTAATTATAACATCAGTGATAGTCTTTTTCATTTCAATAGCGGCAACAAGTATCGTTGGGGTTCTGAGAGGTGCGGGCGATACAAAATTCGCTTTAAAGCTTGAGCTTGTTACACTTTGGTGTGTCGCTGTCCCCCTCGGCTCAATTTTTGGCTTCATTTTTAAAGCACCAATACTCCTGACGTATGCTTTTTTAAAAATTGACGAACCAATAAAATCATTGATTGCCTATATAAGAACTTCAAAGGAAAGCACTTATCGCTCTGTAACGAGAGATTAATTTGTCAAAATTGCACATAAAATTGTGAATAATGTTGATAATTTTATTGAAATACTTAATCCAATTTACAAAAACGCTTGACAAAAGCATATTAAGATGTTAAGATTAGCTTGCTAGCAATTTCGAATGGTGGGATTTGCGTTGCAGAATGATGAAAATACTGAGTATTTAATGAACCTGAGTGATGAAGAACTGGTTTCGCGGTATTCATCGAATAAGATTGCAACAAGTATCCTAATCTCACGATATGCTAAGCTAATATGTTATAAAGCACAAGCCAGAAAAAATTTCAACATTGATTCAGAGGATTTAATGCAGGAAGGTCTAATGGGCCTTTTGAATGCAATAATTTCTTATGATAAAGAACAAGGGACGAAGTTTTCCACCTATGCGAATGTTTGTATAACAAACAAAATGATTACTGCACTTATAAAAAACAATAAAAAAGAAATTTCCATGCAAATTAGCTCCAGTCTAGTTGAAAATGAAATCGAATTAAATTTAGTTACTCCTGAAAGCATTTTGATTGAGAAAGAAAAACTGCAGGAAATATTTAAAAGCATTTCAGAACTCTTATCAGAAAAAGAATGGAAGATATTTCGATTGTTTCTTACAGGCTCCACATACGAACAAATGGCACGTCAGCTTAATCTCCCCACTAAAGCAGTGGATAATGCGATGCAAAGAGTAAGACGAAAGCTAAAATCAGTTTGGAGAGCAGACAATTTTTCAAATTAAGACAGCATACGAAGGTATTCTGTTTTGATAAAGCCAAGTAGCTTAATTACAGAGCGTTGTTTATCCAGTGTGTCTGTGTAAGTCCAACTAGGCACAAAATACTTTAAGCGAGGGAAATAATATGTACGAAGACAAAACACTACAATGCAAAGAATGCGGAGCTGATTTCGTATTCACAGCTGGCGAGCAAGAGTTTTATGCAGAAAAAGGTTTCGTTAATGAGCCACAAAGATGCAAAAACTGCCGTGACGCAAGAAAAAATTCTGCTAAGTCAGAGAGGGAAACATTTACAGCTACTTGTGCTTCATGCGGAAAAGAAGCTAGAGTTCCTTTCAGACCACGTGAAGACCGTCCTGTATACTGCAGCGACTGTTTCGCTAAGATGAAAGAAGAATAAGATATTTCTTCAACGCAATCCATTTTTATGGGTTGCGTTTTTCTTTTTTCACGATAAAATACAATTATTCGCGAAAAGCTTGCAAAACGTATTAAAAGTGGGTATAATAATTTATATTACAAATTTAAAGGAGAATTATTATGGCATTTTTAGTTACTGAAGATACAATTATCGGCGATATCCTTGACAAGGATTTTGAGGTTGCGCCTTTCTTTTTAGAAATGGGGATGCACTGTCTGGGTTGCCCTTCTTCTCGTGGAGAAACTGTTGGACAAGCCTGTGAAGTGCATGGAGTTGAAGTGAACGACCTAATAGCAAAGCTGAATGCACATTTTGCTAACAAATAGTATTTAAATAAGTTAGCCCGATTGCATTAGCTTTCGGGCTATTATTTTATGATTTAGGTGGGGAAAATGCTGACTCTTAATAATCGACTTTCGGTTTGTGCCGACCTTGTGACAAAAGGCGGGACAGCCGTTGATGTGGGGACTGACCATGCGTATTTAGCGACGTATCTAGTCCTCAATAATATAAGTAAAAATGTAATCGCTTGTGATATAAACGAAAAACCACTTAATACTGCACGTCAAACCTTAGAGCGATATAACGTTTCTGACAGGATAAAACTTCTGAAGTCGGACGGGCTTAAAAATGTACCTGACGAAAATGTTACAGATGTTATTATCGCCGGAATGGGTGGCGAGCTGATATCCAGTATAATTGAAAATGCCCAATGGCTTAAAAGAGGCACAAATATAATAGCACAGCCAATGACAAAGGCTGAGGCTTTAAGAAAGTGGCTTTATGAAAACGGCTATAAAATTCTCAGTGAAAAGGCAGTCACAGATGAGAATTTCACATATTCGGTGATGCAGATTGTATACAGCGGTGAAAAAGTCATTGTCAGCGAGCTTTTTAGCTATACTGGGCTGATAGACGAAAATGACCTTGAGGGGAAAAAGTATTTAATGCTTCAAGCAGGAAGACTTAACAAAATTTCAAAAGGGCTTGAAAATTCAGATGGGAAGAAAAAACAAGCGCAGAAATATAAAGAATTATATGAAAGTATTCTTAAAAGGATTGGGGAATTATTATGACCGTCAGAGATGTTTATAACTTAATGGATGAGATTGCGCCGTTTTCACTTGCCGGAAGCGACGACAACACAGGGCTTTTGACAGGAAGCTTAGATGACGAGGTAACAAAAATATTGTTATGCCTTGATATAACAAGGGAGGTCGCACTAGAAGCGGCACAAAATGGTGTCAGCCTGATTGTTTCACATCATCCTGTTATTTTCAATCCGTTATATACGATAAGTAATCATCATCCGGCGGTAATTCTCTCTCAAAACAATATTTCGGCTATATGTGCGCATACGAATCTTGACATGGCTCATGGCGGAATAAATGATATTATTGCAAAAAAGCTGGGGCTTAAAATAACTAATGAAAGCCTGGAAACAGCACACGAAATCCCTTTTTATCAGATTGCCGTATTTGTCCCTGTCGAAAATACAGAGACAGTGTATAAGGCTATGTCTGATGCCGGCGCCGGAAAGCTTGGGAATTATATGGGCTGTGCATTTTCAGCGGAGGGGACGGGGACATTCATCCCGCTTGACGGCTCACACGCATACATCGGCGAGGTCGGGAACCGTGAGAGTGTCAGAGAGGCCCGCCTAGAAATGATTGTTCCGTATTCGAAACGAAAAGCAGTAATTCAGGCGATGCTCGACGCTCATCCTTATGAAAAACCGGCTTATACTTTATATAAAAATGAAGCAATTATAGAAAGAATAGGCTATGGGAAGGTGGGCGAGCTACCTCGAGAAATGTCAGCGACGGAGCTAGCAAAATATATAAAAGAAATCTTTGGCAATACTGTTGTCAGATATAACGACACAAAAAAATCAATAAAAACTGTTGCCTTCTGTTCAGGCGGCTCGGGCGGCTTGGTCCATAAGGCTATTGCTGTCGGCGCGGACGCCTATATATCGGGGGATATTAAGCATGACCAGTTCATTGATGCTAATAATTCGGGGCTGGCGGTATTTGATGCCGGGCATTATCATACGGAAAATATTGTGCTCGATTATTTAAATGAAGTGATTATAAGCAGATTTGGTGACATTGATATTTCTGTTGCAAAAACAAACAGAGATATCGTCAGCTACGAATAATAATGAAAGAACGGTAAAATAAATGGCGCTCGACGGAGTATTTTTACACACGGTTAAAAACGAACTGACCGAGAAGCTTTTAGGCGGAAGGGTTGATAAGATTTATCAGCCGTCTCGGGAAGAAATTATCCTGTCTATCAGGTCAAAGGAAGGCTCTTTTAAGCTTTTGATATGCACAGGTGCGGGGACGGCACGAGTTCACATAACAAATTCAGAAATTGAAAATCCAAAGGTTCCCCCAATGTTTTGTATGCTTATGCGAAAGCATCTCAGCTCGGGGCGTTTAATAGAAATCCGTCAGGATGGGCTGGAGAGAATTCTTTATCTCGATTTTGAGTCAGTAAATGAAATGGGCGATATGTGCAGTCTTACGCTTGCCTGTGAAATAATGGGTCGGCATTCAAACCTTATTTTAATCAATTCAGAGGGGAAGGTCATCGACAGTATAAAGCGTGTCGGTGAGGATATGTCGAGCGTCAGGCTTGTCCTGCCCGGAATAACTTATTCACTGCCGCCTCGGGATAAAAAGCTGTCGCTTATTCAGATTGATATAGTCAGCTTTTTTGAAGAGCTTTCAAAATTCAAGGCTTTGGAAATTTCCAAGGCAATAATGAAGGTGCTTGAGGGGATTTCCCCTGTTTTTGCCCGTGAGTGTGCTTTTTTTGCAACAAAGGGGAATGAAATTTTAGTCGGCGAAATGAGCGATGACGTCAAGGACAGACTTTCATTTTATTTAAAAGAAGTATCTAATTCTATAACTAAAAATAGCAATAAATTCACAGTAATTAAAGAGAAAGATGGAGCATTAAAGGATTTTTGTTTTTGCGAAGTTAATCAGTACGGCAACGCAATGTTCACGAGGCAGTTTCCAAACGCCTGTGAGCTTTTAGATTTCTTTTATACTGAAAGAGATTTAATCGGTCGGATGAAACAGCGCTGCGACGATTTGTTCAAGCTTTTAATCAGCACAATCGATAGGATAAACAGGCGACTTGCGGTTCAGAGGCAGGAGCTTGAGGAATGCTCAACCCGTGATGAAATAAAAGCTATCGGCGACCTTATTTCAGCGAACATATATCGTCTTGAAAAGGGCTTAGAGAGTGTACAGCTTGAGAATTTCTATGCCGAGGGGTGTCCCCTTGTCACAATAAAAATGGATAAAAGGCTAACTCCGGCTCAGAATTCACAGAAATATTATACTGAATACCGAAAGCTTGATATTGCCGAAAAAAAGCTTGTCGAGCTTATAAAAAACGGCGAGGAAGAGCTTTTGTATATCGACAGCGTTTTTGATTCGCTGACAAGGGCAACAACCGAAGCCGAAATAATTGAGCTTCGAATTGAGCTGAGTGAACAGGGCTATATCAGGACGAATAAATATAAAGGGAAAATTCCTAAGGCACAGCCCCCTCTGAAATTCGTTTCAACCGACGGCTTCATTATTTTAGTTGGAAGAAATAATAAGCAGAATGATAAGCTGACGATGAAAGACGCTGAAAAGCATGACCTGTGGCTTCACACTCACAATATTACTGGGTCACACGTTATTGTTGTAACAAATGGGGTGAACCCACCAGAAAAGACGATTGAAGAGGCATGCGTCCTCGCCGCATTTCACAGCAGGGCGAAAAACTCGACACAAGTGCCAGTTGATTATACCTTTGCTCGCTTTGTGAAAAAACCGGTCGGCTCAAAGCCCGGAATGGTTATTTTCACGAACAACAAAACGGCTTATGTGACACCTGATATAGAAAAGGTTGAAAGCTTAAGAGTAAAATAGGTGAGAAAATGAAACTAGGAATAGATTATTTTGAACGTGATTGCCTTGAGGTTGCGCCCGATTTAGTGGGGAAGCTCATTGTTCGAATGCTTGAAGATGGAAGCGAGCTGAAGGTCAGGATAACTGAAACAGAAAGCTATCGTGGCGAGGAGGATAAGGCTTGTCACGCTTCAAAAGGGAAAACTCAGCGAACAGAAATTCTCTATCGCGAGGCTGGCGTTATTTATATTTATCTTTGTTATGGGATTCATTGGCTGATGAATGTTGTGACAGGCGAAAAGGATTTCCCTCAGGCGGTATTGTTGCGTTGCGGTGAGGGCTTAAATGGCCCGGCAAAGCTGACAAAGCGTCTTGACATTGATAAGTCATTCAACGGTGAAAGCTTCGTCGGCAATAGTCGCATTTGGTTCGAGGACGACGGCTATAAGCCCGAAATAATAACAGCGCCACGAGTCGGAATCGATTATGCCGGGGATGAGTGGAAGCGAAAGCCTTGGCGATTTATTGACAAAAATATAAAATAGCAATATTAAGCTGATGATAACATTGACAAAGGTCAGTAATTATGAGATAATTTTACGAAATGCATTTTAATCTAAGGAGTGTCAAGTTTGAAAGATAAGTCTTTCAAACGGAAATTTGTGCAAGCCAAAACTGTCACAAAGTTTCCGGTTTGGCAGAAAGGAATGGTCATATAAATGAAAAAGGAGCTTTCAAAGCTATATGAGCCTAAAGAGGTTGAAGATAAAATCTATAAGTACTGGATGGATAATGACTGCTTTAAGGCGAAGGTTGACAAGACAAAGCCTTCGTATACTATCGTAATTCCGCCGCCAAATATAACAGGCCAGCTTCACATGGGGCATGCCCTTGACGAAACACTTCAGGATATACTTATCAGATATAAGAGAATGAGCGGGTTTTCCGCCTTGTGGCTACCGGGGACAGACCATGCGGCAATCGCAACAGAGGCGAAGATTGTTGCCGCTATGGCTGAAGAGGGTATCACTAAGGAGCAGATAGGCAGAGACGCCTTTATGAAACGTGCGTGGGAATGGAAGGCGAAGTACGGCGGACGTATAGTTGAACAGCTTAAAAAGCTAGGCTCCTCCTGTGACTGGTCGAGAGAACGCTTCACAATGGACGAGGGCTGCAACAAGGCTGTCAAAGAGGTTTTTGTTAATCTGTTTAACAAGGGCTTAATCTATCGTGGCGAAAGAATTATCAACTGGTGCCCGAAATGCAAGACTTCAATTTCTGACGCTGAGGTTAATTTTGAAGACCAGGCTGGTCACTTCTGGCATATTCGTTATCCTCTGACTGACGGGAGCGGATACCTTGAGCTTGCGACAACCAGACCGGAAACACTTCTTGGCGATACTGCTGTTGCCGTTAATCCGGACGACGAAAGATATTCGGAATTTGTGGGGAAAACTGTGACGCTTCCGCTTGTCGGACGTGAAATTCCAGTGGTTGCCGACAGCTATGTTGAAATGGACTTTGGAACCGGTGTTGTTAAAATCACGCCGGCTCATGACCCGAACGACTTTGAGGTTGGCTTACGCCATAGCCTCCCTGTTATTAATGTAATGACTGATGACGCTAAAATTATAGATGAGTATCCAAAATATGCCGGAATGGATAGATATGAGGCTCGAAAAGCGATTGTCGCTGACCTTGAGGAGCTGGGCTTTTTAATCAAGGTTGAGGACCATGCGCACAATGTCGGGACCTGTTATCGTTGCTCGACAACAGTTGAGCCAAGAGTTTCGACACAGTGGTTTGTTAAAATGGAGCCTCTTGCGAAGCCGGCAATCGATGCAGTGAAAAACGGCGATACAAAATTCATTCCTGAGCGCTTTGACAAAATATACTTTCATTGGCTTGAAAATATCAAGGATTGGTGCATCTCCCGTCAGGTATGGTGGGGGCATCAGATTCCGGCATATTATTGCGATAAATGCGGAGAAATAGTTGTTTCAAAGGAAGCCGTTCATTCCTGCCCGAAATGCGGTGAAAAAATGCGACAGGACGAGGATACGCTGGATACATGGTTTTCATCTGCGCTCTGGCCCTTCTCGACTCTCGGCTGGCCTGAAAAAACAGAGGATTTGGATTATTTTTATCCGACCTCGACTTTGGTAACAGGCTATGACATCATTTTCTTCTGGGTTGTTAGAATGATGTTCTCCGGGCTTGAGCATATGGGGAAGGTCCCTTTTGATACTGTTTTAATACACGGGCTTGTTCGTGACTCTCAAGGCAGAAAGATGTCAAAATCTCTGGGCAACGGCATCGACCCGCTTGAAATCATCGACGAGTATGGTGCTGACGCTCTCCGCTTTATGCTTGCAACAGGCAACTCACCTGGGAATGATATGCGCTTTTTAGAAGAAAAGGTTAAGTCTTCAAGGAACTTTGCGAACAAGCTTTGGAACGCCTCACGTTTTATTATGATGAATCTTCCTGAAGGCTTTGAGCTAAAGGGCTTGCCGGAAAATCTTTTTGTCGAGGATAAATGGGTTGTTTCAAAATTCAATACTCTGGCAAAAGAGGTTAACGAAAATATTGAGAAGTTTGAGCTTGGTGTTGCGGTACAAAAGCTTTACGATTTTATATGGGATATTTACTGCGACTGGTATATTGAGCTGACGAAGCCTCGTATTCAAGCGGGTGGGGAAACCGCGAAAACAGCTCAGGCTGTCCTTGTATGGGTAATGCAGGGGATGCTGAAGCTTCTTCATCCATTCATGCCTTTTATCACCGAGGAAATATGGCAGGCTGTTTCAAATTCCAATACGCCGATAATGCTTGAGACCTTTCCGACTTATTGTGCCGACCTTGAATTTTCACAAGAGGAGAATGATTTTGAGAAAATCATTGTCGCAATTAAGGGTGTACGAAACCGCCGTGCCGAAATGAATGTTGTTCCGAGCGTTAAAGCGAGCGTTTATATTGAAACATCTGAAACACGGATTTTTGAGGCTGGAAAGATGTTCTTTGAAAAGCTGGCATCAGCGTCAAGTGTTCATATTTCTGAAACGGTTGAGATTGAGGACGCAGTAACAGTAGTAACAGATTGTGCGAGAATTTTCATTCCTTTAAATGACCTTGTCGACAAGGAGAAGGAACTGGCTCGTCTTGAAAAAGAGAAGGCTGACGTTAACAAGGATATCACATTTTTATCAGGGAAGCTGAATAATGAGGGCTTTATATCAAAAGCACCGGCTCAGCTCATTGAGGAACTAAAAGCAAAGCATTTAAAAGCTGAGGAAAAGCTAGCGAAAATTGAGCAAAGTATTGTTGCTTTAAAAAAATAAAGGGATGATAAAATGTTTAATATGACAGAGGCTATGAGTTTTATAAACAGTTTTGATAAACTGGGGAAACCGGTTTCAGATTTAAACAGAATAGCTGCGTTATTAGATATTTTAGGGAATCCACAGGATAAGCTCAGGTTCATTCATGTCGCCGGCACTAACGGAAAAGGCTCGGTTAGCGAAATGTGTTCACAAATTCTCATCACCTCAGGATATCGAGTCGGGCTATTTACTTCGCCATATATACTTGTGTATAGCGACCGTATCCGCATTAACGGCGAAAATATCCCTGATACAGAGCTTTGTGACATTGCTGAATATGTCAATGAAAAAATCGATAAGCTGGAGTACAAATCGCATTTTTCTCAGTTTGAAATCACGACGGTAATTGCATTTTTATATTTTTTAAAACAGCATTGCGACATTGTTGTATTAGAAACTGGCATAGGCGGGCGGCTTGACTCAACAAATGTGATAAAAACCACAATTCTTTCAATTATAACTTCAATTTCTTATGACCATACGAAAATTCTTGGGGACTCGCTCGAAAAAATTGCATATCAGAAGGCGGGGATAATTAAACGAAAGGTGCCATGCGTTGTTTCCGCCAATAATTCCACTGAGGTGGTTGAGGTAATAAAATCCTATGCCTATCAAATGCAAAGCAGCGTAATTATACCTGAATATGACTATGTCACCATTGTTCGTTCTGACGAAATGGGGAGCGAGTTTGAGTATAAGGGCATATTTTATAGGCTTAAATTGTGTGGAGTGCATCAGATTATCAATGCTGTGAGCGTCATAGAGGCGATGAAAATCGTTAACATGAGTGGCTTTAAGGTTGATATTTCGGGCATTCAGGCTGGGCTTTTGAAGGCAAAAATGCTGGCACGCGTTGAAATAATATCCAGCGACCCGCTGATTATTCTTGACGGCTCGCATAATCCGGCCGGACTGAGAGCAATGGCTGATGTGATAAGAAAGAAGAACCCGTCACAGGTTATTGCTATCATCGGGATGATGAAGGGTAAGGATGTTAAGGCAAGTGTCGCGGAAATTTCCCCTGTTATCACAGATTTTATATGTGTTGACGGCTACAATCCTAATGAGCTTGAAGCGGAGGAGCTTGTTAAGATTATTAAATCAAACGGGAAGAATGCCTTTGCAATAAACGATGTTAATCTCGCGATTTTAACAGCTAAGGACATTGTCACACGAAATGGGCTGTTACTTATTTGTGGCTCGCTGTATCTGGCATCCGAGGCACGAAAATATTTAATTGAATAGAAAAAATGAAACCTCTTAAAGCTTTTTAAGGGGTTTTTGTTATAGCTATAAAAATTTTTATGAATTTCTATTTTCGACAGAAAAAGCGTTCTAAAAAGTATATGATATAAATAATTAATAGGTTGGAGGTAAAATATGTCTGTAAAAGTGGAATTGAATGAAAAAAATAAGGTATTAATTGCTATGATTTCAGGTGATGTTGACCATCATTCGGCGAAAAGCATTCGTTCAGAGATTGATTCAACAATTGAACAGTATCAGCCAAATCAGACAGTGCTTGATTTCTCTGGGGTTACCTTTATGGATAGCTCAGGGATTGGACTTGTTATGGGGAGATATAAAATTATGCAAAGCATTGGCGGAACTGTCGTGATTCAGAACCCGCCAAATCATATAAAAAAGGTAATGCAGCTAGCAGGGCTCGACAAAATCGCAACAATTAATAACATAAAGGTAGGTTAATATGATGAGAATACAAAATGAAGTTAAAATGACATTTTTAAGTAAATCGTCGAACGAGGGCTTCGCCAGAATAGCTGTATCGGGGCTTGTTTCACAGCTTGACCCGATGGTTGACGAGCTTGCCGATATAAAAACAGCGGTTTCTGAAGCGGTGACGAACTGCATTGTCCATGCCTATGACAAGCAGGTGGGGAAAATTGACCTGATAGTCAGACTGTATGATGAAAATGTTGTATACATACGCGTTAAGGATTATGGCTGTGGAATTGAAGACGTGAAAAAGGCAATGGAGCCTCTTTTTACAACAGCGCCAAATGATGAAAGAGCCGGTCTTGGCTTTGCCGTTATGGAAAGCTTTATGGACAAGGTTTCGGTCAGGAGCAAGGTGTCAAAGGGGACAACTGTAACCTTAATTAAAAAAATCAAGTCACGAAAGGCTAAAGATGAATAACTATAAGGATAGCTTTATAGAAGATAACCTCGGGTTAGTCCATTTGTGTGCTAATCGTTTCAGAGGGCGTGGAATTGAATATGATGACCTTTATGGGGCAGGCTGTATCGGTCTATTAAAGGCGGCAAAAGGCTTTGACGAAAATCGTGGCGTCAAGTTTTCGACCTATGCCGTTCCGGTTATACTCGGTGAAATAAAGCGTCTTTTCAGAGATGGCGGTGCAATAAAAGTCAGCCGAAGCACAAAGGAGCTTTCGATGAGAGTAACTCGCCTCAGAGAGCAATTCATGCAAAAAGAGGGGAGAGAGCCGACAATCAGCGAGCTTTCAAAATTGTCTGAGGCTGAGGAGGATAGCGTAATCGAAGCCTTGAGCGTCAGCCTTCCGCCTATTAGCTTGACAGAAACACTTGATGAATCTCAGGGTGAAACGGACATTCCTGTTGATTCACCGGACATTGAGATTTCCGACCTGCTCTCACTCAAGCAGGTGATGCACGAGCTTGACGCAAAAGACAGACAGCTGATATACCTTAGATATTTTTCGAATAAAACCCAGACAGAAACAGCGAAGGCATTGGAAATGACACAGGTTCAGGTATCACGGCGAGAAAAAAAGCTTTTAAATCAGATGCGTTGCTCCCTCTTGGAATAATAATGTTTCACAAAAAATAATTTATAATTTTGTTTGACATTACTAAAAAAACGTGGTATAATATATAAAAGTATAAATTTGACTTTAACGAGGATAATATCCTCGTTTTATTTTGATAAAATAATCTTAGATTTATATATTTAGCTTAAACAAAGAGAGGAATTAATTAATGCATTTTTCAGAATTAAATTTATCGCAGGAGGCTTTGCGCGCAATAGATGAAATGGGGTTCACTAAGGCAACACAAATCCAGGCCGACAGTATTCCGTTGCTTTTAGAGGGCAAGGACGTAATAGGACGTTCACACACAGGGACGGGGAAAACCGCCGCTTTTGGTATTCCGGCAATTGAAAGCATCTCAAGGACGGAGAAAAGAGGCGTCGAGGTGCTTATCATGTGCCCGACTCGTGAGCTGGCAATGCAGGCTTGTGAGGAGCTGAAGCGTTTTTCGAAATTCATGCCATGGGTGAAGCCTTGCGCTGTTTATGGCGGTGCTTCAATGGAAAAGCAAATCAGCGAGCTAAAGCGTGGGGCGAATCTTGTTGTGGGGACACCGGGACGTCTGATGGACCATATTGAGAGAAGAACACTAAAGCTCGGGACAGTCAGAATGATTGTTCTTGACGAAGCGGATGAAATGCTTAACATGGGCTTCCGTGAGGATATTGAAGAAATCCTAAAGTCTGTTCCTGATGACAGACAGACAGTGCTGTTTTCAGCAACAATGCCGCCGGCAATAATGGCGATAACAAAAACCTTTCAGCAAAATCCAACAATTGTTAAGGTTGAGGGCGCTCAAAGAACAGTTGAAGCAATAGAGCAGTATTACTATGAAGTACCAATGGGCCGAAAGGTTGATGCCCTTGTGCTTTTACTTTCAATGCACGAGCCGAAGCTTTCAATGATTTTCTGCAACACGAAGAAAATGGTTGATGAGCTGACAGAGGCATTGAATTCAAGAGGCTTTAAGGCGTCCGGGATTCATGGCGATATGAAGCAAATGGCGAGAACTCAGGTTATGGAGCGTTTCAAGACAGGGAAAACCCCGATTCTTATCGCAACAGATGTTGCAGCGAGAGGGATTGACGTTGACAATGTTGATGCTGTATTCAACTATGATATCCCACAGGATAATGAATATTATATTCACCGTATCGGGCGTACAGGACGTGCCGGGAAAACCGGTAAGGCGTTCACGTTGACAAGCGGAAGAAAACAGACCTATGATATGAGGGACATTGCCCGTTTCATCAAGGCTGATATTAAGCTAAAGGCGCTTCCGTCATCCGAGGATATAAAAAATAAGAAGCTTTCTCATTTTTCAGAGAAGCTGTTAAAAGTCATTGAAGACAATAAGCATGAAGAATACATCTCAATGGTTGAAGAGCTGACAAAAGAGGGCATGGAGGTTAGCACACTTGCCGCCGCATTGCTTTCAATGGTTCTGACTAAGGAAATCAAGACTATTCCGGCATTTGAACAAGCTGTTTTCCGTGGGAAGGTTGCGAGCGAAAGACCGGCGAGAACAGGCGGGAAAACCAGCAAGATTGTTCTTTCTGTTGGCCGTCAGCAAAGAATTGCTCCGAACTTCATACTAGGCGCCCTTGTTGAAGGAACAGGACTCCCGGGGAAGAGCTTCGGGAAGATTGATATTTATGACAAGCATACGACTGTTGAGGTTCCCGAGGGTGACAAAGAGCATATAGTGTCCTCAATGGACGGTGGGAAAATCAACGGCAACACAATTACGGCTAAGCTAATTGATGGTGAAGAGCCACAATTTAAAAAAGATTTTAAAAACGACAGAGGCGGAAGAGGTTTTAACAAGCCTCGTGGCGAGAAACGTGATTACTCACGTTCAAAAAAACCTTATTCAAAGCCAAAAATGTTTTAATTACTCTTTTCTTTTTTAAAAAAGTATGCTATATTAAATAAAGAAGCTTTAATATGGAGGAATATTATGAACAAGAAGTCTATTTTTATGAGAATTTTTTTAATACTAATTGCGTTAGCAATGATTGTTGGCATTATTGTTCCTCTTGCTATTTCAATAAATTAATAAACAAAAGAGAAAGCATTTTTGCTTTCTTTTTTTATGCCAATTACCCTTGCTATTTGTCCTGAAAGTTGTTAAAATAGAAAAAGTATGAATTCAAAAGCGAAAAAGAATGGAGGATATTATGACCTCAAATTTTCAGCATATGATTGATTTAAACGACTATCCTGTTTCATGGTGGAACAGAATACTCAGCCTCTCGGAAGAAATTATCTCAAACCCGAAGTATTTCTCACACCGTTGCTCTGGGAAAATAATGGGGACGCTTTTTTATGAGCCGTCAACAAGAACACAAATGTCGTTTCAGACAGCAATGATTAAGCTCGGCGGGAACATAATAGGCTTTGATAACCCGGCGACCTCATCAGTTTCAAAGGGTGAAACCCTCAAGGATACAACAAAAATAGTCAGCAGCTATGCTGATATACTGGTAATGCGACATCCTCTGGAGGGTGCAGTGAAGGCGGCGGCGCTCACATCAGACTGCCCTGTAATCAATGCGGGCGACGGCGGGCATCTTCACCCGACACAAACCCTGACAGACTTGCTGACGTTAAAGCTTGAGAAAGGCGCACTTGAGAACCTGACGATAGGGCTTTGTGGTGACCTGATGAACGGAAGAACAGTTCACTCGCTTCTAAAAGCCATTTCCTGCTATAAGGGAAATAAATTTGTGCTTATTTCAACCTCAAAGCTAAGCCTCCCAGACTATATTAAAGAAATAATAACTGCGAATAAATGCGATTATATTGAGGCAGAAAGCCTTGAAGACGTTATCGGCGAGCTTGATGTCCTTTATATGACACGAATTCAGAAAGAGCGTTTTGAAAGCATTGAGGAATATAATTCTCAAAAGGATGTGTATATCCTTGACAACAAAAAGCTTCAGAAGGCGAAATCAGACCTAGCCGTTTTGCATCCTCTCCCAAGAGTTGATGAGATCGCTGTTGAGGTTGATGAAGACCCAAGAGCATTGTATTTTAAACAGGCGAAATACGGTGTATTTGTCAGAATGGCATTGATTTTGACAATGCTGGAATGTGAGGACGGGAAAACCGAGCTGTTAAGTGAAAACGCCATTTCAACCGAATGTCCTAATAAAAAATGTATAACGAACTTTGAAAGCTATCTTCCAAAAAGCTTCAAGAAACAGCATAACGGCTTAACTTGTGAGTATTGTGAAAAGACAATATAAAAATTAAGGAGGGGCAATATGGGCGAATTATCAAATCAAGTGAATATCGGGAAGGTTTTGGAGCAGCAGCTTAATGAAACTGGAATAGAATCCTTAGAACAGCTAAAGTCAACAGGGAGCAAGCAGGCATGGCTCAATATAAAGGCAATAGACCCATCAGCCTGTTATAACCGCCTGTGTGGACTAGAGGGTGCAATTCAAGGCATCAGATGGCATTACTTAACTGAAGAAACAAAAGAAGATTTAAAACAGTTTTATAATTCCTTTAAATAATAACAAAAAGTGATGAGAAAATTCTCATCACTTTTTTATTTTTATACTTATTATGCGAAATAAACATCATACCAGGTCAGGAACATGAACACTGTCCAGATTTTTCGAGAGTTATCAAACTTCCCATTTTTGTGGTCATCAAGAAGACTGACAAGCTTCTCGGTATTAAAATATTTCTGAGCAACCTTAGTTGTGAAAGCATTTTTAACAATGCCGTAATATTTATCCTCCTTGAGCCATACTCGAGTCGGAACAGGGAAGCCGAGCTTTTTCTTGTTTGCAGTCTGAGGGGGGCAAGCTCTCAAGGCGGCAATCCTCATTGCATACTTCGTATTTTCCTTAGTAACACGGAATTTGGCAGGGATTCGTTGTGCAACCCCCATTACCTCCTTATCAAGGAAAGGGACACGAAGCTCGAGGGAATTCGCCATGCTCATTTTATCAGCCTTTAAAAGGATATCGCCGGTCATCCATAGGTGAAGGTCGAGATACTGCATTTTTGTTATAGCGTCCTTATCCTTGACCTTATCATAAAAAGGCTTAGTGATTGACGTTGCGTCAGGCGCATTTGTTTTTATTTTTAAAAGTGCCTTTCTTTCGTCTTCGGAGAACATATATGCGTTGCCGATAAAACGCTCCTCAAGGTCCTTTCCACGTCTGACAAGGAAATTCACTCCGCGCTTCGCCGGGAACTTTGAAGCAACGCTACCGATACCACGGCGAATGAACTTAGGAATAGCGTTGTATGCCGGCATATCGTTAGGCTCTTTATAGATATTGTATCCGCCGAAAATCTCATCAGCGCCCTCACCGCTAAGAACAACCTTAACCTTTTCAGAAGCCAGCTTGCATACGAAATATAATGCGACAGCCGCAGGGTCGGCTAAAGGCTCATCCATGTGATATTGTATTTTAGGGAGGTTATCCCAGTATTCAGCCGGGGATATAACCTTGCTGATATTTTCTTTATTGATATATTTTGAGAATTCCTTTGCATATCCGATTTCGTTGTATTTTTCGTCCTCACCAAAGCCAACGGTAAAGGTTTTGTCAACATTAGCGACAGCGGCAACATAGCTTGAGTCAACTCCGCTGGAAAGGAAGCTTCCGACCTCAACGTCAGAAATCTTATGTGCTAAAACGGAATCTTCAAATATGTCCGAAATTTCATTAACCCAGTCGTCAAGCTGAGGCTCATTGTCAGCATTGAACTTAATTTCCCAATATCTTTCTATGTCAAGCTTCCCATTTTTATAAGTAAAGCAATGTGCAGGCATCAGCTTATAAACATTTTTGAAAAAGGTTTCATTTGTCGGCGAGTATTGGAAGGTGAGATAGTTTTCAAGGGTATCCTCATTAAGCTCCTTTTTAAAATCAGGGTGCTCTAAAAAGCTCTTGATTTCAGAGCCAAACATAAAGGTATCGCCCATCATAGCATAATACATCGGCTTTATTCCGAAGAAATCCCTTGCGCCAAAAATTTCAGAGGTGTTTTTATTCCAGATAATGAACGAAAACATCCCGCGAAGTCTGTTCAGCATGCCTTTCCCCCACTGCTCATAACCGTGAAGAAGAACCTCAGAGTCGGTTTTTGTCACAAAAACATGTCCGGCGTTAATTAATTCATCCCTCAGTCCCTGATAGTTATAAATCTCACCGTTAAAAACGAGGACCATAGACTTATCCTCATTAAAAAGCGGCTGACTCCCTTGAGCGAGGTCAATGATACTAAGTCTTCTAAACCCGAGCGCAACATCCTCGTCAACATACTTCCCGAATGAATCCGGACCACGATGCTTGATTCTATCCATCATTTTTTCAACAACAATAGAAGCATCGTTTATCTTATTAGAAAAACCAACAAAACCACACATATTTATCCTCTTTCTTCGCTGAGTTATCAAAAAAATATGAATTTCAGCAAAATAAATTTATAGTTGTATTTCATTTGCATTATATGCAATAATAAACAAATGGTTAAATGCGAATTAAAAATAAAGAATTGAAATTTCAAAATCTCAAACTGCATATTAATTTATTTTTAAAAATATTATTAATTATACATTATTCTTAACACATATGCAAGCAAATACAACATATTAAAAATTTTGAAAAAAATATTTTTTTGTGTTGCAAGTTAATGTATTTTATTGTATACTTAAAGCAGAAAAAATAAAGGCAGGGCAATATTATGTCAGCACTAAAAAGTAACATTAATCCTCAAAAAAAGGGGAAAAGATTTAGATTTGATTTTTTAATAATAGCATGCGTGGTTATTTTCATCACTTGCTTTGTTATATATATGTTTAATGGGCGTCTTGAGCCAAGCTCGGGCGCTAACAATTCGCCATCTCAAAGCACTTCAGACGCAGGCAGCAAAGACGGCTCGACGGCGGATGCTTCGTCGAGTGAAGCTACTACCACCGTGGCGACAACAACGTCGCCGCCTGTCACGTCCCCTGTCAATCCGGTTCCTCAAAGTGAAGCGGCAACAGCCGATTATTTTAATTCCTGTGGATTCATCGGCGATTCGTTGACGTATGGGTTAAAATCTTATAATCTCGTTCCGCCTAAAAATGTCATCGCTTCAATCGGCATGAATATCGCGAAGATTGACACTGAAGTAATAGATACGGCATTCGGGAAGGTGACGGCTTTAAATGCAGTGAAGCAGCTGAAGCCCGCCAATGTATATATAATGCTCGGCAGTAATGGGATAGCGTGGCTTTCAAATGAAACTATGATACAAAAGTACAGTGGATTTATTGATTCTGTTCGAAAGGAATTGCCAAATTCCAAAATCTATATACTTTCAATTCCGCCGGTGGCTGTTGAAAGAGAAACAACGACCGAAAGTCCCATTCAAAATTCTGCCATTGACAGTTACAACTCTGAGCTTTTGAAAATGGCTAATTCAAAGGGCATACTTTTCGTGGATATCAACACAGCCCTAAAAAACAATAAGGGGAAGCTTGATAGCTCAAAAGCACAAAAAGACGGTATGCATTTTCAAAAAGATACCTACGGTGTAATGGTGAATTACATTCTTACGCATATCGCTAAATAATTTTTAGGAGAAAAAGTTATGACAAAAAGAATTTCTATACTTTTAATGATTGTTTCTGTTTTGATAATTACGCTTTGTTCTTGCTCAAACAAGGATAATGATTTGAAGGTTCAGCCTGATGTGAAAAAACTTAAAGACGATATAATTAAATCCTTGACCTTGCCTGAAATGCTTGATTCAAGTGATGAAACTATTGAGATTAGTTACAGTGAAATAGACTTGACAAAATTTGATAGCTACGCATTTGTCGCTGCCGGTTCACCTGTTAGTGCTGAAGAAGTTGCGGTTGTTAAAGTCAAAAGCTCCGGTGATGTCGACGGGGTCAAAGCGGTTTTTGAGGACAGAGTTAAAGACAGAGCCAGTGTTTTTGGCGGATATGCTCCGCTGGAGGCTGATAAGCTTAACAGAGCGATAATCAAAACAAAGGGCAACTATATATTCTTAGCTGTATGTGACGAGCCTGAAAAGGCGGAGAAAATTTTCGATGATGCTTTTAAGCAGTAAAAGACATGGAGGTTGTTAATGGTTTTTGAAAGTATTGCAATAGCTTTAATTATGCTTGCAATTATTGTTATTTTTGTTAGAACACGAGGGAAGGCGGCTGTTACACTTATCCCATTGTTAATTCAGCCGGTTGCGAACATTCTTGCCAACATAATTGACACACCGCTTTCAAAAATGTTGTCGATTGATATAGCGACGGTGTATATAAGCACAAATGTTGTATTTCTTGTTATATCGAGCTTGCTGACCGGACTTTTTACATCAAACTTCGTTTTAAAAAAGAGCAAGATTATATACTCTATGACCTGTATTATTTTTAATCTTTTACTGGTTGTAATATTTGTTTCGAATTACTTAGCATAACATAATAAGTTAATATACAACCACAATATATTGTGGTTGTTTTTTTGTTAAATAAGAATAAATAAAATTATTTGGTTAATTATTTACACAAAAACTGGATAATTTTTATTCAATTTCAACAAAAAACAATTTGTTTTTTTATTCATTAATCTCTTGACATTAATGCGTATATACTATATACTTGTATATACAATACACGGGACACAATATATAGTGTTTGTATTAAAATTGGGGGATTTGTTATGATAACACAAATTATAAAAAGAGATGGTAGAAAGGTTACCTTTAATATTGAAAAAATTGCCAATGCTATATATAAGGCAGCACAAGCTGTAGGCGGGAATAACTATGACGAGGCTTTGGAGCTGGCGGGGAAGGTTTGCGACAAGATAGAAAACAATTCACAGACCAAATGCCCTTCAGTTGAAGAAATTCAGGATATGGTTGAAAGGGTTTTGGTTGAGGACGGTCATGCCAAAACTGCAAAGGCATATATTCTTTATCGTTCAAACAGAACTCGTGCGCGTGAAATGAACACAAGGCTCATGAAAATTTATGAGGATTTGACCTTCAAGCCGGCGAAGGACAGTGATATCAAGCGTGAAAATGCGAATATCGACGGCGATACAGCTATGGGAACAATGCTGAAATACGGCTCGGTTGGTGCTAAGGAATTCTATGAAATGTATGTGCTAGACCCGAAGCACGCGAAGGCTCATGCTGAGGGTGATATTCACATTCATGACCTTGACTTTTTGACCTTGACGACAACCTGCTGTCAGATTGACCTTGTTAAGCTTTTTAAAAATGGTTTTTCGACCGGACACGGATTTTTGAGAGAGCCTAATGATATTCAAAGCTATTCAGCACTTGCTTGCATTGCTATACAGTCCAATCAGAATGACCAGCATGGCGGTCAAAGTGTTCCAAACTTTGATTATGCAATGGCTGATGGGGTTAAGAAAACCTTCAAGCGCCGATATGTTGAAAACATTGACAGGTGTCTGGCTATGATGGCTGAGCTTGAAAATGCTAATGAAATTGCTAAGCAAATTGCGAAGGAAGTCTTTGACGAGACCGGCTTAATTCCTTGTCTTGCCAACGATAACGGCTATCAGGAGGCTGAATTCCCTAAGCTCTGCAAATATACAGACGAACAAACAGCGAAAAAGATTCAGGCATTTACGATAAAAACGGCTGAGAAAGAAACTGACAGAGCTACATTCCAGGCGATGGAGGCTTTAATCCATAACCTTAACACAATGAACAGCCGTGCCGGAGCTCAGACTCCGTTCAGCTCAATCAACTATGGAACAGACACCTCTGTTGAGGGAAGAATGGTTATAAAGAACATTCTTCTTGCTAATGAAGCCGGACTGGGCAATGGTGAAACGCCTATTTTCCCAATTCATATTTTCAAAATTAAAGAGGGCATTAACTATAATCCGACTGATGTCAGCTATGACTTATTCAAGCTTGCGTGTCGTGTATCCGCCAAGAGATTGTTCCCGAATTTCTCATTCATTGATGCGCCGTTCAACATCCAGTATTATAAAGAGGGCGACTATAATACCGAGGTTGCATACATGGGCTGCAGAACTCGTGTAATAGGGAACTATTTTGACAAAACTCGTGAAATTGTTACTGGGAGAGGGAATTTGAGCTTCACCTCAATTAATCTTCCTCGTCTTGGAATAGAAGCGAATCATAATATCGGCACATTTTTTGAAAACCTTGAAGAAATCATGGATTTGGTCGTTGAACAGCTTTTGCATCGTTTCAGCATTCAGGCTCAAAAAACTGTCAGAAACTATCCTTTCCTAATGGGACAGGGGATATGGCTTGACTCAGATAAGCTGAAGCCGGATGACCAGGTCGGCGAAATTTTAAAGCACGGGACACTTTCGGTCGGATTCATTGGTCTTGCCGAAACATTAAAAGCATTAATCGGCTCGCATCACGGCGAATCCGATGAGGCTCGTGAGCTTGGGCTTGAAATAATCACTCGAATGAGAGAGAGAATGGAAGAAGAAACAATCAGAACAGGGCTGAATTTCTCATTGCTTGCGACTCCTGCCGAGGGCTTGTCGGGAAGATTTGTCCGTATAGATAAAGAAAAGTATGGTGTTATTGAAGGCGTAACTGACAGGGAGTATTATACGAACTCATTCCACATTCCGGTTTATTATCCAATTAGCGCTTATGAAAAAATCAAGCTGGAAGCACCATATCATGCTTTAACAAACGCAGGTCACATCAGCTATGTTGAGCTTGACGGCGACCCACAGGGGAACCTGACTGCTTTTGAAAAGGTTGTTCGTTGTATGAAGGAATCTGGCGTCGGCTATGGCTCAATCAATCACCCTGTCGATCGTGACCCTGTATGCGGTTATACCGGGATAATTGGCGATAGATGTCCAAAATGCGGACGATTAGAGGGCTCTGACAATATTAATTTCGAGAGAATAAGAAGGATTACAGGCTATCTTGTCGGAACAGTTGACAGATTTAACAATGCAAAACGTGCGGAGGAAAGAGACCGTATAAAACACGGAGTTTAATTGAATAATCAAAAAGAGGCGTGCATTTTGTGCGCCTCTCATTGTAATATTTTGAAGGCAGGCGAAATGTTGAAAGATAAATCTTTCAATCGGAAATTTGTGCCTTTTCGGTCTTGATGCCGAAATTTTGGCAAGCCAAAACCGTCACAAGGTTTCCAGTTTAGCAGAAAGGAATGGTCATATTTATGGAGCTGAAGATAGCGGGAAAAGTCAACGACTCAATAGTTGATGGCCCGGGAATACGTTATACAATATTTGTCCAAGGCTGTCCTCATCATTGTGAGGGCTGCCACAATCCGCATACCCATGACTTTAATGCGGGGAAAATAATCGACACAGATGATATATTAAAAGAAATAAAAGCGAATCCTCTTTTGTCAGGCGTGACCTTCAGCGGGGGAGAGCCAATGTGTCAGGCGAAGGCGCTTGCGTTTTTAGGGGAAAAAATTAAGGAGTATGACGAGAGCCTTGATATAATAACCTACACAGGCTTCACATTTGACGAACTTTTGTTAAATTCAAACGACGAAAACGGATTTAAAGAGCTTTTGGAGGTGACAGATTTCCTCGTTGACGGGAAATTTGATATCGAAAAAAAGGACTGGCAGTTAAAATTCAGAGGAAGCACGAATCAAAGAATAATTGATTGTAAAAAATCCCTAAAAAATAGTCAAATATTTGAAGTAGAATTGTAAAATTATAAATAATAAAAGCTTGTATTTTATATATAATAATGATAAAATTAAAAATATATAAGAAACAAGGAGGATGATTGTGAAAAAGAAAGTATTTTGGAAATTATTGTTGATTTTTTTAGTAATTTTCAGCTTGCTTGGGACATCATGCTCGAAGAATGAAGGCTCAAATTACTTATTTAGATATTCCTTGCTGGAAGACCCAAAAAATCTTGACCCACAGCTGGCGACCGACACATCATCTTTAGTTATAATAGAAAATATGTTTGAGGGCTTGCTTAAAAATACTTCCTCTGGGAACTTGTCAGAAGGGGTGGCTAAAAGCTATTCAGTATCAGAGGATGGGCTTACTTATACTTTTGAATTAAGAGAAAATGCTTTCTGGACGGCGAAGGATTATTCAGAAAATGTTACTGCTGCCGATTTTGTTTTTACTTTTAAAAGGCTGATTAACCCGGCGACGCATTCGCCCTACGCCAATCAGTTTTTAAGCATAAAAAATGCCGAAAAGATTAACGCAGGGCAGCTTTCAATAGATAATCTTGGGATAAAGGCAAATGGGAAGTATCAGCTTGTTATTGAGCTTGAGCATCCGGATGCGAATTTTTTGACGCTTTTAACAACTTCGCCGGCTATGCCCTGCAATGAAAAATTTTTTAACAGCACTAAAGGGAGATACGGCTTAGAAACCATTGATGTTATTTCAAATGGCCCGTTTTATCTGAAAGACTGGTTATATGACCCGTATGGGAAGAATAATTATTTGATTCTCAGAAGAAATACGACGTATAGCGATGTTTCAAAGGTCTATCCCTCGGGGCTTAATTTCTTTATTGCCAGAACAACTGATAAAATAAATGAAAATTACACAAAGGAAAGCACGGATTGTATAGTTGATAACGGCTTTAACAGGGATTTGTTTAATTCAAAAAGCATTAACAGAGAATATCAGAATGCTTCAAGCGGTATTGTTTTTAATTTGAATAATCCATATTTAAAAATCACCGAGGTCAGAAAGTCGCTTTCAATTGCACTGGACAGGGATTTGCTTTCAAAAAAACTGCCTCAGAATATAAAAATAGCCAACGGCATTATTCCTTCCGGTGTCACGATGCTGAACAAAAGCTTTCGTGAGCTTTCAGCTGAACCGACCTTAACAATGTTCAATCTGTCACTTTCACAGTATTTGTGGGAAAGCACATTGACTCAGGCTGAAAAAAATTCCTTTAACAATTCCTCGATAATAGTTCCAAAAAGCTATGAATATTCAGATTATTTATCTTCAATATCAGACCAATGGAGCGATGCTCTCGGATTTTATTGCACAGTTGAGGTGTTGCCGGATAATGAATATAAAGCGAGAATTGAGTCAGGGAATTATATGATGGCTATTGTTAAACTGACAGGTGACATGAACAGCCCATCGGCATTTTTGAATTCGTTCAGGACAGGGAACAAGGATAATATAACCAAATATTCGAATCAAGAATTTGACTCAATATTATCCGGGGCAGAAACGGCGGCAAGTCATTCGGAAAGTGTGAGCAAATTCGCACAGGCAGAAAAATTCCTAACAGACAATTATATTTTCACTCCGATTTTTTATCACACAGAGTATCTTATAAATAATAAGGATATGGCGGATATAATATATAACCCATTCACAAAACAGGTTAATTTTACAAAAGCAAAGAAATATTAAATAAAAAAACGGTGCCAAAAAGCGCCGTTTGTTTTTGTGCAAATTAAAAAGGGACGCTAAAAAGCATCCCTTAATTTCGAAATATAATAACAATACTAAACAGCGCGAGTTACCTTGTTTGAACGCATACATCTTGAACAAGCGTAAATATGACAAGGAGTACCATTAACGATAGCTTTAATTCTTCTAACGTTAGGTTTCCAGGTTCTGTTTGTACGTCTGTGTGAGTGAGACACCTTTATTCCGAAAGTTACACCCTTTCCGCAAATATCACATTTTGCCATGAGGTTGCACCTCCTTTAATAATTTTCATAAAGTCAACGTTATTATTTTATCAGATAATGAAAAAAAAATCAAGTGCTTTTTAAATTTATTTTTTAAAAATGTTATATTTAGTTATTTTGGTTAAAACAAAGTCATTTTATACTTGAATTATTTTAAAAAATCGATTATACTTAATTAAATAATGTATACTAATAATATATACAAATTTTAGAAATTGATTATTGTGTGAGGTATAAAATGTTCGGATTATTTAACAATTTTAGTTTTATAGATATTATGATTAAGGCGCTTGTGCTTTTTACTGCCCTTCCTGTGCATGAGTGTGCTCACGCATGGGTTGCGAGCTTGCTCGGCGACGATACTGGGAGGAACCAAGGGCGAATTACGCTTAACCCGATGAAGCATCTTGATTTAATCGGCTCAATTTCTATGCTTATAGTTGGCTTCGGATGGGCGAAGCCTGTTTCGATTAACCCGAGGAACTTTAAAAACCCGAAGGTTGGGATGGCTATCTCATCTCTGGCAGGTCCTGTTTCAAATATTTTGATGGCATACATTGCCCTAATAATTTATAAGGTGATATTCTTCGCCGGCTATTCCTCATTAAGCAACCTGACGGTATTACTTCAGGTTTTCGGGCTTGTTGTTACATTGAACATCGGCCTCGCTATTTTCAATCTGCTCCCAATACCTCCGCTTGACGGTTCAAGAATATTCAATCTTTTCCTTTCACCAAAAACTTATTTTAAGATAATGCAATATGAACAGTATATTTTTATCGGCCTTATTTTAGTGATGTTCTCAGGAATTCTTGATTATCCTATCCGTTTATTACAGAATATTTTGTTTGAAGGTCTTGACTTCTTATCTGGCTATGTTGATATAATTATGAAACTGGTGGTATAAATGAGAGCAATTTCATTTAAGCTAGAGACCTTTGAGGGGCCTCTTGACCTGCTTTTGCACTTAATTTCCAAGCACAAGCTTAATATTGAGGATATTGAAATATCCCTCCTTCTTGAGCAGTATTTATCCTATATTGAAGAAATTTCTGAACAGGATATGGAGTATGCCGGGGAATTTCTTGAGATGGCGGCCAGACTTGTTTATATAAAAACAGTTTCACTCTTGCCTCAACAAAATGAAGCAACAGAGCTGAAAAAAGAGCTTGAGGGGCGACTCATTGAGTATTCCTTGTGTAAGAAAGCGGCGGAGGTTTTAAAATCAAATTATATCGGCGGGGATATATTTGTCAGGAAGCAAATGAAGATTGATATAGACAGGCGTTACGCAGTAATGCACGAGCCGTCTGATTTAATAATTGCATTCAATGGGATATCAATCCGAGACAGGAATAATATTCCGATCAAGGCGGCAGTTTTCACTCCGATTGTTTCAAAAAGAATTGTATCGGTTACCTCAAAAATCATATATATTTTAAAAAAGCTATACAGTGGTGAGGTTTTTAAGATGGATATGATTTATGAAGGGATGACTGACCGCTCAGAAAAGGTTGCGACCTTTTTAGCAGTTTTAGAGCTAACAAAGTCCGGGAGAATTACGCTTAGCGAGGATAACGCTGAAATATGCTTTAATAAAAAACCTAAGCTTGAAGTATAACTTGAAAATAGAAAGGCATGGCATTAATGCAGATAAATGAAAAATCGTCAATAATAGAGGCAATTTTGTTTGCAAGTGGCGAACCTATCGACGAAGAGAAGCTTGCATTTGCGAGCGGTGTTGAAATTGAATCAATTTCAAAGCTGGTCAAGCTACTTAGTGACAGATATGAAAAAAACAAGAGCTCAATCAGGATTTTAAAGCTAGGGGACAGCTATCAGATGTCAACAAAGGCGGAGTATGCGCCGTATATAAAGCTCGCGTTAGAGAGCAAGAGGACAACGACTCTTTCTCCCGCCGCTCTTGAGGTTCTCACAATAATTGCATATAATCAGCCGGTGACAAAAGCATTCGTTGAGCATGTTCGTGGTATTGACAGCGCCAGCGTTGTTAATTCTCTGGTTGAAAAGGATTTGCTTGAGGAAGCTGGTCGACTTGATGTTCCCGGTCGCCCAATCTCATATAAAACTACAAGCACGTTCTTACGTTGCTTTAAATTTTCGTCGATAGATGAACTTCCTCCGCTTCCAAGCCATAAAGAACAGCTTAGCTTTGACGATGTCGAGGAAGAGCCAAGGGCTTTGGTGCTTACATAAAAAATTAGGGGGATGAGTATGATTGTTTTATATATAATTCTGGGAATAATCGTGCTTATCTATTTATTGCTGCACATACCGGTGGTTGCTCAGATTATTTTTTCTAATAATAAACAAGAAATAAAAGTTAAATACCTTTTTTTCACTTTATATCCGATTAATGAGAAAAAGAAGAATAAAAGTGAAACTAAAAGCAAAAATAAAAAGAAGAAGAATCTTGAAAAAGAGCTGGAAAAAGAAAAGCAAGAGTATGAAGAAGCATTAAAGCAAGCTGATATTCATTCAAACCGTGAGGATGCGTACAAGGAATTTCTCCCCGAAGGTGATAATTCAGGTCAGGCTAAAAAGGCACTGAAGGAAGAGTCAGATGAAGGGAAAATTCTTGAAGAGAATATTAATACAGAAACTTTTTCAAAAAAAGAACAAAAAAGCAAAAATAAAAAATCAGAAAAAGAAGACAAAAATGAAAAAGAACCAAAGGGAAGCAAGCTTGAAGAGCTAAAGCGAAAGTGGGAGAAAATAAAGCCATATATCCCGCTCGGGAAAAAGACAGTTAAAAAGCTTTTTAAGGCAATAAGAATTACGAAACTTGAGCTTGACCTTGCTGTTGCTAATGAAGATGCCTATGAATGCGCAATGTCCTATGGATATGTCAATGCTGCGGTTTTCAATGCGCTGGCGGTTCTGAAAACCTTTCTGAACGTCAGTGTCAAGCGAATAAATATCACGAGCAAGTTTAATTCAAGTGAAACAGAATATAATTTTTATTGTCAGGTTAAAACCCGTCCAAGCACGGTGCTCGCAATACTTGTGTTTATTTTAGTGAATTATTTATATACTATGATTAAAATGAAAATCAAGGCAAAAAAACAAAAGAAAACAGAAATGGAGATGCTAAATAATGAATGAACATCCAATTCAAGGATTAATCGGGACGGCAATGGAAAAAATTAAGGAAATGGTTGACGTTGAAACTATAATCGGCGACCCTATTGTTTCACCTGATGGGACAACAATAATCCCGGTGTCTAAGGTATCCTTCGGATTTGCTTCTGGCGGTTCCGATATCCCGACTAAAAGTGCCAAGGACTTATTCGGCGGCGGAAGCGGTGCCGGAATAACAATTCAGCCTATTGCCTTTCTTGTAATCAGCAAAGGTGATGTTAAGCTTCTTCAGATGTCAATGAATGCAAATTCTTCAAACGCAATTATCAACCTGGTTCCTGATGTAATTGAAAAAATTACATCAATGATTAAGAAAAAAGATAAAAAGGAAGAACAATCTGACGAGAACTAGTTTTCTTCTAAATTGTTTTAAAAAAGTTATTTGAGGTGTATTAATGAAAAGACTTTTTTCGACAATTATTTCTTTAACATTATTGAGTGGTATTTTATTTTCAAGCTATACAACAGTCAGTGCGACTGAAGGCATACAGATTTCAGCTAAATCAGCAATTCTAATTGAGGCACTGACCGGGAAGGTTATATTCGAGAAGAATTCGAATCAGATTATGCCGATGGCAAGCACAACAAAAATAATGACAACCCTTCTTTCTCTTGAGAGTGGGGATTTGGATGAATATTTTACGGTTGACCCGAATGCAATTAAAGTCGAAGGTTCTTCGATGGGGCTTGTGGAAGGTGACCAGGTTACAAAGCGGGTATTGTGCTATGGAATGATGCTCCCCTCCGGGAATGATGCCGCGAATGCTACAGCGGTTAAAATCGCCGGTAGCCTTGAAAATTTCGCTGTTTTGATGAACGAAAGAGCTAAAAAAATCGGTATGTCAAATACTCATTTTGTTACTCCGTCGGGGCTGGATGATTATACCGACCTGCATTATTCAACGTCATATGACATGGCGTTGCTCGCCCGTGAGGCATTAAAAAACCCAATTTTTCAACAGATTTGCTCAACAAAAAACGCAAGGCTTGAGTTTGGGAACCCGCCTTATGTTAGATGGCTTGCGAATTCAAATAAGCTTTTGAGCAGCTGCAAGGGTGCCATCGGGGTTAAAACCGGATTCACAGATAAGGCGAGAAGATGCCTTGTTTCTGCTTGTGAAAGAGATGGCATAAAGCTGATTTGCGTAACATTAAACGACCCAAACGATTGGCTTGACCACACTAATTTATACAACTATGGTTTTTCTCAAGTAACCCGTCGAGAAGTCCCGATAGATAATTTGAATATTATGGTCAATGTTGTCGGTGGTGAGAAAAACGTTGCATTCTGTAAGCAAATTGAACCGGCAAAGCTCCCGCTGTATCCGGAGGATTTAAAGAAAGTTGAAAAGAAAGTGATTATACCGCAGTTTGCGTATGCTCCGCTTAAAAAAGGCGACGTTATAGGTCATTCTGATTATGTATTAAATGGCGAGATTATTCAGTCGATTCCAATCCTTCTGGATGAGGATATTAATGAATTACCTGAAAAGCCAAAGTCACGGCTCGACAGCTTTATTGATAACATTTTTAACAGGCTTAAATAGACAAAAGTGAGGAATATATTTGGAAAAAATTAGAATACAAAAGATAATAAGCGAAAGTGGCTTCTGTTCAAGGCGAAAAGCGGAGGAGCTTATTGCTGACCATAAGGTTAAGCTTAACGGGCATCCAACGAAGCTCGGCGACAAGGCGAACCCTCGACGTGATATTATTACTGTTGACGGTGAAAGAATAATTGTTGATACAAAAAAGCAAAATTTATATATAATGCTTAACAAGCCTCGTGGTTATGTCACGACTATGGAGGATGAAATGGGCAGAAGGTGCGTGACTGAATTACTTTCCGGTGTTGAGGATAGAGTATATCCGATAGGGCGGCTGGACAGAAATTCTGAAGGCTTGCTTTTGTTTACAAACGACGGCGATTTCGCGAACAGCATAATGCACCCAAGCAAGCATGTCAGCAAGACCTATCGTGTCACCGTTCGTCCTGACATCACGGATGAACAGCTTGTTTCCCTTAGTGAGGGTGTCGAGATAGACGGGAAGAGAACAATGCCCGCTATGATAAATGTTTTGGCGAAGGAACAGGGGCGTGTCGTATTACAAATGGTTATCCGTGAAGGGAGAAACCGTCAGATTCGAAAGATGTGTGAAACTGTCGGCCTCGAGGTTGCCAGACTAAAAAGAACAGGCGTCGGCCCATTAAAGCTGGGTATGCTGAAGCCGGGTGCGTGGCGAGAACTCAATGGCGAGGAGCTTCGTGCAATAAGAAATGCAATAGGTAAGGAAGATTAACGTGTTAGAAATTGTTCAGGCGAAGGATTTTAAAAAATATTATCCGCTATTTATTGAGCATGGAATTCAGGATGAAGTTATTAGCGTTGTTGAGGCACTAAGCAATGATGCTGTCATTGGCTATGGAATATATTATTATAAAAATAACAATGTCGTTATTAGCTGTTTAAACAGCTATGGCGACATATTTTTATATGACGGCATTGTCAGAGCGATACTTTATCTCGCAATATCAAATAATGTTAACAGCGCTGAGTTTTGTATTGAAGACAAAACTATCTTAAAAGAGCTAAAATTTATTGATAAAGACGATTATATTCAAGATTTAATATACTTCTTGGAGAAATGTAAAAATTGCAAAAAATAATACAAAAAATATTGTATTTTATATCGAAAAGTAGTATAATAAAAATAATTTCGTATTACTGATTGGAGGAACAAGCATGGCATCTGAAAGCACAATAGCAAAACTTGCTGAAATAAAGAGAAAAGTTCAAACTACCTCACCAGCAAGACAAAGACTGACCAATCTTTATGATGAGGGAGTTTTCACAGAACTTGATTCATTCACAAAGGCTGGTGAAGACCTGGCTGGCGTTGTTACAGCCTATGGTTATATCGAGGGGAGTCCTGTATACGCATTTTCACAGGATTCAACAATTAAAAATGGCGCACTAGGCGAGGCACAAGCTAAAAAAATCAAAAAAGTTTATGATTTGGCAGCGAAGACAGGGGTTCCTGTCGTTGGCGTTTTCGATTCGTATGGTGCGGTTATTACTGATGGCATTAAGGCATTGTCAGCTTATGGTGAGCTTTTGATGTGGACTTCAAACCTGTCTGGTGTTGTTCCGCAGATTTCAGTAATAGCAGGAACCTGTGTGGGAGGGGCAGCGATGCTTGCAACCTCTGCCGATTTCGTTATAATGTCAAATTCAGCTGAATTATTCATAACTCCAAACAGCAAGACAGCTGTCGGAAGCTATGCTGAAAACTCAGCGAAGTGTGGGACAGCGAATATCCTTTGTGAGGATGACAAGTCAGCAATGCTAAAAGCAAGAGAACTTGTTTCAAAGCTTCCGGCTAATAACCTATCACCTGTTCCGGTATTTGAATTTGAAGAGTCAGGGCTTGAAATGAAAACTGATGCGGCTTCAATGGCATTATCAATTGCCGATAAGAACAGTGTTATTGAAATTTCCTCTGAGTTTGGCGATTCAGCATATACAGCTATTGCTTCTATCGGTGGCTCTACAGTTGGAATATGCGCAACAAATAAAACAACACAAAAGCTTTCCGCCAATGATTGTTCAAAGCTTTCTCGTTTTGTGAGAACCTGTGACGCTTTCGCAATCCCGGTTATCACCCTTGTTGATACAGAGGGCTTTGAGTTATCAGATGAGGCTGAAGTATCAGGAAGTCTTCGTGATATGACAAAGCTGGCTCACTCATACGCTGAGGCAACAACAGCAAAAATTTCAATAATTGTCGGGAAAGCCTATGGAACTGCATACATAGCTCTTGCCGGGAAGGGTGCAAACTCTGACCTGACATTCGCTTATCCTAATGCAGTAATTTCACCGCTCGCTCCGGAAACAGCTGTTGAATTTCTAAAGCACGATGAGCTAAAAGGCTCAGCTGATGTTGATAAGAAAAGAAAAGAGCTGGCTGAAGAATATTGTGCAAATGAAGCCTCTGCATTTAAAGCAGCAGAAGAAAATTGCATTGAAGATATTATTAATCCACTGGATACGAGAGCGACACTTGTTACAGCCCTTGAAATGCTAGCCGGAAAGCGAGTTGCCAGACTTCCTAAGAAGCACAGCAATATGCCTTTCTAAAATAAATATAATTTATCGGAGGAAATATGTATGAAAAGATATAATATTACTGTAAACGGAAAAACCTATGATGTTGCAGTTGATGAAATTGCCGCTGGTGCACAAGCTCCAGTGATTACACCTGTCGCTGCCGCTGCACCGGTTGCTGCACCTGCTGCCGCACCTGCTCCTGCTCAAGCGGCTGTTCCAGTCGCTGCACCTGCTCCTGTCGTTGAGGGTGGAACAGAGGTTACCGCTCCAATGCCAGGGAATATCCTTGATGTTAAGGTTAAGGTTGGCGACACTGTTGAGAACGGAACTCCGATTGTTGTTCTTGAAGCAATGAAAATGGAGAATGACGTTGTTGCTACAGTTGGCGGAAAAGTAGTAAGCATCAATGTTAAAAAAGGCGATGCAGTTGAATCAGGCGCTGTAATAGCTATAATTCAATAACACGAAAGGCGGAAATAATAATGGCTAAAGTAAAAGTAACAGAAACCGTCTTGCGTGATGCTCATCAATCGCTGATTGCAACTCGTATGACAATAGACGAGATGTTGCCTATTCTTCCGGCAATGGATAAAATCGGATTTCATTCAGTTGAAGCATGGGGCGGAGCAACCTTTGACTCTTGTCTTCGTTTTTTGAATGAGGACCCGTGGGAAAGACTTCGCACCTTAAAGAAAAATATGCCTAATACAAAAATTCAAATGCTTTTCAGAGGGCAGAATATGCTTGGCTATCGTCATTATGCTGATGATGTTCTTGATTATTTTGTTCAAAAATCAGTTGCTAATGGTATTGATATAATCAGAATTTTTGATGCCTTAAACGATATAAGAAACCTTGAAACAGCTATAAAGGCTGCAAAAAAAGAGGGTGCAGATACACAGGTTGCTATTTCATATACACTTGGTGAGGTTTTCACAGATGAGTATTACATGAATTATGCAAAGCAGATTGAAGAGGCTGGTGCTGATTCAATATGTATTAAGGACATGGCTGCCCTTCTAACACCATATGCAACAGAAAAGCTGGTTAAGAATATTAAGTCAGTGACGAAGCTTCCGATTCAGCTTCACACTCATTATACATCAGGTCTGGCTTCAATGTGTCTTCTAAAGGGTATTGAGGCTGGTGCAGAGGTTATTGATACGGCAATGTCGCCTCTCGCTCTAGGAACATCACACGCTCCAACCGAGTCAATGGTTGCAGCATTAAAGGGTACAGAATATGACACAGGTCTTGACCTTGCAAAGCTTACTGAAGTCAGAGATTATTTCATGATACTAAGAAAGAAATATCTTGACAACGGTCTTCTTGACCCGGCAATGCTTGCGGTTGATGCGAATGCACTTGTATATCAGGTTCCGGGCGGAATGCTTTCTAACCTTCTTTCACAGCTGAAACAGGCTGGCAAGGTTGATAAATTCACCGAAGTGCTTCAGGAAGTCCCACGAGTTCGTGCTGATTCAGGAATGCCTCCGCTGGTAACACCAACCTCTCAGATTGTCGGGACTCAGGCTGTGTTTAACGTAATCACAGGCGAGAGATACAAGACGGTTACAAAGGAATTTAAGGGAGTTGTTCGTGGCGAATACGGGAAAACTCCGGCGCCTATTGACCCTGAATTCAGAAAGAAAATTATTGGCGATGAAGAGCCAATTGACTGTCGTCCGGCTGATTTGTTAAAGCCTGAGCTTTCAAAGCTTCGCGAGGAATGTGCAGAGTGGATTGAACAAGAGGAAGACGTGCTCAGCTATGCTCAGTTCGGTCCGGTTGCAACAAAATTCTTCGAGAAGAGAAGAAATGAAAAATACAGTATTGATTCGAGCCACGCTGATTTTGAAAACAAGGTTCACCCAGTATAAATTAAACAAACAATAAAAAAAGTAGCTACTCAGTGTAGCTACTTTTTTATGTTTAAAATAATTATTTTTTACTCTGAAACAACTGGTGGCTGTTCATCAGTTGCAATTTTTTGTCCGCAAAAGCCACAGAAAGCAACACCGTCTTCAACCTTAGCCTGGCAGTTACTGCATACCTTTGAAACAGGAGCAACTACAACAACAGGCTCAGGAGCAACATATTTTTGTCCACATTTAGAACAGAATGAAGTATTTGGCGAAAGCTGAGCGCCACAGCCGGAACAAACAATCTGAGAATAAACAGGGTATGGCTCAACTGCCGGATTAGGGACAGGCAAGCTGACTCCGCATTTATTACAGAAAACAATATCATTACCCACTTCGTTCCCGCAGTTAGGGCAGGTTTTAGTTCCTTTTATTTTCTGAAGCTCAACTTTTGCGGCATCGATACTAACTTGAATGCTCGCGATTTCATCAAAAGCAGCTTTAAATTCTTCACTTGGGTTTTCAAAATTCTTCTTATAATATATTTTTCCGATTTCAGTATAAAGATTGTTAATCCTTGATTGATATTGAGATATTTGTCCGTTAACACGATTAGAGTCAACCATTTTCTTAGTCCCGGAAGCGACAGCATTAGCGCCAGAGCTGATTTTGCTTCCAACCTTATTAAAAAAATCCATAATTAACCTCCATTCAAATAATAAATATTACAATTAAAGTATAATATATTTAAAAATATAAGTCAATACAAATACAAGAGTCATCAGATATTTTATCTGATTTCAACACCCGTATAATAATGCTTTAGAATCTGGTCATAGGTCATTCCCTCGATTTTAGCATAAAGGTCAGCACCCATCTGAGAAAGGCCAACTCCATGACCATAGCCATAGGTAATGAATGTGAATACACCGTTTTTATAATCAATTTCAAACTTTGAGGACATCAAGCCTAATAAATTTTCTCTGATAAATCTGCCGGTAATAGTTGTTCTGCTGCCGTTAAAAATACAGGTTGAATTTCCGTCTATCAGCATATTTCCAACAAAACCGCCGTCTAAAATCCCGCCCTTTTCAGCAGGAAGAAAGCTGAACCAGTTTGAAGGGTCGTCTGAAAGTCTTAAATTGGTTTTTGTCTCAATAATTTTTTGAACCTCAGCCTGAGACAGTGACTTAGTGCTCTTATAATAAGGGGCTCTAGCCTGACTGTCATATTTGCTCTCAACGCTCACGAGATATGGTCGATAGCCGCCCCATACATCGCTGCAATTTGCTGTTGCGCCACCGGTTGAAGCACTATATGGTGCATATATCGGCTGACCGTTATAATACATAGCCACGCCTACAACAGAGCTGACAGCGTCGGAAATGAGCTTCGGCACAGACTTGTTAAAATTAACAGTGGGGATAACTCCGCTGTTGATTTGATACAGAACAAAAGTATAAGCGGCAACAGCCTGGGCTTTCACTGCTTCAGGGTGAATGGTTGCATCAAGCTCCTGTGCTGTTATTTTGCAAACAACATCATAAACGCTTCTTTCAACAATATTTCCTGTGCTGGCTTCACGAACCTTCAAGGTGCCAGTGTCTGCGTGTGCGGAAGGCGGGTTGCTCGGTGAAGAAGTTGAAGCCTTGATAGCCGTTGAAGGCTTAGCTGTTGTAATAAGCTTTGCGGCAACAGTCCCGATAGTAGTAGTTACAGGAACAGTTCCGGCTTCAAAGTCATCAAAAAGCTTATATTCAGATATTCCAGCCTTTTTTAATGTAATTTCTGTTGAAGCCATCTGTGAATTTTGAAAATCTAGGTTAAATCCATATGTATCACTATTTAGAATCCCATTTGACTTAGTGTTGTTGCTTGAAGCTATTTGAAGAGTTTGATTGATATCATTACATTTTCCGATTAACCCATAAATAATAGTATACACCAAAACTATACTAAGCAATGAAATGATTTTTTTATTAGTGAATTTAAACTTCATTAAATTCCTCCGTTTCATTTTTATCTAGGCGGTTTTTGACCTGTTACTTTATACCATACAAGAGGCATATATTTATTTTCGTTTTTAACTATTTTTGAGACATCAACGCTATTGTCCTCGCCTTCTCTGACTTTTCTGGCAACAACAACAAAACGTGAATCAGCGAATTCTCTGTCACAGGTTGAAAGAGTGATAAGCTCGTCGCCGAATTTAACATCAGTATCAGTGAGATAATATGAACGCTTCATAACTTCGGAATAGAAATCGTTAAACTGTGATTCGTTGCTAAATGAAATCCTGTTGTGATAATCAAAAACAACTCCGCCGTCCTGGTCAGGCCTGATGCTAGTCATAAAGCAGGCGAAAATCTTCCAGGTTTGATTTTCATAAAGAGAATCAAAAGTGAAGGTTGGTGATTTTTTAAAGAAGTCCAGCTTTTTATAATTGCGAAGCTGTGAGAAAAAGTCGCCGTTATCCATATCATGACCATATAGTACAGTGTTTTGTGGCATCCCATATTTAGTCAGTGGGATACGGAAGTCAGCGAAAATAGCACCGCCACGGCTATCCTCTTTATTAAAGTCATGCTTTAGATAATAGTCATTATCTGTTGTCTGCATTACTGGATAAGAAATAGTAGTGTTAGGGATTTCAATCCAGCCGACAATATCAGGATTAGTATTATATAGCTTAACAAATTTGTCCAGCATCTTAGGGTCGGGCTTTGAAATATCAATGATAGAGGAATCAGAGCCGCTGTATTGTGACCTCAAATCATCATTTAGCTTTTTAATTTTAGCTTCACCGTAAAAATATGTAATTAAGAAAACGCTTGAAACAATAAGTGAAATAAAGGCAATAATAAATACTATCTTAAAAATAACCTGCTTTACGCTATCTCCCTTACAAGGGAAGGTGGATGTAACGAATTTTTTAAAAGGCTTTTCTTTAGTTGTATTAATATCTTTATTTTCACGCTCATCAGAAATACTCATTTTAATTCCTCTTTTCGCAATAAAATGTTACTAATCATTAATAATGCTTTTTCGGTTGAAATTATTCTTATCTTTTCACGGCTCAGGTTTTTTTCAGTTTCATATAATTTTAAATTTTCTACACAAAAATCATCAGGCCCATAATAAACGCAAACAAACACAGTCCCGACCGGCTTTTGATCAGTGCCACCACCTGGCCCCGCATAGCCTGTGATACCGACACCGATATCGGCTCCCGCTTTTAAAGCGATGCCCTTAGCCAATGCCAACGCAACCTCTCGACTGACAGCGGAGTGTTTTTCAATAATATCCTTTGAAACACCAAGCTCATTAATCTTTATTCGGTCAGAGTAGCAGCATATTCCAAGCTCAAAAATTTCAGAAGCACCGGGCACAGAAGTGACAGCCTGTGAAAGCATTCCGCCGGTACAGCTTTCAGCTAAAGAGAGCTTCATATTATTGTCACGTAATAATTTTACAACATTTGTAGCCAAATTGTCAACAAATTTCATTTTTTTATGGCAATAAGTATCAGATACTCCAAAAAAATCTTGCATATTTTTCACAAATGTCACAACACCTTTCAGTAGTTTTAGCTTTTTATAGTATAAGGAAAAGTATTTTCAACTGCCTCAATTATAAGTGGTTCGAAGTCAAAGCTCGCCTGAGCCTCTATAACTTCCTCAATGCGAGGCTTGGTTTTTGGATGCTTAGGGGTGAATACAGTGCAGCAGTCCTCGTAAGGCTCAATCGAAATTTCAAAAGTCCCTATTTTCCTTGAAATAACAACGATTTCGCTTTTGTCCATTCCAATAACAGGTCTGAACACTGGGATTTTTGCAACAGCGTCAGTGCAGGCAATAGCGCTCATAGTCTGACTGGCGACCTGTCCGACGCTTTCGCCGGTGATGAGTGCCTGAAAGCCATTTTGTATAGCAATACGCTGAGCTATATCCATCATAATTCTTCGCATGATGATTGTGAAAAGCTCTTCGGGGCAGTTATTTCTGATTTCCTCTTGAATTTTTGTGAAAGGGACGCAGAAAAATTCAATATTCTGACAATAATCAGCCATTTTCCCGGCAAGTCTTTCGACCTTCATTCTTGCTCTTCCAGAGGTGTATGGCGGGCTTTCAAAATGAATAGCTGAGATGGACATGCCTCTTTTTGCCAGCATATAGCCGGCGACAGGGCTGTCAATTCCGCCGGAAAGCAAGAGCAGTGCCTTCCCCGAGGTTCCGACTGGCATTCCGCCGGCGCCCTCAATATTTACAGCGTGAATGTATGCCTTTGTTTCTCTAATTTCAACAGTAACAGTGACGTCAGGATTATGGACGTCAACAGTGAGGTGAGGGAACGCGTCAAGCAAGATAGCGCCAAGCTCTGTGCATATCGTCGGAGAATTGAGCGGGAATCTTTTGTCGGCTCGCTTAGCGACAACCTTAAAAGTTTTTGAAGAAGCCAAAACCTCCTCAAGATATTCAGGAGCAACAGAAACAATTTCGTCCCAGTCTTTTTTTACAATCAGTGCCTTGCATACCTTTGCCAGACCAAATACTTTTCTGACAGCGTCAAGAACCTCGTCGATATCAACATAGCTGGATTTAGGCTCGATATAAACTGTTGACTGTGAACGGCTGACCGAGAATTCCCCGATAGAGCTTAGCCTTTGACGTATATTTTTAATGAGAACATCCTCAAAAGTGCTTTTGTTTAAGCCCTTGAGTGCAATTTCCCCGTATTTCCCCAGAATGATTTCTTTCATTTAGTCCCATGCCTTTCAGTAATAATTCAATAATTATTTTATTTTTTGAAGCGTGCCTTGTGCCTCTGAAATCGCCTCAATTAAAGTATCAAGCTCCTCCTTGGTATTTTCATCAGAAAGACTGATTCTTATCGTGAAATCGAGGAGCCTTTCACTCACGTTAAAAGACTTTAATACCTCGCTTTTTTCTCCCTTTGAACAAGCTGACCCGCTCGAAACATAAATACCCTTGCTTTCTAAAAAGTGAAGCATTACCTCGGATTTTACTCCGTCTACTGCAATGCTGATGATATAAGGTGAGGCATCAGCCCGTGACAGAACACTCACATTATTCAAAACCTCAAGAACACTTAAAAAGTATTCCTTTAAACCTTCCAAGTATTCAAGCCGTTGAGTAACAGTCTGAATTTTTGTTTCAACAGCAGAACCAAAGCCGGCGATAAGTGGGACGCTTTCAGTCCCCGAACGGATTTTCTTCTCCTGACCGCCGCCAATATTTTGTGGCGCAACCCTCACGCCTTTTTTAATGTATATAGCTCCGACGCCCTTAGGTCCGTTGATTTTGTGAGCGCTGATTGAAATAATATCAGCGAAAAGCTGGCTAGCCTTAAACGGGATTTTCATGAACGCCTGAACAGCATCGCAGTGAGTAACAACGTCGGGATAAAGCCTTTTGATTTCTTTAAAAGCCCGCTTGACAGGAAGAACAGCGCCATTTTCATTATTGACCAGCATACATGAAACAAGGCAAGTCCTGTCATCAACAGCGGAAACGATTGCCTCCCACTCAATTTCGCCATTAGGCTTCGGATAAATTCTTTTAACCTCAAAGCCGATGCTTTCAAGCCTTGAAAAAACCTCTGAAACCGACGGGTGCTCAACAGCAGTAGTAACAATTTTAGGGCGTCTTTTCCCGTAATTTTCAATGACTCCATTTATAGCGAGGTTGTTGCTTTCGGTTGCACCCGATGTAAAATAAATACATTCAGGGTCGGCGACAAGAGCGGCGCCGATTATTTTCCTCGCCTGAGAAATAATAAGCTCGGCATTAATTCCAAGCCTATGAAGGCTTGATGGGTTCCCGAAATCTTTAGCCAAGGCATTTGTTATCGCAGCTATTGCCTCTTTAGAAGGTTTTGTGGTGGACGCATTGTCAAGATATATCATAATATTTTCTCAATCCTTTGGTAATTCTAAAATATAATTACAATTATTATACTACAAATTTCAAGTTTTGGCTAGTGATAATAAGTTAATGGATAAAAAAGTAAATCATGCCAATACTATATTAAAAAAATGGGGGCTTATATATGGAATTTAAATTGTCAATCAGAACGATAGTGAGAATCTGCATTTTTTCAATAGCGGCTATTGCAGTGCTATTGGCATTCAATTTTATTAATGCAGGCAAGGCGAAAAGCTATCAGCTAAAGCTTGAAAATGATTATGTGAGGGCAATAAATGAACTCGCATTTAGTGCCGACAGCATTAATACAACCCTTTCAAAGGAAATTTATTCGGGGACGCCGGAGATGCAGTCGTCTCTTTCAGCGAAGCTATGGCGTGATTCGTGGGCGGCAAAAATGGCATTATCCCAACTCCCGCTTCAGGATATTCACGCTGATAAAATCAATAAGTTTTTTGCTCAGATAGGGAACTATTCAATCAGTATCTCAAAAAAATCAATGAACGGTGAAGAATTATCACTTGATGAGTATGTCAATCTTGCCGCATTATATGATTTTTCGACGCAACTGAAAAACGAGCTGTGGCTGATCCAAAACAAAGTTCAGACAGGGCAGATTTCACTTTCAGAAATAAAAGCGGCAATGCAGGATGAAAAAACTCCCGAGCTTCAGACCTTAGGCACAAGCTTTACAAAATTTGAAGAAGACGTTAAAAGCTATCCGACATTAATATATGATGGGCCGTTTTCGGACAATATTCTTGAAAAGGAGCCTGAAATGCTGAAGGGTCAGAATGAAGTTGATTTAAATACAGCAATTTCTAGGGCTTCCGAATGCTCAGGTGTCCAGGTTCAAAATTTAACCAACTGCAACGATGAGGATGGGAGAATGCCCGCCTATTGCTTTGACGCACAGGATATGAACATTGCAGTAACTAAAGCAGGCGGATTTGTTTCCTATATGCTAAAGCACAGAGATGTCGAGGAAAGCAAGCTGACGGTGAACGATGCCCTCTCGACAGCCAGCGCATTTCTTTTAAAAATGGGGAAGCAGGGGATGGTTACCTCATATTATGAAACCTATAACAATATCTGCACAGTGAACTTTGCGTATTCAAGTAATGGTATAACAATTTATCCTGATTTGATAAAGGTTTCGGTTGCGATGGACAATGGCGAAATAACAGGCTATGATGCCAGAAGCTATCTGGTCAATCATAAGGAAAGAAATATTCCAGATGCAACAATTTCAGTGGATAAGGCACAATCAATCTTGTCACCTCTTTTAAAAGTTGACAGGTCACGGCTGGCACTGATTCCGACAGAAGGAACGAATGAGGTTCTGACCTATGAGTTTTTATGCACAAGCAGACAGGGGACAAAGGTGCTTGTCTATGTGAATGCAAATGCCTTAAAAGAAGAGCAGATTCTGATTCTATTTGAAACAGAAAGCGGCGTTTTAACGCAATAAATTAAACCTCTCCGTTTGGAGAGGTTTTTGATAAAAATTATAAAGGCTTAACCATATTAACCATAACAAAATATGCATTTCTTGTGAAACGAACCAGTCCTCGCTTAAAACAAGTAGACAATTCAGAAACAGTCTCAAGAAGACAACAGTATTTATCAACAAGTGTAATAACAAAGGATTCTCTGTATCGAGGGAGAGAAAGGGTGAGCGGCCACATATGCTTTTTAATCATATCGCCCTCAAGCTTGCTTATATTAAAATTATCTATTGCATTTTGAAGAGCAATCTTAGGGTGCTTCACCCAGTGGAATTTACAAGGCTTTGGTGCGACAATGCCCTTTTTGTCATAAAGATAAAAGTCATGCAGTAAACCGGCGCGGGCAGATGCCTTGGCGTTCAGACCGAGCCTCTTGCAGATTAAATAATTATAGTATGCAACATTAAGACTGTGTTGAAAGCAGCTTGTATTAAAATGATGATTGAAATTTTGCATTCTCAAAACCATTTCATTTTCAATTAAATCCTTAATATAATTATAAAACTCATCAGCCTTATAATTTAAGGTTAAATACTTATTTGAACCGATAGCCTTAAACATTAACATTTCCTTTCCAATTATTAATTTCTGTCATGCTATTATATATTATGCACTTATATTAATCATTATTTGTCTAAGATATAATAACATATAATTTTTAAAAAATCAACATAAAATTAAAAAAAAGACAAGTCTTTAAAAAAGACCTGTCTTTTTGCAAGATAAAAATTACTTTGAAGCTACTTCTACAGTTGCAGTAGATAACGTATTTGCTTGGCTTGATGGTTGATTTGTTACTAGTGCGTATCTAATAGAAATATGTGCATAATGACAAATCACTACAATAAGTCTATAGCTTTCCTTAATTCTGTAATGTCTTTGTAAGTGTATACCTTGTCTGTTACTCCTTTTGAAGCATGTCCCATAAGCCTTTGAATTGTGACTTTATTTGCGCATAAGTTGTCAAGTAAAGTCGCAAAAGTATGTCTGCATTCATGTGGTGTGTGATTCATATTTAATCGTGTCATAAGTTCTTTAAATACTCGATTATACCTATAATAATTAATAGGACCTTGTTCATCACTTACAAGATGGTTATAACCTTTTTCATTAATATTAATTATAAGAGGCTGTATTTTCTTAGATATTGGGACTTTTCTGTCTTTTCCTGCCTCAGTTTTCATTCCACCAGTAATTACCCATTCTTGCATATCAATGTTTTTAATAAATGTTAATTCGCATAGTTCAGATGGACGGAATCCAGTATATATTTGAATGAGAATTAAATCCACGTAAGGGGTATTTTTGTTTTCCCATAACTTATTTATTTCTTCAGTTGAGAATGGTACCTTTACAGTTTCAACTGTAACCTTTGGAGGTTTAACAAGTGCTGCATAATTGACTTTAACAATTTCATTAATTAGGCAATACTCATACAGCAAATTAAATAAGCCTTTAATTCTTGATTTTGTATTATTTCCGACCTCAGCCTCATCAATCTCACCTTGTAAGTGCGACGCCTTTATTTCACACATTTTCATATTATATAATGGTGAACAATAACTGTATGCAGACTTGTAGGTTCTAGTAGCAGAATCAGATATTTCATTAAACTTCTTCTTGCTCCATTTTGTATATACCTCTTCAAATGTAATTGATGCGGTATCAATATCATAAGGTGATTTATTATATTCAGCAAGGGCTTGCAAAGCTATCTTCTTATTTTCATAATATCCGATTCTCTTATATATTGGGTGACCCTTATCATTAAAACCTGTTGTTTTGCGAGCTACCCAGGGTTTGCGTCTGTTGCCACTCAGTTTATACACTGAGCCGTAACCATTTGGTAACCTCATAAGTTTACTTCCTTTTAATTAATATTTTTTAGTTTAATATTAAAAACATTACTTATTATCGTAAATATTAACATAAATTATCAGAAAAGTAAATAATTTTGAATTGTACCGCAAAAGTAACTTAGTTAAATTTTATCCTGAATATAAATAATCTTCTAAACAATAGAAATATTTACTGTTGTTTTATGAGCATGAAAGTTAATTTGAGTTGAAATGCTCTAGTTCAAAAATAAATAACCATCAAAAAAATATTTATTGTGAGCAGCATAAACTAAAAATGTCATCCGCTAAAATAGTCCAGAATATACAATATATTGACAAATATATAAAAATATGTTAAAATTACAAAAAATTACTTAGGAGGATTTATGTCTAAAAGAATTATTTTAGTAAAACAGCATGATGAAACTGATTGTGGAGCTGCATGTTTATCAATGATTTGTTTTAATTACAAGAAAGAGTTAAGCATTACAAAACTTAGAGATATTCTTGGTACTGATATTAAAGGAACCACATTAATTGGATTAGAAAAAGCATCAGTCCAGCTTGGCTTTACTGCTAAGGCAGTAAGAGTCGACAAAGATAGTTTAAAAAGCAAATTTACTTTGCCAGCTATCGCACATTTAATAACCGACGAGGGATTAAGTCATTTTGTAGTAATTAGAAAAATAAATAAGAATAAAATTTGGATTTCAGACCCCGCTAGAGGAAATAAAAAATTATCTATTGATGATTTTTTTAAAAACTTTGATGGGGTATTATTATTGTTATCTCCTAGTCAAGACTTTTTTAAATCAAAAAGCAAAGCAAAGTCTGTTTATAGTAGATTTTCAAAAATACTGATGGCTCAAAAAAAGCTGTTTACTTATGCAATTATTACATCTTTTATTTTAACTGCTCTTGGTATCGTATCTTCATTGTTTAACAAATTCTTAATGGATGAAATATTGCCATATAGCTTAAAAAAAGAGTTGCTAATTTATATAATTGCTTTTGGACTAATTGCTTTAACCCAAATGGGCGTAGGATTCATTCGCCAACATATGCTCTTGTATTTATCTCAGAAAATTGATATTCCTCTTGTTTTAGGCTATTTTAAGCATGTTTTTAATTTGCCTATGAAATTTTTTTCTACTAGAAAAACAGGTGATATTTTAACAAGATTTTCTGACAGCTTTACTATAAAAAATGTTTTGTCCGGCATATATCTTTCAATTATTATTGATGTTGTAATGGCAATCGCTTCTGCTATTATTCTTTACCTAATGAATGCAAAGCTATTTATTGTTATTGTTGTTTTAACTTTGATTAGTGCTGTTTTAGTATATATATTTAAAAGACCTTATAAGAAAATTAACCTTGAACAGATGGAGCAATCAGCAAGACTGAACTCCACAATCATTGAAAGCTTAAAAGGAATAGAAACCATTAAAGGAAATGCAAACGAAGAAAGAACTATGGAGAAAATTGAAAAAGATTATATCCAAAGTATTAGAATAGGATTTAGGCAAGGCTTTTTATCTAATATTCAAGGAAGTATCAGCAGCATAATTTCAACAGGTGGTAATCTTGTATTAATGTACGTTGGTGCAATGCAGGTTATAAATGGGAATATTACTCTGGGTACTATGATGGCTTTCACATCACTTGCTGGATATTTTATGGACCCTATCGGAAGATTAATTGGTCTTCAGCTTCAAATTCAGGAAGCTGGTATTTCAATGAAACGTATTTCTGAAATACTTGATATTGAAGAAGAGCAACAAGATGAAGATGGCGGGGTAAACATTGATAGTGTTAATGGCGATATTGTATTGCAAGATATTACATTCAGGTATGGCTATCGTTCTCCTGTTCTTAAAAATGTAAACATTACAATTCCAGAAAGCAAAAAAGTTGCATTAGTAGGTGGTTCTGGCAGTGGAAAGACAACACTTTCAAAACTATTACTAAGATTTTATGATATTGAAAGCGGTAGCATAACGATAAACGGAACTGACATAAACAATATTAACATTAATTCTTTGAGAAATAGCATTGCTTATGTTCCACAAAACGTTGAGCTTTTTTCTGGAAGTATTATTGAAAATCTCCGTATTGGAAATCCTTATGCCTCAAAAGAAGATATTGAAGAAGCCTGCAAAATGACCGGGTGTGACGAATTTATTAATAAAATGCCTGCTAGGTACAACAGCTTTTTGGAAGAGGCAGGTGGTGGACTGTCTGGTGGAGAAAGACAACGTCTTGCTATGGCTAGGGCATTGCTTAAAAATACTGATTTTCTTATTCTTGATGAGGCGACAAGCAATCTTGACTTTTTAAGTGAAAGCAAAATATATGACACTATTTTCAACAAACTAAATGGTAAGACAATGCTTATTATTGCGCATAGATTATCTACCATTAGAAATTGTGACATAATATACGTTCTTGACAGTGGTAAAATAGCTGAGAGTGGAACGCATGATGAGCTTTTAAATAACAATAATATTTACACTAAGTTATGGGAAAGTCAGGTTGGAAAAACTAAAACCGTACAGCCTGAAAACGAATTATTAAACACCGCAGAAAATGAAGAAAACGATGAGGATACTTATGTTTATAATTAGCAGGTCAGTTGCTGATTTATATAAAGTCATTTGCTTTGCGGCGGGGAAAAAAGAAAAAAGAAAGGACGTGTACAAATGAGTACATTAGCAATGAAAAACTACGGCTTGGTTTTGCCAAAAAACTATGTGTCAATCAATGAGGAAGAAATGCGGTATATTGATGGGGGCGTAAGTGCCCAATGGAATTGGTGGGGATTAAGATTAATAATGTCTCCAGGAGAAGCAAAGACATATCTGTTTTTGGGTAATGATTTTTATGGGGCTGCAATAAGTGGGGCTATAGGATGCTGTGGAGGCGGACCTGCAGCAGTAGTATTAGGCTTGTTTTTTATGATTAACGGCCGATTAATTAGCAACACAATTAGTACAGCAGAATATTTTAATAAAAATCTTAATTTCGATTTGAATTGGGCTACTTTGTCCAGTATGAACCCTTCAGGAGTTAATGTTTCGGTAAGGTGGTAAGCTTATGTATAATAAAATTATTAGTATTGTTCTTGTGATTATTCTTATTTCAAATGCAGTATTATTAAAATTGAATTTAAGCCAATCTGTGAGGGATGTTGCTTTTATTGTTTCATTATGTTCTTTAGTAATTTTATTTTTTATATCCCTAATATTATCTAAGAAGAATAAAAAGAAATAGTTAAGATTATTTAGAAATGCACCCCCGCCGCAAAGCAAATGACTTTATGAAAAAGAAAAAATGAAAGTTCGTGTACATATGAGTACATTAGCAATGAGAAATTACGGCTTGGTTTTGCCTAAAAACTATGTATCCATTAATGAAACAGAAATGGAGTATATTGATGGGGGATTGCAAATTTGGCTTAATTCGTCATATTTAAACAAATCTAATTGCTATTCATGCGGCACAAGATATGCAGGATTTAATGGTTTATCGGCTTTAGATATTGCTCAAGAAATATATGCCCATGCTGTTGCATATTATGCAAGTCCATTTGCCCTTTTGGGGTATTCTGTACAAATAGCAGCTCTTACAGGTCCCATAGGAGTTGCAGGTTCTTTAGCTGCGCTTAAATATATTAGAAGTCATGCAAATCCTGTAGATGTTGGTGGAGATGATAGTATTCGAGTAACAGTATTCAAAGCTATGTGGTATGCGCTATAGATTATAAAAGGGGAAAAAATTATGTTGTGGACAATTACACTGGCGCTAATTACCATTGCATTGATTCTATTGATTTATGGTATTCCGATTACAGGGCTAGTTTTTGGAATTAAATTTTTAAATAAAGGCAAAAAAAGTGTAGGACTCGCATTTACAATTATTTCCATACTATGGTTAATATTTGATATTATAAAAATAGTTTTTAATATTTTTTCATATCAATAGAATCCCCCCGCCGCAAAGCAAATAACTTTAACAAAAAAGACAAAAGGAGCAAAATGAAATGACAGAAAAAATAATAATTAAAGAAAACAAAACCTTAAAGCTGACAAATGTTTTGATAAGAGATGTCCCTCAGCTTGAACTTATGGATTCACAAAAGTTATTACATATGATGCACGCGTTTATTCTTTCAAAAAACAAAATGTCAACAGGTCCATTAATTCAATATTCAAGTGTCAAGGTTGACGAAAATGGTCAGCCAAATCTAGTGACTAAATTTATGATTCAGCTTGTTGATGGTATTAATGAAGAGGCACCATATGAGTTTAAGACTATGATTAAGCAGGAAAACTGTCTTTTTTCAAGATTTGAAGAAAAAGAAGAAAGCCTTAATTTTGCTTATCAAAAGATGTCGGTATATGCTTTTGAAAATAACATTAAACTTCGTGGCGATTCATATACTGTTTTTGTTGACCGAAAGGAAGATGGATTTATAGTTGCTGACATATTTATGCCACTAAAAAAATAGTTATAACCCATAACATTTTGTAATTTATTGACTTTAAAGAAAAGACAAAAGGACGTGTTTATGTGAAAACCTATACATATCAGGAATTAAAAGACAGCAGAATTGTCTATGACAAAAATCCTCCTAAATTAATGATTGTTTTTGTATTTCTTATTGTGGCACTTATTACTGCGATAATTATATTAGCTATTAATACAAATAAAACTTACATCGTTAAAGGTCAGGGATTAGTTCAATCCTTAAATAAGCAATATATAATGTCTCCAGTCAGTGGTCAGATAATTGAAACAGATATAAAAGAAGGTCAAAAGGTTAATAAAGGCGATAAAATTGCTGTAATTAAATCTACTGATTTAAACTTGCAGAAGCAACAATTTGAACAACAGATTGCACTTGATAACAATAGAATTACATTGCTCGACCGACTTGCAAATGATATTAAAAACAATAGAAATTCCTTTAAGAAAAATGATTCTGTAGAATCTGAATTCTATAATCGACTTGATGCAATGTACACAAGCCAAAAAGAATATATTGTAGACCCTGACTCGCTAAAAAAGCAAGGGTACACTGATGACCAGATTAAACAATATCAGGATAATGGAGAAATTAAAAAGCAGGGGCTGAAATCTCAGCTCTTAGATAGCACAACAAAGGAGAAAGCTCAGTTTGTTACCGAAAGGGACAAGCTTCAAATACAAGTAAACGCTGCTCAAAACGGACAAAATGAATATGTAATTACTGCTTCAACTTCGGGCATTGTCCATCTATCTACACCTATATCAAACGGTATGGTTCTTCAGGCAGGAAATGCAGTTGGTACATTATCTGGTTCTGATGATTTATACTTTGAAACATATATTTCTTCGGCTGACAGAGCAAGAATATCGGAAAATCAGAATGTTACCATTGTAGTTAATGGGTTAATGCAGTCTGAATATGGTGTACTTACAGGTAAAATAGTTCAAATAGATTCTGATGCAACAATTGACCAAAACAATGGCAATGTTACATTTAAAGCAAAAGTTAAACCTGATGCTAATTATTTGTCAAGTAAAAAAGGTGACAAAGTATTTTTATCAGCTGGCATGACTTCAGAAGTTAGAATTAATTATGATAAGATTAGTTATTTCAAATATGTTTTAGATGGGTTAGGGATAAAACTATAACTTAACCAGTCTTAACCAACCATCAGCCCAGTTTTTCATAAAATCTTAATTTTGCATTCATAAAAGTACACCTTTACGTATATCGTAAAGGTGATATTTTTTGCCTGAAAATAATGTTTGTAAACCTTATTATTTGAAATGCGGATATGTTCAAAAATTTCTTGATTTTTTTAAACAAATTTCTATTATATACTATATTTTATTAAAAAGGAGTGTTATTATGGCTAGCAAAACTTTTGGTTATGGCTATTGATTACTTTAATAAAATTTATGATATAAAATAATTAGAAAAATTATCTCACCAACAAGGGTTATTGTGTTGGTGAGATTATTTGTTTATGTTGTCATTATTTTTATTGATGTAGCAATTATTTTTACTATGCCTATTGCTTTTCACAGATTTTTACCTGAAAAATTAAAATCTTCGTTATTAGAAATAACGGTTATTTTTATATTTTCGCTTAGAAAATGTATAAATAAACGGATATTTCGTAAAAACGTATGAAAGTCGAGATTTTTTTCTTGACTTTTTTATTTTGATAAACTATATTATGCCATACTTTTATAGTTAGCTGCGATATATGACATTAACATTTGCAGTGGTCTGTAAAGAAATTACCTTGTAATTACAGATTTGTAATGTCACCCAAATAAAAATTCACTTTGGATTTTTAGCCTAAATATTTATCTTGTGATTTAAATTTTTTAAGGAGAAGTTTTGGCTTTGGGAAAAATTGCCCACGCATAACAAGCATCGGCGAGCTTGTAAAAAAAGGTCGTGCTTAGCCTTAACGTTTTTGATGTTTTGTAAAAACACAAATAATTATTGGAGGTTACAAACATGAGCAAAGGGAAACAGCCTGGAATGACCAGGCAGGTTAAAAATATATTAGATAGCAAATTAGCAATAGGTCAGTCAAAATATAAAGACAAAGCTTTAAATCTCACAGCTGAAAAAATTTACAGCTGGAGTACATATCAAGGTTATCTTGACAAGTGTTGTAAATTTAGCAAATGGGCAAAAGATACATATGGCGCAAAAACTATTGATGAAGCCAGACAATATGTTGATGAGTATTTAAAATTATGAATCGATAAATGTAGTGCTTATACCGTAAAATTAGATGCAATTTAATGTGATTTCATCTGTGAAAAGTATAAAAATTTAATGTTTTGCACCTTTCTTTTGAACCCGATATAATGAATTGCCCTTGCTATTTTTTTATGAAAAAATTACTTGATTTTTCTCGGCTAGTTCTCTATTTTAAATTAATTTTAAAAAAGGAGAACAAAAAATATATGATTACACCTGATACTATACATATATATATTGATGCAATGCCATCTGATTTAACAAGTAAAATGAAATATAACGGTAAAGCGTTAAGCTACCATAAAGATAATTTCTATGCAACACTAAATGAAAATAGATTTTTAATAATATGCTTTTCTGTTCCGAAGGTTCTTTATGGCACTAATTATGAAATATACGATTTTAATTATAGCGAACAGATAATAGAAAAGCTCAATTTTTTTATTTCGGAAGTACTTATCTGTCCAGTAGATTACAAAAAATTTGCAATCTGTAGATTGGATATACAAAACAACATTACGATGAGAAAAGGCAGTATCAAACACTATTTTGAGTACCTTAACAAGCTTAATTTCTTACATAATACCAGGAAAGCTAAAATACAAAATTACAATCCAATGTTTAATTGTGCTTGTTTTCAAAATGAGTTAATAAATATGAATGTGGAGAGAAGGCAAAGATTTGTAGATTGCCAAACAGGCAAACGAATTAGTTTCAGCCACAATACGCTATTAATTTACGACAAGCATGAGGAGATTCGCCAAAAAAATCAAATACAGTTTGAGCCTAATCATGATTTACTCCGTTTTGAGGTACAGCTTAGGGGCAAGTGTCTAAAAAAATACAAGCCCACTATTGATAAAATACTTACAGAAAAGAGCTTTTTAAACCAAATATTTTATGAAGAAATAAAGAAGTACGATCTGCATCTACAAGTGTTGCAAAAAAATGCTTATATGAAAATTTTAAAAAGTAATAGCCTTACATACTCACCAAAATTCATGAAAAAGCTTATGAGTTTTGCCATTGCAATAAATCGTTTGGGCATTAACCACCCTAGTATAAATAAAAAAAGCGTATATTATAAAGCACTAAAAAATATATTAATCGAAAAAGGATATTCAATCATTTATTCTGATATTAATATAAAAAGTTTTGTGGATACAGATACCAATAATTTTGTTGATGTTCAACAGATAATGGAAAGAAAAAATAATCCTTTGCAAGTAATTAATTCAGTAGGTAAAAGTAAAAAACCACCTATAAAATTTAGAGATAAGGTTAGGTCTGTAATAACATATTGCATATCAAGACTAGCTGATTTGTTTCACTATTTATTTTGACATAGGTTAAATGATTTTAAACTGAATAAGTTGTTATTTATATAAGGCTGTTTTGCTAAAGTCGCGAAATGGTCTTAAAGTGTTGTTTATTATCAACAACTCTAAGATGCATTAATACTTTTGATTTGGTAAGATAAACAAATATTTTAAAAAGTGATGTAATAACGTCAAAATTTCTTGATTTTTTAAGAGTCCATTTATAGACTATGTCATCTTTATTAAAGGAGACGAAACATGCTAGACAAAATCAAGCAGATCGATAGAGATTATCTAACACCAAAAGAGGTGGCATCAGTGCTAGGATGCATGCCATACGCAATTAATGTAGCAGCCAAAACAGACCCCAAGAAACTAGGGTTTCCCATCATCCGTATCGGTAACAGGGTTAAAATCCCTAAAGACGCTTTTATCCGATTTATGGGAGGAAACTAATGCATAATACTTATATAATGAAAACCGATGTAAATAACGACATCGGTTTTTTATTTTGCAATACGTGTGTTACTATCTAGTTACTAGTAAGTTACTAGTATTGATATTTTTTGCTATGCTTTGTGCAATAGTTATAAAACAAAAACCTCGCAAATACGTAATCTGCGAGGTTAATTTTATAATTTATTTACTTTGAAGCCTCTTCAACAGCAACAGCACAAGCAACAGTAGCACCAACCATTGGGTTGTTACCCATACCGATTAGTCCCATCATTTCAACGTGAGCAGGAACAGAGGATGAGCCGGCGAACTGAGCATCACCGTGCATTCTTCCCATTGAGTCGGTTAAGCCGTATGAAGCAGGGCCGGCAGCAACGTTGTCAGGGTGAAGTGTTCTGCCTGTTCCGCCTCCGGAAGCAACAGAGAAGTATTTCTTGTTGTTTTCAACAGCCCATTTCTTGTATGTTCCGGCAACAAGGTGCTGGAAACGAGTTGGGTTAGTTGAGTTACCGGTGATAGAAACGTCAGCCTTTTCAAACTTCATGATAGCAACGCCCTCAAGAACGTCGTTGGCGCCGTAGCAACGAACCTTAGCCTTGTCGCCGTCTGAATAAGCTTTTTCTCTGACGATTTTCAGCTCGCCGGTTTCAAAGTTATAGTCAGTTTCAACATAGGTGAAACCATTGATTCTTGAGATAATCATAGCCGCATCTTTTCCAAGACCGTTTAGAATAACTCTAAGTGGTGATTTTCTAGCCTTGTTAGCTGTTCTGGCAATACCGATAGCGCCTTCAGCGGCAGCGAATGATTCGTGTCCAGCCAAGAAGCAGAAGCAGTCAGTATCTTCTCTTAGAAGCATAGCTCCAAGATTACCATGACCAAGACCAACCTCACGCTGTTCAGCAACAGAGCCTGGGATACAGAATGCCTGAAGACCGATACCGATAGCTTCAGCAGCGTCAGCAGCCTTTGATATACCCTTCTTAATAGCGATAGCTGTTCCTAGTGTATAAGCCCAAACTGCATTATCAAATGCGATTGGTTGAACGCCTCTAACAATTTCATCAACGTTGATTCCCTTAGATAAACAGAACTCAGCTGCTTCGTCTAATGTTTTAAAGCCGTATTCAGCAAGGCAAGCCTCGATTTTAGGCATTCTTCTTGCTTGTCCTTCAAACTTTGCCATAATCTGATACCTCCCTTATTCTTCTCTTGGATCGATATACTTAACAGCGTTGTCGTAACGGCCGTAAGTACCGATGTTGTTTTCATAAGCAGTTTTTGGGTCCTTGCCATGACGAATGTCTTCAAGCATCTTTCCAACTCTTACGAATTTATAGCCACAAGCCTCGTTGTCCTCATCAACAGCAACATTAAGGATATAGCCCTCTGCCATTTCAAGATAACGAACGCCCTTTGCATTTGTTGAGAAAATTGTACCAACCTGTGAACGAAGACCCTTTCCTAAGTCCTCAAGACCGGCGCCGATAGGAAGCCCGCCCTCAGAGAAAGCAGTCTGTGTTCTTCCGTAAACGATTTGTAGGAAAAGCTCTCTCATAGCAACATTGATAGCGTCACAAACCAAGTCTGTGTTAAGTGCTTCAAGAATTGTCTTTCCGTTAAGAATTTCAGCAGCCATAGCAGCAGAGTGAGTCATGCCTGAACAGCCGATAGTTTCAATCAAAGCCTCTTCAATGATTCCCTCTTTAACATTAAGTGTCAGCTTGCAAGTCCCCTGTTGTGGTGCACACCAGCCCACACCGTGTGTCAGGCCTGAAATGTCGGTAATTTGATAAGCCTTAACCCACTTTCCTTCTTCAGGAATTGGAGCAGGGCCGTGTTTTGGACCTTTTGCGAGAACGCACATTCTCTCGACTTCATGAGAATAATTCATATCTGTACTCCTTTCGGTATTTTGCCTTTATTTTCAATTTTATTGAACCAGGCTAAAAACATACAAGCTTATTATATATGATAATATTAAATTTATCAAGATATTTTTTTCACAAAGTACATTAGTTTTAAAAAGCATTTTTGTGCAACTAAATGTAAAATTAATGCCATTATTTAATAATGCGTCTTGATATTTTTTTTAAAGTAATATACTATATAATTATAGATAAATTCTAAGCATACAAATGTATAAGCATTTAATAAAACAATAATAATAAAGGAGATTGGTTTGATACTTTTAGCTTTTTTGTTTTTATTTGGTCTCATAATTTTTATTCTGCCAATGTTTAAGGAAATTATTAATATCGGGAATATATCTGGGAGTATAATTTGCTTATTCGGTTTATTACTATTCTTCTTTTACGATGGTTTTTTAAAGCTAATTTTTTATTTTTACAGCAATACTATACTAAGGGTAATTTTAATAGCCAGTTTAATTTTAATAATAATCTTTATTTTGTATCTTTTTTTTATTTCGATATTAATGCTAATGGCAATATTGAATTCACCAAAAAAGCTTAATACATTAGTCGTCCTAGGCTGTCGTGTCAAGGGGACTAAGCCGACTAGAATGCTGGTCCGACGCCTCGAAGCAGCATATAAATATTTAGCTAAAAATCCCGAGGTGCTGTGTATTGTTTCAGGCGGAAAAGGCTTGAATGAAATAATTTCTGAAGCTCAGGCGATGAAAACCTATCTAGTCGAAAAAGGGATAAGTGATTTCAGAATAATAATAGAGGATAAGTCGGCTACCACCTTTCAAAACTTGAAATTTTCTAAAAAAATTATAGACAATATGGCTTTAGGAAAAGATATAACAATAGTAACAGATGGCTATCATCAGTTTCGCTCATGCTTGATAGCGAAAAAACTAGGCTTAAATGCCAAATCATTATTTTGCAAGACAAGAAAATATCTTATCCCCACATATTGGGTGAGAGAGTGGTTTTGCATATTGAATGAGCTATTGCTTAGGGGGAAGGCTAAAGGCTAAAGAATTATTACATTATTTGATATATTATTCTCAACAAATGTGTTGCTAATTATAAAAATATACAAAAAGATATAAAAACAAAAGGAACTTATTGACTGAATAAAATCTTTGATTTATAATCAAAAGGGAAAAAAATTGAAAATTTAAATAATTCTTGGAGGAATTAATATGAGAAAAACTAAAATTGTATGCACTATCGGTCCTTCAACTGATAATCCGCAAGTATTAAAAAATCTAATGATTGAAGGAATGGATGTAGCGCGATTTAACTTTTCTCATGCGGACCATGCAACTCATCAGCAAAGATTTGATATGATAGTTAAGCTAAGAGAAGAGCTAGGCTTGCCGATAGCAACCCTTCTTGACACAAAAGGCCCTGAAATAAGACTAGGGAAATTTAAGGATAACAAGCCTGTTGAAATCAAAGACGGCGACACATATACCTTGACTATTGAAGATGTTGAGGGGACTGATAAAATTTCTTCAATTTCCTTTAAAGGCTTGACAAATGACGTTAAAGTTGGGACGGCAATTTTAATAAATGACGGAGTAATTGAGCTAAAAGCAACAAAGGTAACAGCAAAGGAAATCACCTGTACAGTTATCCACGGGGGGACACTTTCAAACAATAAGGGCGTGAATGTTCCCGGCGTTATGCTTTCTATGCCATATATTTCTGACAATGATATGTCAGACCTTCAGTTTGGTGCAAAAATGGGCTTTGATTTTATTGCAGCTTCCTTTGTCAGGTCAGCGGCGGATATCATGTATCTAAGAAAATTCACACAAAGCCTAGGCTGGCACAATCCACGAATTATTGCAAAAATTGAGAACCTTGACGGTGTTAATAATATAGACGAAATCCTTGAGGTTGCCGACGGAATAATGGTTGCCAGAGGGGATATGGGCGTTGAAATTCCTTTTGAACAAATTCCGGCTATCCAGAAAGAAATTATCCAAAAGGGATATAATGCAGGGAAGCAGGTTATCACAGCGACGCAAATGCTTGAATCAATGATTAATAATCCACGTCCGACGAGAGCTGAAATCACAGACGTAGCTAATGCTATTTATGACGGAACAAGTGCGATAATGCTTTCGGGTGAAACAGCCGCCGGGAAATATCCGGTTGAAACAGTGAGAACAATGTCACTTATCGCAAGAACAACAGAGGATGATATTAATTATCGTTCGAGATTTTCAAAGAGAGAGCCGGATGAGAATAAGGATATCACAAATGCAATTTCACACGCGACAGTGACAACAGCGCATGACCTATGTGCAAACGCAATTATTACTGTTACAAAAACAGGGACAACAGCGAGAATGATATCAAAATATCGCCCGAACTGCCAGATTATCGGCTGTACAACCGATGAAACAATCCTTCGCCAGCTGAATTTGTCATGGGGGATTATCCCGGTGCTTGTTGAAGAAAAAACCAGTACAGATGATTTATTTGCTCATGCTATTGACAGTGCGAAGAAAAGACAATTAGTTCAAGACGGGAATCTTGTTGTTATTACTGCCGGTGTTCCTCTTGGAATGTCAGGGACAACTAATTTGCTGAAGGTTCAGCTCTTGCAGGAAAATGATTAATTGAGCAAGTTATAAATTTATAGATATAAAAAAACCAGTCATTATGACTGGTTTTTTGCGTTATATAGTGACAATAGAAACCCCGGTGAAATAATGGTTTATAAGGTCTTTATAGTTGCTGCCCTGCTTTGCCATTGCGTTTGCACCATATTGAGACATCCCGACGCAATGCCCCACGCCTTTTGTTGTGATTTTGAAATCTGTGCCGTCAAAGGCAATTTCATAGCATCCGGAGCGAAGAGAAAGAAGCGTTTTTAATTCCGAGCCTTTGATTGTTTGGTTCCCGACCTTGACGTTTAGGACAGTCCCAGATGGGGATATATCGGTTATTGAAAACCACTTTGACTTGTCATCTTCAAGAACAAGGTCTTTAGAATATGTCTTTAGTCGGGCTGAAATTTCATCGGGTGTGAAGCTTTTTACATCGGTGAAATTCTTTTCAGACATATCGCTTGTGCTGTCAACAGCCTGAAGATATGGAATATCGTTGCCCCAGGCATTCAACGCGCTTTCAGTCTTTCCTCTCGACATAGAGTGGAAGGCAGAAATAATAGGCTCATTATTATAAGTAACTATTTCGTTAATCACTGCATCAACAGCTCCGGAAACCTTTTTTAAGTCAGCGTCATAATCAGTTTTATAGAATGCCTTTGCCTGGTCAATTGTGAAATATTCCTGATATAGATTAGCATCGTTTGAGAAATCGGCACCGGCGAGGCTAGGGGAAGGTGTTTTCAGCTCCTTGCTATGCTGTCTGACAATATATGTATGGGAAAGAACAGCCTGTGCCTTTAATGCCTCAGGCTCAAAGGAGGCAGGCATTTGAGCAAACACTGAACCGATGAGATAATCCCTTAAAGGAATATCTATTATCGTTTGAGTTGTTGTATCATACATTTTATAGCTGTTTGGCTGATTTTCAGCCTGAATTTGACTTGAAGTATTACTGCTTGAAGCAGGTGGCTTTTTGAAAAGCGCTATCGCAGGAATGAGCAGAAGCAATACGGCAAAAACCAGCATTATTGATAAAAAATTTTTCATTTATTAATCCTTCCTTTTTTATAAAGCATAAAAAACTCGTCCTACAAAATATTATTCTTGTACTGACAAAATTATTCCAAGTATTTTTGGCATACAAAAAAGGACATTTCTTGACTTTTTTATATAATTAGTTTAAAATAAAAATATTAATCTATTAGAGGTGAAGGAAGAATGCGGAGTAAAATTAGCAACGAAATACGCTCGAGGCTTTATGAAGAAGTAATAAACAACAATACAATAGACCCGATTTTTTATGATAAATACAATGTTAAAAGAGGGTTAAGAAATGCGGACGGAACGGGTGTTATGGCTGGTGTAACAAATATCTGTAACGTTCATGGATATATTGTCAATGAGGGCGAAAAGCAGCCTATCGACGGCGAATTAATTTATAGAGGCTATAATATAAACGACCTAATCTCACATTCAATTGCTGAAAGCCGTTTCGGTTTTGAAGAAGCTGTGTATCTTCTTTTGATGGGGAAGCTCCCGAACAGAGACGAGCTTCAAAAATTCACTGAAATTCTGAGCGAGAACCGTGAGCTGCCGGATAACTTCTTTGAGGATATGATTTTAAAAGCGCCTTCTTCAAATGTAATGAACAAGCTGGGGAGCTCTGTTTTAGCTCTTTATTCATATGACGACAGCCCGGAGGAGCAATCATACGAGAACGAAATGCAGACGGCAATTTCCATTATTTCAAAGCTTCCGGCGATAATGGTATATGCGTATCAGGTTAAGCAAAGATACTATGGGAAAAAGAGTCTAATAATGCACCAGCAGAGAGCTAATGAAAGCACAGCGGAATCTATTCTTTCTGCGCTAAGACCGGATAGACAATATACTCAGGAGGAGGCAAGACTCCTCGACCTGTGCCTAGTGCTTCATGCTGAACACGGAGGCGGGAACAACTCAACCTTCGCTTGCAGAGTGCTTACTTCTTCAGGGACTGACCCATATTCGGCATATTCAGCGGCAATAGGCTCGCTCAAGGGGCCAAAGCATGGCGGAGCAAATATAAAAGTAATGGAAATGCTTGATTTCGTCAAGGAAAATGTCAAGGACTGGGACGATGAAAATCAGGTAGCTGATTATATGAGAAAGCTTTTGAGAAAAGAAGCCGGCGACAAATCGGGGCTGATTTATGGGATGGGTCACGCCGTATATACACTTTCGGACCCTCGTGCAATAATATTAAAAGAGCATTCAATGAAGATGGCGAAAGGAACTGATTTTGAAGCTGAATTCAATCTTCTTCAAACTATTGAAAAATTGACGCCTCAGCTTTTTGCTGAAGTTAAGGGTGATGTTAAAACAGTTTCTGCGAACGTTGATATGTATTCCGGCTTGGTTTATAAAATGCTTGGAATACCTAGCGACCTGTTCACTCCGCTTTTTGCTGTGTCAAGAATGCCAGGCTGGTGTGCACACCGTTTTGAGGAAATTGTGACTGGGAAGAGGATAATTCGCCCAGCATACAAATCTGTTGCGAAGCTTCGAAATTATGTTTCGCTTGACAAAAGATAATTGATATTAATCTACGTTTATGATAAAGTATTGTTATTTTAAAAAAACTCTTTTAATATAAATACAAATATGGTATAATTGATTAGGTATAATCCTAATCCTTAAAGGTGACGGTAATCCGTTCACCTTTTTCTTTTTATAATAATTTTAATGCTAAGTATATATTAAATCAGGAGGAAGTATGAAAACAAAAGGTTTAATAATTTTATGCGCCATGACTTTGCTTTTATCAGGATGCAGTTATTCAAATCTTGGCGTTGAGGGACTTCTTTATGCACCGAAGCTCAGTGAGGAGCAAACGGTTATCCATCAGACATTGATTGATAGCGTGGGGACGAATATTCAGCTGAAATATCCAAAAACAGGTGACAACCGTTCCGCTATTCTTTTTGCAAATCTGGATGACGAGCCAACACAGGAGGCATTGGTTTTTTATCAGAAAACCAATTCTTCCGGGACAGATAATACAATCAGAATTAATGTTTTAGATAATTTAAACGGAAAATGGCAGTCGGTTTACGACCTTGGTGGAATGAGCACAGATGTTGACAAAATTGTTATTTCAAAGCTAGGCTCAAGTAATAGTGTCAATATAATTGTCGGGTTTAATACTGTGAATAAGGCGGAAAAGGTATTAAAAATATATAATTATGAAAACAAGCAGCTGAAAGAAATATATTCCGACAACTATTCAGTTATGGAAACAATGGATATGGACCAGGATAATCAAAACGAACTGATAACTGTGACAAACAGCACAGGGAATACAAACGGTCAGGCAAAAATGTTTAAATCCGTTGATGGCCAGATTAAATGTGTCAGCACGGTTGACATGGAAAAAGACACTGTGGAATATAAAAATATAGTCAAAGGGAAGATTGATGACAATTCTCCTTCTATTTATGTTGATGCTTTAAAGACAAACGGCGCGCTGAAAACTGAAGTGTTAAATTTTAAGTATAATATGCTTAACAATCCGTTGTTTTTAAACTCAAATGCAACAAATCTTAATACGACCAGACCTATTGGCTATAGCTCAATTGATATTGATAACGACGGAATAGTTGAAATCCCATTAGTCAAGCCTTTTTTAGGCTATCAGCAGATGCCATTGGACCAGCAGATTAATCAGACGACATGGTATTCCGTTTTAGATTATTTTAACCTAAAGGCAAAATATACGAGCTATTTTAATATTAATGATGGATATGTATTTATTATTCCTGACAAGTGGAAGAGCGTTGTCACATTAAAAACTGATACAAAAACCGACGAAGTTATATTTTTCAAGTATGACGGACAGCTAAGTGATAATATGACCGAGCTTTTAAGAATAAGAGTATGTGTGAGAAAAAATACTCAGGAATTAGAATACGAGGGCTATGACAAGATTAAGTCAAAAGGACAGATTGATTATCTTGTGAGATTAAAGAATGGTGACCCGCTGTCACTTTCCTTGTTGGAATTTGTGAATAATTTTTATGTTTTATAATATTCAGAAGGGGCTGTTATAATGAAAAAGATACTTGTTTGTGAAGATGAAGATGTAATACGTGAATTTGTTGTAATCAATTTAAAAAGAGCCGGCTATGATGTTGTCGACGTTAATTGTGGTGAAGATGCAATAAAGGTTTTTGACCAGCAGGAGGGGAATTTTGATGTTGCCTTGCTTGATATAATGATGCCGGGGATTGACGGCTTCACGGTTTGCAAAAGGCTTCGTGAAAGAAGCAGCAAGATAGGGATAATTATGCTCACAGCCAGGACGCAGGAGATGGACAAGGTTTCGGGGCTGATGATTGGCGCTGATGATTATATAACAAAGCCGTTTTCGCCGTCTGAGCTTGTTGCGAGGGTTGACGCAATTTACCGTCGCGTATGTATGAGCCAAACGAAAAATGACGATGTTATTTATATAAAATCCGGTCCTTTCACGCTGAATTTAAAAAGCAGAACTGTTTTTAAAAACAACGAGCCGGTTGACCTAACACAGGTTGAATATCAGATTATGGAATATTTCATGAAAAATCAGAATACCGCTCTCGACAGAATGAGTATTCTCAATCATATATGGGGCGAAAGCTATTTCGGCGACGATAAAATTGTTGACGTTAATATCAGGAGAATCCGTATGAAAATCGAGGAGGAGCCTTCAAATCCAAACTATATTCTCACAATCTGGGGATATGGGTATAAGTGGACGGCAGGGAAATAAATTAAGATTCGAAGGAATTTTCTAAAGAAAGGGGCTGAAATAATTAATGGCGAAGAGAAGTATAACACAAAGATGGCTGATTAACAGCTTAGGCGTAATTTTAATAATATTAATCGTCATTGAAATCGGTTTTACTGTTGCCATTCAGAATTATTATTACAGCTCAGCGAAACAGCATCTCACCTCAAGGCTTAATATAATAACAAGCATGCTCTTAAAGGTTTCACAGGATAATTCCTCAAATTTTTCAGCCGAGGTCAGAAGTATAGTTGAGAATTTTGATGAGAAGGATAAAATTGAATTAATGGCAGTCAATACAGACGGGGTTATTACCATTACATCTTCTGGTTTCCCCCCTCCAAAAGGCATGGATATGACCGACTATCAACAGGCTCGTGAGCTATCTAGCGGGACGGGGTATCATATCAGCGAGCTTGGCAGCGGTGAAAAGGTCATGTCAATTTCCGTCCTTGTTCCTGCGACCTCAAATACCGAATACGAAGCGCTTAAAATGGTGACTTCATTAAAAGAGGTTGACGGTCAGATTATTTCTTTTATTTTTCTTTTAACAATAATTTTTATTGCAATAATACTTCTTATGATTTTTTCAGGGCTCTATTTTGTAAAGTCCATTGTAATACCTATCAGGCAAATTGGCTCGACAGCGAGGCACTTCGCAACAGGCGACTTTTCTGAAAGAATACAAAAAAAGAATGAGGACGAGCTTGGCGAGCTATGTGATATAATTAACAGCATGGCAGATGAGCTGTCTAATACAGAAATCATGAAAAACGAGTTCATTTCATCTGTTTCGCATGAGCTGAGGACGCCTTTGACAGCGATAAAAGGATGGAGTGAAACCCTCAATAATATTGATGACCAGCAAACAATAAAAAAAGGAATGCGTGTTATCACTAGCGAAACAGAAAGGCTTTCTCAAATGGTGGAGGAGCTTCTTGATTTCTCAAGGATACAAAATGGTCGCTTCACACTGATGAAGTCAACAATGGATATTCTGGCCGAGCTGGGTGAAGCTGTTCTCGTATATCAGGACAGAGCGTTTCGGGAGCAGATTAATATAATATATTACGAGCCTGAGATGCTGCCGTTTGTTTATGGTGATAAGAACAGGCTAAGACAGGTTTTCATAAATATAATTGATAATGCAATAAAGTATTCAGACCCGGGCGGAACAGTGACAATTGAAGCAATTGAAGATGATAATCACATAAAAATCATTATTGCCGATACCGGCTGTGGAATCAGTGAAAATGACATAGCAAAAGTTAAAACGAAGTTTTATAAAGCAAATCACAGCCGTCGAGGCTCAGGGATTGGCCTTGCTGTTGCTGATGAAATCATTAATATGCATGGCGGGATTCTTTCTATCAGCAGTGAGCAGAATGTCGGAACAACAGTAACAATTTCATTACCAGCCGTACCAAAGAAGATTGAAGCAAAAACCGAGCAGGTGAATAATTTACCTGAATCGGAGGAAAGGATAAACGATGAGCGACAAAGTTAAAACAAATTCAGAATGCAAATTTAAGTCAAAAATAGGTGGTCAGGCATTGATAGAAGGCATAATGATGAGGGGTGTTGACAAAGCGTCGATGGCTTGTCGTCTGACTTCAGGTGAAATTGAGGTTGAGGAGTGGGAAATTAAGAACGGGAAAAATGCCCCGTGGTATAAAAAAGCTCCGTTCATCAGAGGGATTTTCAATCTATTTACATCGCTAATCGACGGCTATAAATGCCTTAACAAATCTGCCGATAAGCAGATGGCTGACAGCGATGAAGAGCCAAGCAAGTTTGAAAAATGGCTTGAGAAAAAGCTAGGCGCAAAAATGATGCCAATTATCACAGGCGTTGGGACAGTTCTGGGTGTTTTAATTGCTATCGTACTGTTTGTATATATCCCCACTTTTATTGTTAAGCTTTTTGATAGCTTTATAAATAATAATATTATTTTGACACTCATTGAGGGAGTAATAAAAATAGCGATTTTTATTGGCTATCTTGCGCTGACATCAATGCTGAAGGACATTCAGGTTACTTATCAGTATCATGGAGCCGAACATAAAACTATTGCCTGTTATGAGGCTGGTGAGGAGCTGACTGTTGAAAATATCAGAAAGCACTCACGTTTTCACCCTCGCTGCGGGACGAGCTTCATTCTTATTGTTCTTATCGTCGGCATTCTTGTTTTCTCTGTGGTAACATGGTCGTCAAGTCTAATGAGATTTGCGTTGAAAATTGCTTTACTTCCTGTTGTGGTAGGAATAGCATATGAAATCATCAGGCTTGCCGGGAAATATGAAAATCCAATAACCCGTGCTGTTTCAGCGCCGGGACTAGCTCTTCAAAGGCTGACGACAAGAGAGCCTGATGACAAGCAAATTGAAGTTGCCATCGCTGCAATTAAGCCGGTTATCCCAGAAAATAAAGAGGACGACAAATGGTGAGCATAAGTATTTATGACTTATATAATAATATCAAGGCTGCACTGATGCTAGCCGAAATTGAGAATTACCGAATGGAAGCGGCACTGATAATAGAAAAGCTGACAGGTTATAAGAAGCATGAGCTTTCGCTAATTGGCGAAAGGAAGGCTTCGATTGAACAGCTAAAAATGGCGGACGAGCTGGTTAAAAGACGAAAAAGCGGCGAGCCTCTCCAGTACATATTGGGCGAGTGGGAGTTTTATGGCTTGAATTTCAAGGTGGGGCAAGGCGTTTTGATACCGAGGCAGGATACCGAAACAATTATTGATTTGATAATAGAAGTGCTGAAGGATATAAAAAGCCCAAGTATTATCGACCTTTGCAGCGGGAGCGGTTGCATAGCTATTACCCTCGACAAGACTATACAGGACGCTGCTGTTTTCGCTGTTGAATTTTCAAGCGAGGCGAATTCATATCTTTCTAAGAATATTAAAGAAAATGATTCTGATGTGAAGCTTATAGTCGGGAATGTTTTGAAGGAAGAAACGCTTGAGAATTTTTTAGAGGTTGATTGCATTGTTTCAAACCCGCCATATCTTTCAAAAAGTGATATGAACATGCTTCAGAAGGAAGTTACCTTTGAGCCTGAAATGGCGCTTTTCGGTGGCGATGACGGATTGAAATTCTATCGTGAAATTACGAAATTGTGGAGCAAAAAGCTTAAACCTCAAGGCGTTTTAGTTTTTGAAATCGGGATAAACCAGCATGATGAGGTCAAGGGTATTCTTGAATCGAATGGCTATAAAAACATTTGCTTTAAAGAGGATTTGTGTGGTATAATCAGAGTGGTTTATGGCTACAAGGTATAATGAGTCCAAATTTATGGACAATTAATGTGATATAATTAATTGAAGAGAAAAAATACATATACGGAGGGAAATAGTATGGCAATGAACAAAAAGTCAGGCAGCATAGAAGTTAAGAAAAAGATTGATGCGCCTCGTTCTTCTGATGAAAAGCAAAAGGCTCTTGAGACGGCTATTGCTCAGATTGAGAAGCAGTACGGCGTCGGTGCAGTAATGAAGCTTGGACAAACAACAAGCTTTAAGGTCGATTCAATTCCGACAGGCTCGCTATCACTTGATATGGCTCTTGGAATTGGCGGTGTTCCTCGCGGAAGAATTATTGAAATCTATGGCCCTGAAAGCTCAGGGAAGACAACAGTTTCGCTTCAGATTCTTGCCGAGGCACAAAAGCTAGGCGGCGAGGTTGCATTTATCGACGTTGAGCATGCGCTTGACCCTCTTTATGCCGGGAACATTGGTGTCAATATCGACAACCTCTTAGTTTCACAGCCTGACACAGGCGAACAGGCTCTTGAAATCACCGAGGCACTTGTGCGTTCCGGTGCTATTGACGTTATCGTCCTTGACTCTGTTGCCGCTATGACGACAAAGGCTGAAATTGACGGCGAAATGGGCGACAGCCACGTTGGATTACAGGCTCGACTGATGTCACAGGCTTTAAGAAAGCTGACATCTTCAATTTCAAAATCCCACTGTGTCGCAATTTTTATTAATCAGGTTCGTGAAAAAATCGGCATTTCCTACGGCAATCCTGAAACAACTCCTGGTGGTCGTGCGCTTAAATTCTATTCGTCAGTGAGAATTGAGGTTCGTCGTGGCGAACAGCTTAAAAACGGAGCTGAAATAATCGGGAACAGAACAAAGTGCAAGGTTGTTAAGAACAAGGTTGCTCCGCCGTTTAAGGAATGTGAATTTGACATTATGTACGGGACAGGGATAGCCCACGAGGGCGAGCTTATTGACCTTGGTGTTGAGCTGGGGATTGTCCAAAAGGGCGGCGCCTGGTTTAGCTATAACGATATGAAGCTTGGACAGGGACGCGATAATTCAAAGACCTTCCTTAAGGAAAATCCTGATATTGCGAATGAAATTGAACAAAAAATCAGAGCCGGCTCAGATGAAATTGTTCTCGCTTCAAAGAAGAATAAAAAAGCAGCCGCTGTTAAGGCAGCCGCTAAGTCAGCAATGGATGTTACAGTTGATGCCGATGAGGATTTTGAAGAATTTGCTCCGGCTGATGAAAAATAAGAGTGTAAAAAATGTCAGAGCTTAAGAAAATTTTTGTTATTGAGAAATTTAAAGGGAATACTTATTCTGTTGAATTTTATGACGGCGAAAAAATTTACCTTCATTCTTCAATAATTTCAGAGTATTCATTAAAGGACGAAATTGAAATTCCAGAAGAGGCACTTGAGGAAATTATTTTTAACAATGATTATCGTCGGGCAAAAGAACGTGCCTTATATCTTCTTGAATATCGTGACCATTCATATCACGAGCTTAATGAAAAGCTCTCCAAAAATTACAGCGACGAGGTCTGTGAAGCTGTTATGGAGAAAATGGTCGAGCTGCGCCTGATTAACGACAGAAAGTATGCCGAGATTCTGGCTCGACAGCTTTGTGAAATAAAACGCTATGGTGAATATCGAGCTCGCTTTGAAATGCAGAAAAAGGGGCTTGACGGCGAGCTGATTGACGAAATGCTTGCCGAATATGAGGATGACGCAACAGAGCGGCTTGAGGCTTTGGTTGAAAAGAAATATTCACGCTATCTTGTTGACAAAAAAGGCGTGAACAAGGTCATAAATGCACTTGTCAGACAGGGTTATAATTTTAACGATATAAAAATAGTGCTTGAAAAATATTTAGATGAGGTTGAGGATTAATGTCAGTTAGGGTTGGAATGGTGTCGCTTGGATGTCCCAAAAATCAGGTTGACGCCGAACAGGTTTTGTATAAATTGAGGGAAGATGGCTTTGAAATCGTCGCTGACGCAGCGCTTGCAGATGTCGTTTTAATCAACACCTGCGGTTTTATTGAATCAGCGAAGCAGGAGTCGATTGAAACTATTCTGGAGTTTTGCACATTAAAAAACGAGGGCAAAATCAAGAGTGTTATTGTGACCGGCTGTCTTGCCGAGCGTTATCGTGAAGAAATATTAAAGGAAATTCCTGAGGCTAGTGCTGTTGTGGGAATTGGCAGTAATAAGGATTTGACGGAAATAATCAACACAACTCTAGCCGGCGAAAGGCTCGAGCGTTATGGCGAAAAAGGCAACCTTGATATTAACAGGAAGAGAATTGTTTCGACAACTCCTTTTTATGCGTATTTAAAAATTGCTGAGGGCTGTGACAATAATTGCACATATTGTGCCATCCCTTCAATCAGAGGGAAATTCAGGAGCAGAACAAAGGAAAGTATCGTTGAGGAGGCTAATTGGCTGGCTAAAAATGATGTTAGGGAAATTGTTTTGGTGGCACAGGATACAACCCGCTATGGCGAGGATTTATACGGGAAGTCAGAGCTGCCGTCGCTTTTAAATGAGCTATGCAAAATAGAAAATCTCAAGTGGATTAGAGTTTTATATTGCTATCCTGAAAGAATTACCGACGAGCTGATTGACGTTATTGCGAGTCAGGAAAAAATCGTGAAATATCTCGACATTCCGATTCAGCATATAAATAAGGATATATTAAAGCGAATGAATCGCCCCGGTGATGAGAAAACTATTCGTGAGCTTATAATTAAGCTTCGTGAAAAAATTGACGGAATGGTTATCCGTTCAACATTGATTACCGGCTTCCCCGGTGAAACAGATGAGCAGTTTGAACAGCTTGCCGACTTTGTTAAGGAAATGAAAATTGACAGGCTTGGCTGCTTTGCTTATTCACAGGAGGAGGGGACTGCCGCTGCGAAATTCGACGACCAGATTGATATGAGCATTCGCGAGCATCGTGCCGAGATAATAATGGACGAGCAGATGAGGGTTAGTGACGAGCTAAACAAGAAACTTCTCGGGAAGGATATTGAGGTTGTTGTTGAGGGCTTTGACAGATATGCCGAATGCTTTTTTGGAAGAAGCTATGCCGAGGCACCGGAAATTGACGGGAAGATTTTCTTCACTAGTGAAAACAAGCTTTCCGTTGGTCAATTTGTGACGATTAAAATAGATGACACCCTAGACTATGATTTATTAGGAGCTGTAAAAGATGAATCTTCCAAATAAGCTGACACTTTTGAGAGTATTTTTAATCCCTGTGTTTTTAGTATTTTTGCTGATTGAAAGCATCCCGTATAATTATTTCTGGGCGCTTTCGGTTTTTGCAATAGCATCCATTACAGACGCTCTTGACGGGTATATTGCAAGAAAAAATCATCTTGTGACTAATTTTGGGAAGTTTTTAGACCCGCTGGCTGACAAGGTTCTTGTCATGGCGGCTATTATTGCTTTCATAGAGCTGAAATTCGTCAGCTGTATTCCGGTAATAATTATCCTCGGGAGAGAATTTATGGTAACATCACTACGTCTTATTGCGAATAAAAGTGGCGGGAAGGTTATCGCCGCCGGACTGATGGGGAAGCTTAAAACCGCATTCACGATGGTTGCAATTATCGTTATAATGGGTCTTCAGGGCTTTGTTAAGGCTGGTGTGAGCTTTCAGTTTGATACAATTCTTGTCGGGGAAATTCTGATGTGGATAGCGACAGCTATTACATTAATTTCAGGCATTCAGTATCTGTGGGATTACAGGACGGAAATCGACCCGACAAAATAATGACTTGCAAATTGTAGAGCTTTATGATAAACTAACATATATTATAATAATTAAATGCGCAACAGGTAGAGTAACATATTTTATCTTTTCAGAGAGCGTCGGGTTTGGTGTAACGTCGCAAGGTGAATTTGTGAAGTGCGCCTGCCAGCACAAATGGGGAAATTTAGATTTTGTCTTAGTCAGTATCCATTTGCGAAAGCTCGCGTTAAGAGTATTGAGTTACTAAGTGGAGTGGAACCGTGGTGCAAAACTGCCTCCTTGAGCGTTATGCTTGAGGGGGATTTTTTATTTAAAGGGGGGACCTTATTGTCATGTTACGAAAATTAAAACAGGATATAGCTTCAATCAAAGAGCGTGACCCGGCGGCGAGGAGTACTTTTGAAATACTTCTGACGTATTCAGGGCTTCATGCAATATTCGCATATCGAATTTCGCATTGGTTTTATAAGAAAAAGTTCTTCACTATAGCTAGAATAATTTCTCAGTCATCAAGGTTTTTCACAGGTATAGAAATCCATCCGGGTGCAAAAATAGGGAAAGGGCTTTTCATTGACCATGGCATGGGCGTTGTCATCGGTGAAACGGCTGAAATAGGCGATAACTGCCTTATATATCAAGGCGTAACACTCGGCGGAACAGGGAAGGACCAGGGGAAGCGTCACCCGACACTCGGGAACAATGTTATGGTCGGTGCCGGTGCTAAGGTTCTAGGTCCGTTTAAGGTTGGCGATAACGCTAAAATCGCAGCTAATGCAGTGGTTCTGGAGGAAGTTCCACCGAATTCAACTGCTGTCGGTGTTCCGGCTAGAATAGTTAATCGTGATGTAACAAAGCCAAAGTCTTGTCAGGATTTAGACCAGATTCATATGCCGGACCCTGTGTCGCTGGAGCTTTGCAAGCACCTGATGAGGATAGAAAAGCTAGAAAAACAACTTAAGGAACTAGAAAAATAAAGGGCAGATTAATCTCTGCCCAATCTTTAAAAAGAGGTACTTTTATGAGAGTATATAACACACTGACAAGACAAAAGGAAGAGCTAAAAACTATGAATGAGGGCAAGGTCAGCATTTATGCTTGTGGCCCAACAGTATATAATTTCATCCATATCGGGAATGCAAGACCGATATGTGTTTTCGATGTTCTGAGACGTTATCTTGAGTATCGTGGCTATGCCGTGACATATGTTCAGAATTTCACTGACGTTGACGACAAGATTATTCGTCGGGCTAATGAAGAGGGTGTTTCCCCGACGGAAATTTCCGAAAAATATATTGTAGAGTATAAAAAGGATGCCGAAGGCTTAAATGTCCGCCCTGCTGATATTCACCCTAAGGTTACCGAAAATATGGATATCATAATCGATATTATTAAAATTCTTGTTGAAAAAGGATATGCGTATGAGGTGAACGGTGATGTATATTTTAGGACTAATAAATTTGACGAGTATGGAAAGCTGTCGAAAATGCCGATTGAAGACCTTCAGGCTGGAGCAAGAATCGATGTAAACGACATTAAGGAAGGTCCTATGGATTTTGCGGTATGGAAATCGGCGAAGCCGGGCGAGCCATACTGGGAGTCTCCGTGGGGAAAGGGACGTCCGGGCTGGCATATTGAATGCTCCGCCATGTCAAGGCATTATATAGGTGACACGATTGATATACATTGCGGGGGACAGGATTTAATTTTCCCTCATCACGAGAATGAGATTGCTCAGAGTGAATGTGCGACAGGCTCGATACTGGCTAACTACTGGATGCATAATGGTTATATTAATATTGACAATAAAAAAATGTCGAAGTCAGCCGGGAACTTTTTTACGACACGAGATGTAGCCGAAAAATTCGGCTATGAGCCAATCCGTTACTTAATGATTCAGGCTCATTATCGCACTCCGATTAATTATAGCTTTGAGCTGCTAGAAGCTTGCAAGTCTTCTTTAGAAAGGCTTTATAACTGTAAGGAAGCGATAGAAAGAACAATCCCACAAGCGAAACAGGGCAATATTTCCGATGAAGCGAAAGAAATATTTAAAACAAGAACAAACCAGTTCATTGAGGCAATGGATGATGACCTGAATACTGCCGACGCACTGGCAAGTATTTTCGAGCTTGTTCGTGAAATCAATACAATGCTCATTGACGAAAATACAACAGCTGGTGAGCTAAAAGAGGCATCAAGGGTTTTTGACGAGCTGACTGGTGTTCTGGGATTGATTTATAATCGTGAAAAGGATGAATTGCCACAGGAAATTCTGAAGCTCGCTGAGGAAAGAAAAGAAGCGAGAAAAAATAAGGATTTCGCGTTAGCGGATAAGCTCCGTGATAAAATTACAGAACAAGGATATATAATTGAAGAAACCCGTCAAGGGACAATTATCAAGAAAAACAGTTAAAAACAGCTCATCTGATATTGAATATACCAATAGAATAAAAAAAGAAAAGAGTTCTCAGTCGGGGGGACTCTTTTTATGTATGAAAATTGAATAAATATGAAGAAATTACCAATAATTAGCTAATCAATACAAAGTATCTGCAATAAATTACTTATCAATATTTAATATAAATTTAGAAAAAGCCTTTTATTTTAAATTTCAGTGTGGTATAATAATAAAAGTGAAATTAGGGAGTGTGGGATTTTGGAGAAATTTGTTATAAAAGGTGGAAGACCACTCGTTGGAGAAGTTGAAATAAGTGGTGCAAAAAATGCCGCTGTTGCCATTGTTGCTGCAACTATACTTGCTGATGGCCCATGTATTCTTGAAAACGTTCCTGAGATAAGTGATGTTTCTATTTGTATCCGAATTCTTTACGAAATGGGTGCAAGTGTTAAAATTATAAATAAAAATACAATACAAATAAATACGATTGGTATTACAGACCCAACTGTTCCTTATGAGCTGGCTAGATTAATGCGTGCCTCCAGCTATTTTTTAGGGACTCTTTTGGGGAGATTTAAAAGAGCGGTTGTTCCGATGCCGGGCGGCTGTGACTTAGGTGACCGTCCTATTGACCAGCATCTGAAGGCTTTCAGAGTGCTTGGTGCCAGTGATGATATCGGGCGTGGAATGGTTGAGCTTTCAGCTGAACAGCTTATTGGCTCCCAAATTTATTTTGATTTTATAACTGTCGGCGGGACAATGAACGCAATGTTCGCCGCTGTCAAAGCTCAGGGCTTGACTATTATTGAAAATGCGGCAAAAGAGCCTCATGTCGTTGATTTAGCGAACTTTTTGAATTCAATGGGTGCCGATATAATGGGTGCCGGAACTGATGTAATCAAAATCCGCGGAGTTAGTCAGCTAAAGGGGACAACCTATGCCATTATCCCTGACCAGATTGAAGCCGGAACATATATGGTTGCCGCTGCCGCAACAAAGGGGAATATCCTCATTAAAAATGTTATTCCCAAACATTTGGAATCTATAACTGCAAAATTGAGGAAAATTGGCGTAACAGTCGAGGAAAACGACGACAGCGTTCGTGTCAGGGTTGAAGGACCGCTGACAAAAGCCAGCGTCAAGACCATGCCTCACCCTGGTTTTCCGACCGATATGCAGCCTCAGCTTTCAACCTTACTTACACTTGCCGAGGGGACGAGTATTGTCACCGATGATATATTTGACAACCGTTTCAGATTTGTCGCTGAGCTTCGTCGAATGGGCGCTGATATTTCCGTTGACGGGAAGGTTGCAATCATTGAGGGAACAGGGAAGCTCGTTGGGGCGCCGGTCAAGGCGACTGACCTTAGGGCGGGTGCCGCTATGATTATTGCCGGACTTGCGGCTCAAGGAATTACGGAAATTGAAGATATCCAGCATATTGAGCGTGGATATGAGAATATTGATAGAAAGCTAAAATCTCTTGGAGCTGATATTGTCAGAAAGACAGTTGTGGAGTCTTCGTTGAGAGAGGCATTATAAAAAGCATAAGAGAGGGAGAGATAAAATGGCGAGGGTCTACCCTTTATTCAGCTCAAGCAAGGGTAATGCCACATTTATCGGTAATCCGTCTGCTGGGATTTTAATAGATGCCGGTGTCAGCTGCAAGAGGCTTTTAGACGCTTTTGATATTTCTGGAATTGCTCATAATGCCGTCAAAGCTATTTTTATCACGCATGAGCATGGCGACCATATTTATGGATTATCGGTATTTTCGAGACGCTTTAACGTTCCTGTTTATTCACAGGAAGCTACTCTTGAGTATTTAATTAATAGAAATCATATTTCACCTTTGTCGTCGGCAGAGGTGATTTCAAATAAGGGCGTTGAGGCGGCGGGAATGCACGTTAAGTGTTTTTCGACCCCGCATGATACAACTCAAAGCTGCGGCTATTCCGTTTTTACTGCTGATGATAAGAAAATCACAGTATGCACTGACCTTGGCGGAATTACGCCGACTGTATCAGAGAATTTACTTGGCTCCGACCTTGTTTTACTTGAGTCAAATTATGATGAAATGATGCTGAAGAACGGGAAGTATCCGTATATGCTGAAAAAGCGTATTTCCTCACCAAACGGGCATTTAGAAAACAGTGAATGTGCGAAACAGGTTAAAGCGCTTCTCCAATGCGGGACGACACGAGTAATACTTGGGCATTTAAGTCAGGAAAATAATACGCCTCAGGTTGCTGAAAACACAGTTCTCAGCCATTTGAGTGAATTTAAAAGGGATAAGGACTACATACTTTCCGTTGCACCGGTTGCAACAAGCGGCTCAATTTGTATTTTATAGGAGAATTATGTTCACTGTTAATATCGTCACAGTCGGGAAATTAAAAGAAAATTATCTCAGGGACGCTGTCATGGAATATTCAAAAAGGCTGACACCGTTTTCAAAGCTAAATATAATTGAAATCCCGGAGCAAAGATTATCGGATAATCCATCGGAAAGGGAAATTAAAAATGCTCTTTCAAACGAGGGAAAGCAGTTTCAAAGCTACATTCAGTCAAAATCAACCTACAGCTTTGCAATGTGTATAGAGGGGAAGCAGATGTCGAGCGAAGAGCTTTCTGATTGCTTTAACACAATAGCCCTTAACGGCAACAGTACGATTAACTTTTTTATTGGGAGTTCCTTTGGCATTGCCGATGAAACTAAGTCCTCCTGCGACTTTAAGCTGTCAATGTCCAAAATGACCTTCCCGCATCAGCTGGCTAGAGTAATGCTCCTAGAGCAAATTTATCGTGCCTTTCAGATACAGAACAATTCAAAATATCACAAATAAAACTCCCGCTTAAAAAAGTGGGAGTTTTCAGTTTTATATAGAGTTACTTTTTGTTTACAACTTTTTTAGGGTCATATCTGTTATAAGCATCCTCGTTTTTCTCAATTGTATATTTTGAATAGATGTCAGAAAGAATTTTCTCAAAATCAGTATCCTTTATATCGTGAAGGATAGTTGTTCTATAATTCTTCTTCAAATCATCACGCTCAAGTAAGTTTAACTTTTGAATTAAGAAATAATAGCTTGTACTTTTTAAAACTAAAATGTCATTGGTTTTCATCTTCAATGCCTCAGAAACAGTATTAGCATCAAGGTATTGATAGCCGGAATAAACAATCATTTCGTTTTTATAAGGGTCATCGGCTGTGCCTGAGGTATCAGTGCTGCTTGAAACAGATTTTAAATATTCATCATAAATGTCATTGAACTTCTCGCCCTTTTTAAGTCTTTCAGAATATGCATCAGCCTTATCTAAAAGCTTAGCCTTATCCTCTGTGCTTAAAGCATTGCCCTCCTTATCGGTTAAAGGGAGGGGAATCATCTTAATTCTGGCATATTCAGAGTTGAATTTCGCGTCAATGTCAGCCTGAGGAACAGGCTCAAGTCCGTTTGCTTCATAAAGCTTTTCAAAAATTTTAGTTTCCTTTGTTGAAGCGTCAACAATAGTAGAAACAGACTTTTTAGAAATACCATTATTGGTATAATATTTTTCGTTTTGGTCCCATATGTTATTAACTGTGTTTGCGATTGCCTTTTTGTCAGTGTCAGTTAAAGCCAAGCCAAGCTGGTTGAACTTATCGCTGATAGCAACAAGTCTTTTGCATTCATTTGTTGCATAATCCTTAATGTATGTTGTTGCATCAACATCACCGATTTTTTGCGAAAACACATCTTTACTAGAATCAGAAACCTTAGTTGAAGCGTCCTTTTGACCATTAATTAAGTAAAATATATAAACACCAGCGCTAATTTCGGTTCCGTTAATTTTACTTGCCCATGATGTATCAGCACAAGCTGTTAAAGATAAAGCAATCGCAAGTGAAGAAATTGCAGCTAAAATTTTCTTAAATTTTGACATCGAAACTTTTCCTCCTATGAAATAAAAATGTTAAAAAACAACTTTTATTATTATACAATAAAACAAGAAAAAAGTCTATACTTAAACATTTATTTTTAAAAATCTTCTAAGCGTCTTTGCTTTCTTAGCTGATGACGCTTCAAGCCACCCTCCCATTCGGCCTTTTCCTCATCGGTTTCAATAATCAGAGGGGGGACCTTAGCGGGCATATCATCCTCATCGAGTGCAACAAGAACAAGATATGCGTGATTGATGACCTTTTGCTCCCCATTCAAATCTTCAACAAAAGTGTCAACCTTAATCTCCATTGAGCTTGTTCCGACATAAGTAATCCGGCCCTTTAAAACGAGGGTGCTGTTTGCATATGCCGGTGCCTTGAATTGAAGATTGTCAATGCTGGCAGTGGTGACATTGCAGTTTGAGTGGCGTCTGGCGACAACAGCGGCGACAACATCAATCCATTCCATGAGCTGGCCCCCGAACAAACGCTTATACCCATTGATGTGCCCTGGCATAAGTATTTGAACATGCTCTGTCATTGAGTCGCTCACTCTTTTAGGCGATAGGTTCCTCATTTTATTCCACTGTCCTTCACTCACATTGATTATTTAAAAATTTAGTCAGCTTTTCCATAATAACATTCCATTGATAATTCTTGTCAACATATTCTTTTCCGTTTATGCCCATAGCAGCTCTCAGCTCCGGTTTATTATATAATAAATCCAAACATTCCAAAAAGTCAATGCTTTCATAAAAATAAAGTCCCGCATTGCTTTTTACGCAGTGACCCTTTAAGACATCGCATTGACCGCTAACCAAAACAGGCTTTTCTAAAGCGAAAGCCTCAAGCACAGCAATAGCCAGGCATTCAAAATGTGAGGGAAGAACGAGCGCAATACAATTTGAAAGCACAGCATATTTTTCTTCTTCAGCTACAAAGCCTAGAGAAATGATATCCTTGCTTTTTGGGACCTTCATGATTTCTTTCCCTGTCAGAACAAGCTTCAAGTCGTTTTTGTATTGCTTTTTATATTCCTTGAAGTATTCAAAAAGGGTGTCACAGCCCTTTGAGCTGTCAATTGTCCCCATATAAAGAATATACGGGGAGGTCAGCTTAAAAGCCCTGTCCTTTCCCTCATACTCGCTTTTAAGAGGAACATCAATGCCGATGCCGGTTAAAACTGAGGGGGTATCTTTATTTTTAAAATGGTTTTGAATAAAAACCATTTCCTCTTCAGTATTATAAATTATCCCCTTGCAGCCAGTGAAAATCTCCTTGTATGTTCTGATGTAAATGGGAGGCTCATTTTGTGCGAAGGGAATGAGTATTGCCTTTTCTTTAACAATAGGAAGTCCGACAGCCGTATGATAATACAAATAACTCATAAAAATGAACAAATCAAAGCTGTCCCTGTTTTCGTCAATAAAATCAATCAGCCCTTTTGACAAAGGGCCTTGTGCGTCAATCCAGGTTTTAGCCAGTTCAACAGAATGGTCACTGTTGTTGTAAATATTTTGTGTCAGGTCAGCGAACAACTTTTGATTTCGCTGAAGGTCAACCTTAAACCGCCTGACTTTCACGCCATTAACGTCACAAAGTCCCTCGGAATAATGGTTACTCCACTCCTGATAATCGAGCGCACAGGTGGTAATAACCTCAAGCTCATAAAGCTTTGAGAGCTTCTCCGCATAAGCCCTGCAATAAGCTTCAGCGCCTCCGACTATTTCAGTTCCATAGCGTTGAATAGCTATACAAAGCTTTTTTCTCATAAGCCCTCCGATTTTTTATTACTGTCATTATTTTCACAAACGCCTTTAGCTTTTTGAAGCTCATCAAGGGACAGCTGAATGGAATTCATACGTGTCGTTAGCTCATTATGCTGATTTTCAAGTATCCTGCAATAGTCTGAAAGGTCGTTTATACAGTGAGCTGCATTCAAATTGAAAGCATTCTGCTGGTCAAAGACTTGCTTCATATAAAAATAAGAATATTTTCGGATTATTTTTTTAAAAAAGGTCTTTGCCTTTGATGAGAGCTTCCCATCATCCTGCATTTCCCACCAGTATTGTATATGATTTGTGTTATTCAAAGCAGAAAGATTTTCATTTATCCGCTCGCTTAAAAGCATATCAGAGCCAGCCGAGGGCATTTTTATGCCTTCAGAGAGTCTTTTAAGCTCGCCGATATCACATCCACGGCTCTGAATGTTTTCGTGCACTTGCTTTATAATATCAGTGACATCAACATTTTCAAGGTTGAATTTAATTTTATTGTTCATGAAAAATAGCCTTTCGTGTTTAATGTATTTATTATGGCTTCGATTTACCAAAAATATGTTAATCTCAGCATAAAAATATAAATAATAATCAATACTCATTTTGAAAGAGGGTGAACTATGAGTAACCTAAAGAACAAGCTGGTCAAGGATATCTGCAAAATTTTAGACAAGCTAAAATCTATTCTTATAATAATATTCCCGATAGATGTATTTAAAAAGCTTAAAGCAAAAATGATTGAGCTTTCTTTTATAAAGGATGCCAAAAAAATTGCATATATAAAAGGGGCATACCCTTTCGGCGTCAATTTAATCGGCAATATAAAATCCCAGACGGGGCAAGGCGAGGAATGTCGCTTAATAGCGGGGGCCTTTAGTGAAAGCACATTGCCTTTTTTAATCATTGACGCAAAAATAGGTATCCCTTTTAATCATAATGATAATAAATGGGATAGGAAAATAGTTCAGACCCCAAAATTCAGTACTAATGTTTTTCATATTAATCCACCGGAGCTTCCGTCTTTAAAGCAATCTCTTCCGGAAAAAACATGGGACAAGCGCTATAACATCGGTTTTTGGAATTGTGAGCTGACGGAAATTCCAGATGAATGGGTGAGTGCATTTTCATTAGTTGACGAAATATGGGCGTCATCTCATTTTTGCGTTGAAGCGATAGAAAAAAAGTCTCCGGTTCCGGTGACGTTTGTTCCATACGGTTTAAGTGTTGCTTCAAACCCGAAATTCGACAGAAGCTATTTTAACCTCCCAAAGGATAAGTTTTTGTTTCTTACAATGTTCGATTCAAATTCGATAATTCAAAGGGAAAATCCAATCGGCTCAATTAAGGCTTTTAAAAATGCTTTTTTAAAAGAAGATTTATCGGTGGGAATTATAATAAAAATCAACAAACCGACGGAAGAAATTTTAGACACAATCAATGCTGAGCTTGAGGGCTATAATAACATATACATTATAAAAAATACGCTGACAAAGCAGGAGGTCAATTCATTAATCAATATTGCCGATGTATTCGTGTCACTTCATAAAAGCGAGGGCTTCGGGCTTGCTATAGCTGAGGCAATGCTTTTAAAAACCCCGGTAATAGCTTCATACTGGTCTGCGAATTCTGACTTCATGTCGGTCCAGACAGCTTGCTGCATTGATTCAAGTCTTGTGAAAATTGATAAGGATTATTCAATGTATAAGCCGGGTCAGCTTTGGGCGAATCCCGATATTATTCAGGCATCGGTTTTTATGAAAATATTAAAAGCAGATTCTCATTATAGAAAACAGCTTTGTGATAATGCCTATGAGTTTATGACTTCAAATTATTCAATTCAAAAATCAGCGGAAATAATAAAAAAAAGAATATATGAAATAAATAGCAATAATAGTTAAATTTATCTTGATTTTGAAAAATGTATTTGCTATAATTAAAACGTTATTTTATGGAACACTACAGGCAAATACATTTAAAAAGATAAAGAGGGTAAATATGCCGATTATTCAAAAGAAACAAAAACCGATTACGCCAGCAAGAACCATTGCTTTCAGCTTTTTTTGCGTTATTTTAACCGGAGCGTTTTTGTTAATGCTTCCCATATCATCAAAAAATGGAATGATGATTCCTTTTAATCATGCACTTTTTACAGCGACCTCGGCGACCTGTGTGACAGGGCTTGTCATTTATGATACATTTCAGCAATTCACAATTTTTGGGCAATTAGTAATTTTAGCAATGATACAAATAGGCGGTCTGGGGCTTGTGACATTTATCACATTTTTTAATTTTGCAATTGGGAAAAAGCTTGGGCTGAGGAAAATGCAGGTTGCCTCTGAATCTGTCAGTGCCGACGGCTTTAATGACGCAAGGGGTCTTGTTAAAAACATAATTAAATTTTCGTTGGCTGTCGAGAGCATTGGTGCCGCGATTTTAATGCTTGCCTTTGTTCCAAAATATGGTTTAAGCGGAATTTTCACTTCGATATTTATATCAGTTTCAGCGTTTTGTAATGCCGGCTTTGATATACTTGGGATAAACACTGCTTTCTCAAGCGTGACTGAATTCAACAGCAACCCAATTGTTTTGTTCACGACAATGGCGTTGATTGTATTTGGCGGGCTTGGCTTTATTGTGTGGTATGATTTAAAAAATTATAAAATTAGAAGACATCTTGAATTACATACAAAGATTGTATTGATTGTTACAGCAATTCTGATACTGACAGGAACAATAGCATTCTTGTTTTGTGAATGGAATAACAATAGTACAATCGGAAATATGTCGCTATGGGATAAGATAATGAATTGTGCATTTCAATCAGTCACATGCAGAACAGCGGGATTTAATTCTATTGATATAATATCCTTACACCCTGTTTCAAAGGTTGTTTCAATAATTCTGATGTATATCGGCGCTGCCCCCGGATCAACCGGCGGCGGAATAAAAGTAACAACTATTGCCGTAATTATTATGACGGTTGTCAGCATTCTAAAGAACAAGGAGGAAACGACGATACTGGGCAGAAAGCTTGATAAATCAGTGGTTTATAAGTCGCTGACTATTGCTATGCTTTCAATGGCTCTGATTTTCGTTACTTCAATTGCAATATATTTTTCCTTAAACGCAAAGGCGGCAAATACTGTCAGCGGGCTTGATACATTATTTGAATCTGTTTCGGCATTTGCCACCGTCGGGCTTTCTGTCGGTGTGTCGGGAATTGCAAATTTATTTTCTGAAATGCTGCTGGTATTTTTAATGTTTCTTGGAAGAGTCGGGCCGATATCGGTTATACTATCTCTGACCATTTTAGGGGCAGATAAATCAAAGAAACAGGTTTTCCCTGAGGGAAAGGTTATGGTTGGATAATGCTAATCAGCGATTTATCCGTGAATAATAGAGACCTTATAGAGCTTGGGATTCCTAATGGGCGCATAATAGACGACGTATTAGAAATGCTTTTTGAGCTTGTATTAAATGGTGAGCTTGAAAACTCAAAGGGTGTCCTTCTTGAGAGGGCAAAAGAAATTGTCAGAATGGCAATATAATTAATTTTAAAGTCTTGCAATATGAAGTTTTATGTGATATACTAAGTTTAAACATGACGACTAAGAGAGTAGGCTTTTGGTGCGATAAAGAGAGCGGGGGTCGATGGCTGAAAGCTTCCGTGAGCTAAAAATTGCTGAAGTTCACTTACGAGTGGTTTTGCCGAAGATTTGTTTTTGTAAGCAAGAACGCAATGTCTGCGTTAAGGACAAGGGAGTAATCGTGATTTTGCGACGCTTCTGGTTAAATGGGTGGTTTATAAACGAGGTAAAAGCCTTGTCCCGACGAAAGTCTTGGGGCAAGGCTTTTTTGTTAAATTATCAAGTAACGATAATTCGATATTTTCACAGAGAAAGGAAATTTTTTATGAAACAAGCATTAGAAAATATTCAAAAGGAAGCAATTCTGGCGGTTGAAAATTGTCAGGACGCAAAAGAGCTTGAAAATCTTCGTGTAAAATTTTTAGGGAAAAAGGGTGAGTTGACAGCAATTTTAAAGCAGATGGGTGGGCTATCGGCTGAAGAACGCCCTTTAATCGGTCAGCTGGCGAATTCAGTCCGTGCCGAAATTGAAGCTGCAATAGCTGATTGCCAGAAAAATATGAAGGAAAAAGAGCTGATGAACTCTCTTTCCTCTGAAGCGATAGACGTTACTCTTCCGGGCAAGTCGAAAAAAATCGGGAAGCTTCACCCCCTCACTACTGTTCTGAATGAGGTTAAGGAAATCTTTATAGGGATGGGCTTTGATATAGCTGAAGGCCCTGAGGTTGAATACAACTACTATAACTTTGATGCGTTGAATCTCCCTCCAAATCACCCTGCAAGAGATTTACAGGATACATTTTATATAACCGATGATATTTCACTAAGACCACAGACTTCACCGGTTCAGGTTCATGTTATGGAAAATAACAAGCCGCCAATCAGAGTAATTTCACCGGGCCGAGTTTATCGCTCTGACGCTGTTGATGCGACCCATTCGCCTCTGTTTCATCAGATTGAAGGGCTGGTAGTTGACAAGGGAATAACAATGTCAGACTTGAAGGGGACACTTGAGCTTCTCATGAAGCGTCTTTATGGCGATGAAGCGAAAATCCGATTAAGACCGCATCACTTCCCGTTCACAGAGCCTTCTGCCGAGGTTGACGTTATGTGCTTTAGCTGTCATGGCGAGGGCTGCAAGCTTTGCAAGGGCGAGGGATATATTGAGATTTTAGGAGCCGGAATGGTTCACCCTAAGGTGCTTTCGGGCTGTGGAATTGACCCTGAGGTTTATTCGGGCTTTGCATTCGGCCTAGGGCTTGAGAGAATTGTAATGCGTCGTTTCGGTGTTAATGATTTAAGATTTTTCTATGAAAACGACCTGCGCTTTTTAAATCAGTTTTAAAGTACGAACATTATCTTCAAAAGTCAACCTAATAAGATTTAAATGCTTTAAGCGACCGTGAAAGCCGTTCACAAATACTTTTGTTAACGCCTTTCAGGTTGAGCGATAATAGAACGGCAGACAGCAGCCTGCGGCGGTTGAGCAGGAGTGCTTCTTTGGTTCGTTTCTTGCACGAGCAAGAAACGAACATTCAGCAATACAGTAAAAATTCTTGCAATAGTTAGATATATAAATTATTGTTAATATTAATTAAAAGGAGAAACATTATGAACTTGTCTATGAAGTGGTTATCTGATTACGTTGACGTGAATTGTGATATAAAAAAGTTTTGCTCTGATATGACAATGTCAGGCTCAAAGGTTGAAGGCTTTGAAATTGAGGGCGAGGAAGTTTCAAATGTTGTGGTGGGGAAGGTTTTATCCGTCACCCCTCACGAGAATTCCGACCATCTTGTTGTGTGTCAGCTTGATGTCGGGAAAGGCGAGCCAGTCCAGATTGTAACAGGTGCGAGCAATGTTTTTGCCGGTGCAAAGGTTCCGGTGGCGCTAGATGGCTCAAAGCTTCCAAACGGCGTTAATATTAAAAAGGGGAAGCTTCGCGGGGTTGAAAGCAATGGAATGCTTTGCTCACTAGGCGAGCTTAATCTGACAACTCATGACTTCCCATACGCTATTTCAGACGGGATTTTTATAATTGAGGAAGCTTGTGAAATAGGCGAGGACATTCATACTGCTGTCGGGATAAATGATACAAGCGTTGAGTTTGAGATAACCTCAAACAGACCTGACTGCCTTTCCGTTTTAGGCTTGGCGAGGGAAGCACACGCAACCTTCAACGTGCCACTAAAAATAAGTGAACCAAAGAATAATTCAAATGACGAAAATGTTTCTGACTATATTTCTGTTGATGTTCAGAACGAAAAGCTTTGCCCACGATACATTGCCGGCATAGTTAAAAATGTTAAAATTGAGCCGTCCCCACGCTGGATGAGGGAAAGACTTCGTGCGAGCGGTGTCCGTCCGATTAACAATTTCGTTGATATTACGAACTATGTAATGCTTGAATACGGTCACCCTATGCACGCTTTTGACCTTAAATATGTTGAGGGGAATAAAATCGTCATCAGGAATGCAAAGGCCGGTGAGAGCATTGTTACTCTCGACGGAGCTGAAAGAAAGCTCTCTGACGAAATGCTTGTTATATGTGACGAAAAAAAGCCGATTGCCGTCGCCGGTGTAATGGGCGGTGAATACAGCGGTATTATGGACGATACAACAACCGTTGTGTTTGAATCAGCTTGCTTTGACGGTGCAAGTGTCCGCTTGACCGCTAAAAAGCTGGGTATGCGTTCTGACGCTTCAGCTCGTTTTGAGAAGGGGCTTGACCCACAAAACGCGCTTCCGGCAATAAAAAGAGCATTCGAGCTAGTTGAAATGCTTGGTGCCGGCGAGGTTGTCGGGAATATAATTGACGCTGATTATTCCGACAAAACCCCGAAAACTGTAACCTTTGAGCCGGAATGGATTAACAAATTCCTTGGGACACAAATCCCTGAAGAAGCTCAGAGGGAGTATCTGACCAGACTTGGCTTTAAGCTGGAGGGGAATACAATATATGTTCCGGGCTTTAGAATTGACATTGAATGCAAGGCTGATATTGCCGAAGAGGTTGCCAGAATTTATGGCTATAACAATATCCCGTCAACAATGCTAAAAGGTCTTGCTCAGGCGAAGCTCACTGAAGCACAGAAATTTTCAAGAGCGATTGAGAATTCAATGGTTTCGCTAGGCTTCAATGAAATTCTGACCTACTCATTTATCAGCCCAAAATATTTTGACAAAATATTGCTTCCAGATGACAGCGAGCTTCGCAATACAGTAACCATAATGAATCCACTCGGCGAAGATACAAGTGTGATGAGAACAACCTCAATCCCATCAATGCTTGAAATTCTCTCAAGAAATTATAATTATCGAAATCCATCAGCGAATTTGTTTGAAATCGGGAACGAGTATATTGTTACTTCTTCTGATAAGCTCCCGAACGAGCCACAAAGACTTACATTAGGCTCCTATGGCGATGATACTGATTTTTATACAATGAAGGGTGCAGTTGAAGAAATCCTAAAGGCGCTAAGAATTTGTGACTATGAATTTTCAGCCTTCAAGGATGACAGTCTAGTGAAAGAGGTTAGCTGTTTCCATCCGGGCAGAAGTGCGGTTATCACGAAGGGCGAAACAGTTATCGGCTGTTTCGGTGAGGTTCATCCTCTGGTTTTGAATAACTATGAAATTGAAACAAAAGCTTATATAGGGAAGCTGAATATCCCTGAAATGCTTGAAATTGTTGACCCTGAAGGAAGATACAAGCCTCTTCCAAAATTCCCGGCGACAACCCGTGACCTCAGCATAATCTGTGACGACAGCATAACTGTTGCAACGCTTGAGAAAGCGATAAAAACAGGCTGTGGGAAAATACTTGAGAGCATAAAGCTCTTTGATGTTTATAAGGGGAAGCAGATTGAAGAGGGGAAGAAAAGCGTTTCATATTCAATCGTTCTGCGTTCACATGAGGGCACTCTGACAGACGAGCAGGCGGATAATGCAATGAAAAAATCCTTAAAAGAATTAGAAAAAATTGGGGCTGGTCTCCGCGCATAATTTCTCTTAAATTGATTAAAATATTTTATGTTTTTGTATTGTTATTTTTAAAAATTTAGGTTATAATACTATTAAATGATAACTATATTTTTTGAAAAATTAACTTGTTTAAGGAGGAAAGATTATGCACGACCAGACAATGACTTTTTCAGTCAGTGAAGACAAAGAAGGCGAGCTTAAAAAAGCATTAACCGAAATATATGACGCATTGCGTGAAAAAGGTTATAATCCTATTAATCAGATTGTCGGGTATATTCTTTCTGAGGACCCGACATACATAACCACGTATAACAATGCACGAAGCTTAATTAGACATATTGACCGAGATGAACTTTTACAGGTTTTAGTCAAGTCTTATTTGGATGAATAAAAACCAAAGAATGTGAACTTGTTTCACATTCTTTTTGTTTAATTTTAATTAAAAAAGTGGCGAGCAATTCTCGTGAAATTACCTTCAATATTAAATACGTCTCAGGGGAAAATAGTAATAAGAAATTCAAAAAACAATTCAGCTTTAATTTTTGCACGAAAGGAAGTAAATATTTAATGAAAAAAGCCATTTTTATTTTATGCCTTGTTTCCCTTTTGACAGCCTGTACTAACTCGAAAAATGAAAGCAGCATTATAAGCGACGCAACAACAATAGCATCAACCAATTCAGTTATCACAACTAATAAGTTAGTTAATCCAGATGCAAGCAATTATAACAGCTTCCCATTTAATGATGATTCAGGCACAAATGACAACAGCTTAAAGCCTTCAAAGGCTTTCTCAAAGCTGACAGTCGAAGAAATTTCAAAGCTTAATACTAAGAAAATTGGATTCGGTCAGGGATTAAGACTTGATGCACAAAACAGGCCATATTGCTCGCTTGATTTTAATGCCCAGTTTGGGAAATATGATTCTTATGCAATAAAAGATGAAAAAAATATTGTGTATTTAACCTTTGACCAGGGATATGAAAATGGATACACTGCGAAAATTCTTGACGTTTTAAAAGAGAAAAAAGTTAAAGCAACCTTTTTCATCTTACAGGATTATGTCAACAGAAATGAAGCACTTGTTCAAAGAATGATTGATGAGGGGCATACTTTAGGGAATCACTCTGTTCACCATTATTCTATGCCGACTTTAGATATTAATACAGCCAAAAATGAAATTCTGGGCATTGATGAATATATGTTACAGAAATTTAATTATGAAATGACGCTTTTCAGACCTCCAATGGGAGAATATTCAGAGCAATCTCTAGCAGTGACACAATTATGCGGCTATAAAACAGTTTTGTGGAGCTATGCTTATGCCGACTGGGACCCCGCAAAGCAGATGGAACCTTCGGTCGCTCTTGAAAAAGTGACAAATGCCGCTCACCCCGGATGTATTTATCTTCTTCATTCAGTTTCAAAAACCAATACGGAAATTCTTTCACAATTAATTGATAATCTTAAATCAAAAGGCTATTCCTTCGGCATCCCTCAATAAAATTCTTAACAATGCTTCAGTTAAATGGAGCATTGTTTTTACAATAAAAATGTTGACAACAATTTACAAAAATGATATTATGAATTTGGATTTCTATATTTGAAAGGGGTTTAATTATGGGAAAAGCTACAAAAGTATTGTCTGTTATTGCGATAATTCTTGCTGTTGTTATAGGAGGGAGCTTTTTGTCCTATGCTTTTATAGCACCGGTTCGCAACACTATTGATAATATTGCTTTAAGTCCTGATAGACTATATAGCAAGGTTAATTCAAAATATACAAATACAACGGCAAAATCAGCCTCAGAGCTGTATAAAAAAGTCAGTAATATTGCAAACGGAGAAAATGAGCAGGGTTATAACACATCTTTAAAAGCAACCTTAGGAGATAAGCTAATCAGTCAGCTTGGTGTTTCTGATGTTAAGAGTGTCGCTTTAAATGCCAGCTTTGGCTCAAAGGATAAGAAAAGCTCTCAGAATATTTCTGTTGATTATGATAACAAAAAGCTGGTGACTTTGAATATTTCAGAGGATTCGGATACTAAAATGGCTTACATACAGGTTCCTGAGCTTTCCGATTCATTTTTATCGTTAAAGGAGGATGAATTGGCTCCGTATCTTGAGAGCAAAGGGCTTTCACTCAGCTCAATTACTAATCAGCTTAACTTACCGCTGAATCAGGCTGAAATTAAGCCGAACGGCGATGTTTCATTTTCTATGACCGATTCTGAAATAGTTGATATCATTTCACGATATTCAAATATTATTTTAAATCCAAAATCAACGGTATCCCGCCAGAACAATGTGACTGGTGATATTGACGGCGCTGGCTACAGCTATACAAAGCTTTCTTATGATATTACATACGAGGACTTTTTTAATATAATTAATAATGTCCTTAACGAAGCTAAAAACGACAAGGCTTTGAAGAAGCTTATTGTTGATACAGGCATTTTAAAAGATACCGATTATGATACTCAAATTCAAAGTGCAATTGATTCACTCCAGAATGAGAAAGACAAACCGTCCTTCTATGGTTATACTGGAGATGAAAGTAGTTTTAATGTAAAAAACACCTACCTAACCTTGAATACATATATAGACAGCAACAAGGTTGTATGCGGTCGTGAGATAATTTCAAAGGAAAAGGATTCAGAGATTTCATGCGGCTATATACTGATTGATAATGATAAGAATTATGCAATAAACGCATGGGGAAAGACTGATGGGAAAGAGCTTTTCGCAGTTAAAGGGAACCTGACAAAAGACGGCAATAAAATGAACGGCTCAATCGTTGAAAGCTTTGATATTGAAGGGAAAACTGTTTCAGCGAAAGCAGATTTCAAGGATTATGAAATTGTTAATAAGGATAAAAATCTTGTCAACGGTACTGTAACGGTTACTTCTGAAGAAAATGGTCAGAAGTGTCAGGTTATAATGACTTGCAAGGTTGATAACAAAAAGCAGAGCATAAATATGGTTGTTAACCTTGACAGCGAAATGCTGTTCACTCTTGATGTTTCATATGAAGAAACTCAGGTTGCTGACATTAAGCTTCCGGCATCAGGCACGAAGGTATATAACGCTTTGAAGGATACTGAAATGCAGGAATATTTAGCAAAGGTTGATATTGAAGGCTTTTCGAAAAAATTAACCGATTCGCTCGGGACTGATTTTGTCAATGGACTTATGTCAAAAGGCACAAGTGGATTAGGCGGATTAAATTCAAATTCAGATTCAAGTACTCAATCAAATGAGAATTTATATGATTTTTCAAAAATAAGTTACACTCTTAACGGGAAGGGAACAGCTTTTCCATTCAGCGCATCCGAAATCACCGGATTAGTTAAATATTCAAAAACCACACTTGATGCTGACGGCTATGATTATGGCTATAATGATGATTACAGCATTTCTGTCAGAGCTATCAACCTCACAAAAAGCAGTCTTCCTATCGAGCAATGCAGTATTGAAAAGCTTGATATTGATAAAACTTCATCCGATAAAATCAATTTAACAGTTAATGGTATTAAGATTGGCAGCACTTATGATGAAGTTATTTCTGCTTTCGGTATAAAAAATAATACGGATAAGAATTCTATAAGCATTTCTGATACTAAAAACAGTTCAAATAATATTTACTTTAGTTTTATTGACGGAAAAGTATATTCTATTAGCGTTGATTTTTTCTCTTAATATCCGATTAGCATTAAACTTAATATATGCAAAAAACAACCGGCTATTAACAGCCGGTTGTTTTAAATTAACTCTATTTCATACATTTAACATCAATACATAAAACGTATTTACATTTTCCGCTGAGATAAACCTTCGAAAAGGTCTTGCATAAATTCCCGGTGGCACCAGAAATATATTCAACAGACGTTTGCAGATTATTCGTCTCATATTGTTTAGCCATTGCCTTGACATAATACTTTTTATGGGAATGGTCGTGACCGATAAGTGCCGGCTTAAAATCATTTGAAAGTTCAGTATTAAGCGATGGGTTCATTATTGTATCAGATGCCTGAAAACCATTTTCGTTTAGAATATATGCACATTCGATTATATCACTGTTTAAAATAATTTTCGTCAGTATGTCGTTAAAATCTTCTGAGGACTCGACATAGGCAATAAAATTCTCAACAAATTTATCAACAACTTTGTCGATTAGTCCGTTGTCAATCATCCTGTCCTTAGTCTGACCTTCTAAAACGAAATAACCTAAAAGCTCTTTCAGGTCTTGAAGTTCATTTAAAAGTGTCTCGTTGCCTGCGGCATTTTCTTTTGCAAAGGAAGCATTCGACTCGACCTTGTCGGAAATACTATTTACTATGCTGACAATTTTTTTAAGTGAAGAAGTCTGATAATTCGTATCCTCAACAATATTGTCGTTTTTGTCGCTGACTTTATCAATTGAGCTTTGAATGCTGTTAAAGCTTTTGCTGGTATCCTTAGCAATCTGCGCGCTTAGCTTGACCTGGTTGATGCTTTCTTCAATAAGCTCAGCAGTTTTCTGGACACTGTCCGACGTCTGTTTTGCAAGACTTCCTATTTCAGTTGCAACAACGGCGAAGCCTTTCCCGGCAGCACCGGCGCGAGATGCCTCGATTGAAGCATTTATCGAAAGGATTTTTGTCTGCCTAGAAATTGACTCAATAAATTCAGTAACATTATTAATGTTTTCAACAGCAGAAAGAACCTTGCTGATAGAATTCAGCATTTCTTCAATCGATTCCTTGCCCTTTTCCGATTCATCCTTCGCCTGAATTATATAATCAGAAATAATACTTATATTTTTTTGATTGTGCTCTGTCTTTTCGAAAATCTTTGTGATTTCTTCAGACAGCGCTTTTATATTGTATGACTGAATGACAGCATTTTCGGCAACCTGATGAGTCTGGATTTTATTTGTTTTGCTTACTTTTTCAATGTTGTCCATAACGTTATCAATCCTGATAAAAATCTTGTTCAATGATTTTATAATTTTTTTAAGTGCATTTTTAATAGGTATAAAGTCGCCCTTAAAGCTATCCTCATTTGAAAGCTCAGCTGTGAGGTCGCCGGCTGAAATATGGGCTAAAACTCCAGAAATATCATGAATATAAGTATTTAACAAACCCACCCAATTATTAATATCACGTGAAATTGTGTCAAGCTGCTTTAGGTGATTATCATCAATCTGAATGCTTAGGTCGCAGTTAGCAAATCGTTCTGTATAGGATTTTAATACTTTGATTTCGCTTCTTGAGTTCAACATAACAGCACCTTCTTAAAAAAATAAACAAAGAAGCCGTGCTTCTTTGCTTTAATAGCATTATATCATATAATTTGCTAAATATCAACATAAATATAGTGAAAAATATTACATAAATTCAAATTTGTTTATATGATTATTTTGTATATTTACAATAAAATAGATTTTACTATATTAATAGTTGCACAATACAGTACAACTATAATTAAAATAAGCGCTAATAAATAAGTGACTAATAAAATTTTATACCGCATACATTAATAATATAGCGCAATTATCTTTGAAAGGAATAAAGAATCAACAATACACAGCCGGTTTTTTTATGATAAATATATCTTTGGATATAATAAACATAATAATATGTATATTAAGGGGGAAGGTATACGATATAGCCAAACCAAAAAAACTTTAAAAATACCCTTGACAAAGGGGAAGGAATTTGCT